>JAEZIA010000183.1 GCA_023416315.1 Actinomycetes bacterium
AGACCTGGCGCACGATCGCCAAGCTGTCGCTGCCGGACAAGTACCTGCGCGACACCGTCGACGACGCACCCGAGACGCGCAGCGAGCGGATGTTCGCCGAGCTCGAATCGGGTTACGCCGGCGTGGATCCGGCCACCGGCCGCAAGCGGGGGCTCAAGACCGCGATCGCCACGGCGCGCCAGAAGCGGCGGACCAGGCGCGCGGCCAAAGCCGCCTAGGTTCTACATCGACAGTGCGCCTACGGCGCCGAGTGTGCGTCCAGGGCGCGGGAAGCGCAGATCTGCCGCCCTGGGCGCACAGTCGAAACCCGGCCCGCACACTCGACGGCCAGCCGGCCTACGGGATGTAGTCGAAGGTGTCCGGGTTGGGGCCGCGACGGCCGTCCTCGCCCTTGTCCAGTGCGGTGATGGCATCGATATCGTCGTCGCCCAACTCGAAGTCGAAGATCTCGAGGTTCTCCTTGATCCGTTCGGGGGTAACGGACTTCGGGAACACGATGTCGCCGCGCTCGATATGCCAGCGCAGTACCACCTGGGCCGGACTCTTGCCGAGCCGCTCGGCGATCTGGCCGATCACCGGGTCGCCGAGGACCGCACCCTGTGCGATCGGCGACCACGCCTCGGTAAGGATGGTGTGGTCGATGCCGTAGGCGCGCAGCTCGTCGTTGGTGAAATACGGGTGCACCTCGATCTGGTTGACCGCGGGCACGGTCTCGGTGTCGCGCGCCAGCTGCTCCAGGTGATGGATCTGAAAGTTGGAGACGCCGATGCTGCGGGCCCGGCCGTCATTCTTGAACTCCTCCAACGTCTTCCACGTAGAGACGAAGTCGCCGTCGTACAGCGTCGGCAGCGGCCAGTGGATGAGGAACAGGTCGACATAGTCGAAGCCCAGCGCCTCGATGGTGGCGTCGAACGCCCGCCGCGCATCGTCGGGTTTGTGGAAGCCGTTGTTGAGCTTGCTGGTGATGTAGACCTCACCGCGATCGATGCCAAAATCGCGGATGCCCTGTCCGACACCCTTTTCGTTCTGGTACATCTCGGCGGTGTCGATGTGGCGGTAGCCGATCTCCAGTGCGGTGCGCACCGCGCTCGCCGTCTCGTCGGGCGGGATCTGGAAGACGCCGAAGCCGAGCTGGGGAATCTTGGTGCCGTCGTTGAGGGTGAGGTTCGGGACTTGGGAAGCTGTGCTCATGTCTGCGGCGTGCCCTCTCGATTGGTGTTGCAAACACCTATCAATATGCCGCACTTTCTGACAAAGCGGCGAGCAGCCGGCGGGCCGCCGCCACCCGACGCGCTGCCGCGCCGGTCAGCGCATCCAGCGCACATTCAGGATCGGCGGGCGGGCCGAGGTGCCCGCAACCGCGGGGGCAGTCTTCGATCGCCTCAGCCAGATCGGAGAACGCCCGCAGCACGTCATCGGGCTCGATGTGGGCCAGCCCGAACGACCTGATCCCCGGAGTGTCGATCACCCAGCCGCCGCCGGGCAGCGGCAACGCCACCGATTGCGTCGAGGTATGTTTGCCCTTGCCTACACCGGATACTTCGCCGGTGGCGCGCTCTGCCTGCGGCACAAGACGATTCACGAGCGTGGACTTGCCGACCCCGGAGTGGCCCAGTAGCACGGTGACCTGACCGGTCAGCAGTTGCTGCACTTCGTCGAGCGGGTCGTCGCGTCCCGCGGTGATCAGGGTGAGGTCCAGATCCAGGAACTGCTCAGCGAATTCGTCGGGAGCCACAAGGTCGGTCTTGGTCAGGCACAGAATCGGTCGCAGCCCGCCGGCGTAGGCCGCGATCAGCGCCCGGTCCACCAACCCGGTACGGGGCGGGGGATCGGCCAGCGCGACCACCATCAGCAGCTGGTCGGCGTTGGCGACCACCACCCGCTCGGTGGGGTCGGTGTCATCGGCGGTGCGGCGCAACACCGTTCGCCGTTCGCCACGGCGCACGATCCTGGCCAGGGTGTCGGGGCGCCCGCTCAGGTCACCGACGACATCGACTTGGTCGCCGACGACGATGGGAGTGCGGCCCAGTTCGCGGGCCCGCATCGCGGTGACGTGGCGGTCTGGATCGTCGCCGAGTACGCAGCCCCACCGGCCGCGGTCGACGGTGACCACCATGCCGGACACCGCGTCGGCGTGCTCGGGACGGGTCTTGGTGCGCGGACGCGAGCCACGGCCCGACCGGATCTTGACGTCGGACTCGTCGTACTCGCGTGGGCTCAACCGACCCCCACCATCTCGGTCCACAGTTGTGGGAATTCCGGCAGCGTCTTGGCTGTGGTGGCGATGTCTTCCACGGTGAGCCCGGGCACCCGCAGCCCGATGATGGCTCCCGCCATCGCCATTCGGTGATCGGCGTAGGAGTGCCAGGTGCCGGCGTGCAGCGGAACGGCGGTGATCACCAGGCCGTCGTCGGTTTCTGTGCACTCGCCGCCAAGCCCGGTGATCTCGGCGCGCAGCGCCGCGAGTCGGTCGGTTTCGTGGCCACGCAGGTGGGCGATGCCGGTCAGCCGCGACACCGAGCCCGGCGCGGCCAGGGTGGCCAGCGCCGCCACCGCGGGGGCCAGCTCGCCGACGTCGTGCAGGTCGACGTCGAATCCCTGGAAACCACCGGTGGGGCCCCGCACCTCGAGCCGCGAATCATCGTGGTGCACAGTCGAGCCCAGCAGCTTGAGAATGCTCAGGATGGTGTCGGCGGGTTGGACGCTCGCCGACGGCCACCCGGTGATGCCCACCGCGCCGCCGGTGACGACCGCCGCTGCCAGGAACGGCACCGAGTTGGACAGGTCCGGTTCCACGTCCCAGTGCCGGGCCGCGATCGGTCCCGGTGCCACGCGCCACTGATTGGGCACGGAGTCCTCGACGTCGACACCGGCGTCGCGCAGCATCGACACCGTCATCGCGATATGCGGCGCCGAGGGCACCGACGTGCCGGTGTGCACGACGGTCAGGCCATTGGTGAACGCGGCGCCGGAGAGCAGCAGGCCCGACACGAACTGCGAGGAGCCCGAGGCGTCGATGTGCACGGTGCCGCCCGCGACGGCGCCACGGCCGTGCACCAAAAACGGCAGCCCGGTGCCCTCGATGTCGACGCCGAGGCCGCGCATCGCGTCGAGCAGGGGAGCGATCGGCCGTGCTCTGGCCTGCGCGTCGCCGTCGAATTCGACGACCGCGTTGCTCAATGCCGCCAGCGGCGGGACGAACCGCAATACCGTCCCCGCCAGGCCGCAGTCGATGCGGGCCTGTGAACCCGGGTCCAGCGTGCCGCGAACCACCAGTTCGGCGCCGGTGCCCTCGACGTCGATGCCGAGGGCTCGGATGGCCCCGATCATCAGGTTGGTGTCGCGGCTGCGCAGCGCGCCGCTGATCGTCGAGTCGCCCTGACATTGGGCGGCGGCCAGCGCCGCCAGGATCAGGGTGCGATTGGTCTGCGATTTGGAGCCGGGCACGGTCACGGTGGCGACGACGGCTTCCCCCGTCGACGGTGCGTTCCACAACTCGGTGCTCACGCCATACATCCTGCCCTGTCGGAATCGTGCGTCACCATGGAGTCATGTGCGGACGATTCGCGGTCACCACCGACCCGGCCCTGCTGGCCGAGAAGATTCATGCCATCGACGAAATTTCGGCAGCCACCTCGGCTTCTGAGGCGCGGGGACCCAACTACAACGTGGCCCCGACTGCGACCATCGCGACGGTGGTCAGTCGCCACGACGAACCCGACGACGATCCGACCCGGCGGGTCCGGTTGATGCGCTGGGGGTTGGTGCCGCCGTGGGTGAAGGCCACCGCCGACGGCACCCCGGAGAACAAGGGCCCCCTGCTGATCAATGCCCGCGCCGAGAAAGTCACCAGCTCACCGGCGTTCCGGGCATCGGCCAAAAGCAAGCGTTGCCTGGTTCCGATGGACGGCTATTACGAGTGGAAGCCCAACCCGGACAGCCCGGCAGGCAAGAAGGCCCGTAAGACGCCGTACTTCATGCACCGCGCGGACGGTGAGCCGCTGTTCATGGCGGGGCTGTGGTCGGTCTGGAAGGCCAAGAACGATTCGGCTGCGGCATCACCTCTATTGACCTGCACGATCATCACCACCGACGCGGTCGGGGAGCTGGCCGAGATCCACGACCGGATGCCGCTGGTGCTCGACGAACGCGATTGGGACCGCTGGCTGAACCCCGACCAGCCCGCCGACGCCGACCTGCTGTCGGCGCCGCCTGACATCGCCGGCATCGACGTGCGGGAGGTCTCCACGCTGGTCAACAGCGTCCGCAATAACGGCCCGGAGCTCATCGAGCCCGCCGATCCACACAACCAACCGGTTGGCCTGTTCTAGCGACTCGGTGCCGGTTAGGCTCACAGAAAAATCAGCGAGAGGAGCGGCCATGACCGCGGTCGAGCCCAAGGCCGATCAGGCCACCATCACCGTGCACAACCCCGCCGACGGCCGCGTCGCCGGCACCGTGCCGGTTGACGGACCGGATGCCGTCGCCGCCAAGGCCAGGGAACTGCGGTTGTTCCAGACCGAGTGGGAGGCGATCGGCCCGCGCGGACGCAAGGTGTGGATGTACAAGTGGCAGGACTGGATTCTCGACCACACCGACCACCTCACCGAGGTCTTGATGTCGGAGACCGGCAAGTCGCGCAACGACGCCAGCCTGGAGCCGGTCGCGATCGCCGACTCGATCAAGTACTGGGCGGGCAACGCCGAGGCGTTTCTGGCCGACGCGCACCCCAAGCCGCACAGCCTGATCTACAAGGTCAAGAAGCTGACCACGGTGTACCGCCCGCACCAGTTGGTCGGGATCATCGAGCCGTGGAACTTCCCGCTGGCGATGCTGGCCCTCGATGTGGTGCCCGCACTGGCCGCCGGCGCCGCGGTGTTGCTGAAACCGTCTGAGGTGACGCCGCTTTCGGCGGTCGAGTTCGCCCGAGGCTGGACCGAGGTCGGGGCGCCCCCGGTGCTGGGGTTGGCCACCGGTTACGGCGCGACCGGTGCCGCGGTGATCGAGAACTCGGACTACGTCCACTTCACCGGATCGACCGCCACCGGGCGCAAGGTCGCGGTGGCCTGCGCCGAGCGGCTGATCCCGTTCAGCCTGGAGCTCGGCGGTAAGGACCCGGCGATCGTGCTGGCCGACGCCGACATCGAGCGCGCGGCCAACGGCATCGCCTGGGGCGGGATGTTCAACTCCGGGCAGGTCTGCATCTCGGTGGAGCGGGTCTACGTCGAGGC
>JAEZIA010000207.1 GCA_023416315.1 Actinomycetes bacterium
GGAGACGATCGAGTCGGCGATGAACGTGTGCACCTACAAGACCGCGTCCTACACGATCTCCCGGCCGCTGCAGTTCGGCGCCGCAGCCGCCGCCGACCGCCCCGACGTGCAACGGATCTTCTACGAATTGGGCACCGACCTCGGGGTCGCGTTCCAGCTGCGCGACGACGTCCTCGGGGTGTTCGGCGATCCCGCCGTCACCGGCAAGCCCTCCGGCGACGACCTGCGCTCCGGCAAGCGCACCGTGCTGCTCGCGGAGGCCGTCCAGCGCGCCGCCGCCTCGGACCCGGCCGCGGCCGACCGGCTGCGCACCGGAGTCGGCACCGACCTCAGTGATGCCGCGGTGCGTCAACTGTGCGACGTGATCGAGTCGGTCGGCGCGCTGGCCGCGGTGGAGAGCCGCATCGAGTTGCTGACCAACCGTGCCCTTGGTCTGCTGGACAGCGCGCCGATCAACGCACCGGCCAAGGCCGGACTGACCGAGCTCGCCAGATTGGCCGCCAACCGGTCCGCCTAGGCCCATGTCCGCCACGACACCCACGACATCGACCGGCCGGGCAGGCCTTGCGCGCCTGGCCGCGTTCACCGCCGCCGACGAGGGCCGCCCCGCCCTGCTCGGCTTCCTCGGCGCGGTGCTGCTGACGCTCGGCGGGCTTGGTGCGGGCAGCACCCGCCAGCACGACCCGCTGCTGGAGTCGATACACCTGTCCTGGTTGCGGTTCGGCCACGGCCTCGTGGTGTCCTCGGTGCTGCTGTGGACCGGGGTGGTGCTCATGCTGGTGGCGTGGTTGTGGGTGGGCCGACGAGTCACCTCCGACGACGCCGAGGTCAGCGATTTCACGATGATCGCGACCGCCGGGTTCTGGCTGGCTCCACTGCTGCTGAGCGTCCCGCTGTTCAGCCGCGACACCTACTCGTATCTGGCGCAGGGCGCGCTGCTGCGCGACGGTCTCGACCCGTACGCTGTCGGGCCGGTGGAGAACCAGAACTCCTTGCTGGACAACGTGAGTCCGATCTGGACCACCACCACCGCCCCCTATGGGCCCGCCTTCATCCTGGTGGCCCGGTTCGTCACCAGCCTGGTCGGTGATCACGTGGTGGCCGGCACGATGCTGCTGCGGTTGTGCATGCTGCCGGGACTGGCGATGTTGATCTGGGCCGCACCCCGGGTGGCCCGGCATATCGGCGCGAACGGGGCGGTGGCGCTGTGGATTTGCGCACTCAACCCGCTGGTGATCATCCACCTGATGGGCGGCGTGCACAACGAGATGCTCATGGTCGGGCTGATGATGGCCGGCATCGCGCTGACGTTCGCCCGTCACCATGCCGGCGGCACCGCGCTGATCGCGGTGGCGGTCGCGGTGAAGGCCACCGCGGTGCTGGCCTTGCCGTTCATGGTGTGGGTGTGGATGCGGCACCTGCGCGAGACGCGAAAGTTGGGCGCCGTCAAGGCTTTCGGGACCGCGACGGCGGCGTCGGTGGGAATCTTCGTCGTGGTGTTCGCGGTGCTGTCCTGGGTGGCCGGGGTGGGCCTTGGCTGGCTCACCGCTCTGGCCGGGTCGGTGAAGATCATCAACTGGCTGACGATCCCGACCGCCGTCGCGAACCTCACCAACGCGATCGGCGGGCTGGTCGTCGGCGTGAACTTCTACGCCGTGCTCGACGTCACCAGGATCGCCGGCATCGTGATCATCGCGGTGTCACTTCCCTTGCTGTGGTGGCGGTTTCGGCACGACGACCGCGAGGCGCTGACCGGGATCGCGTGGGCGATGCTGGTGGTGGTCCTGTTTGTGCCCGCCGCGCTGCCGTGGTACTACACCTGGCCGCTGGCGATCCTGTCCGCACTCGCGCAGTCGCGGCCGGCGATCGCACTGATCGCCGGGTTCTCGACCTGGATCATGGTGATCTTCAAACCGGACGGCTCACACGGGATGTACTCGTGGATCCACGTGCTGCTGGCCACCGCGTGCGCACTGGCGGCCTGGTATTCGCTGAAGGTCAGTAAGCCATCGCCTGGGCGCGCCGGACCACCTCACGAGCCTGATGGGCATGCAGCGCGTCAACCGGGCGAGCATTGCTGATCGGCTCGCGTACCCCGTCGCGGGTCACCGTCAGCGACGGGTCCGCGGTGAACAGCCACCGCAGGATCTCGGTGTCGCGGTAGCCACCGTCGCGCAGCACCGCCAACAACCCGGGCAGGCTCTTGACCACCTCGCCGTGCTCGGTGAGAAAAGCCTTCGGGATCTTCGGCGCACCGCCGCGTTTCACCGCGACCAGATGGCCTTCGCGCAACTGCTGATGCACCTTGGTCACCGGGACACCCAACAACTCGGCGACTGCCGGAAGGTCGTACACGGGCTCGTCGGGATCCAGGACATCCTCGCCGGCAGGAATGCTGCTCACCGGCCTAGTCTAGAACCCCGATGCCGCGGCATACCATGTGTCGGTGACGTCGGACCCACTCAACGGCGTGTTGCTGGAAGGCCGGTACCGCGTCGACGCCAAGATCGCCACCGGCGGGATGTCCACGGTGTACCGCGGTCTGGACATCCGCCTGGACCGGCCGGTGGCGCTGAAGGTCATGGATGCGCGCTACGCGAACGACAGCCAGTTCCTGACCCGCTTCCAGCGGGAGGCCCGCGCGGTGGCCCGGCTCAAGGATCCTGGGCTGGTCGCGGTCTACGACCAGGGTCTGGATGCCACCCATCCGTTCCTCGTCATGGAACTCGTCGAGGGCGGCACGCTGCGTGAGTTGCTGCGCGAGCGCGGGCCGATGCCCCCGCACGCCGCGGCGGCGGTACTGCGCCCGGTGCTCGGCGGCCTGGCCACCGCGCATCGCGCGGGCCTGGTGCACCGCGACGTCAAGCCGGAGAACGTGCTGATCTCCGACGAGGGCGAGGTCAAGCTCGTCGACTTCGGCCTGGTGCGCGCCGTCGCCGAGGCCGGGATCACCTCGACGAGCGTGATCCTGGGCACTGCTGCGTACCTCTCCCCCGAACAGGTCAGCAGCGGAGCCGCCGACGCCCGCAGCGACGTCTACGCCGTCGGCATCCTGGCCTACGAATTGATCACCGGCACAACGCCGTTCACCGGTGACAATCCGCTGACCGTGGCGTATCAGCGGATGGACCACGACGTCCCGCCGCCCAGCGCGGCGATCGCCGGGGTGCCGCCCCAGTTCGACGAGTTCATCGCCCGCGCCACCGCCCGCAACGCCGACGCCCGCTTCGCCGACGCCGCGGAGATGGCCGAGGACCTCGATGCGATCGCCCAAGAACTCGCGCTGCCGAAGTTCCGGGTGCCCGCGCCGAAGAACTCGGCCCAGCACGCCGCCGCGACGGCCCTGCACAGTAGACCGACGGTCGAGCATCGGCCGGCGCCGCAGGGCGTGCCGCAAGCCGTCAAGCACCCCACCCGCCAGTTGGTCCGCGATCCTCAGGACTGGCAGCCCACGCCCGAGGACGACGAAACACCCGATGTGGCAGAGCAATTCGCCGGGATCGACATCGCGGAGTTCATCTGGGAGCGCCAGCGCGCCCGGCGCACGCTGGTGTTCTGGACGCTGATCGTCTTGCTGCTCACCGGCGGGATGGCCGCCGCAGGCTGGACGCTGGGCAGCAACCTCACCGCCCTGATCTAGGAGTTTTCCCGGACGCTCGTTACACCTAGTCGCGCAGCATCTCCGCGACCAAGAACGCCAGCTCGAGTGACTGCTGCGTGTTCAACCGCGGATCGCAGGCCGTTTCGTAGCGGCCGGCCAGGTCGGTATCTGAGATGTCCTGCGCACCGCCGAGGCATTCGGTGACGTTTTCGCCGGTGATCTCGACGTGTATGCCGCCCGGATGGGTCCCGAGCGCGCGGTGCACCTCGAAGAAGCCCTGCACCTCGTCGACGATGCGGTCGAAGTGCCGGGTCTTGTAACCGGTCGAGGACTCGTGGGTGTTGCCGTGCATCGGGTCGCACTGCCAGATGACCTGGTGGCCGGAGGCCTGCACCTTCTCGATGATCGGCGGCAGCACATCGCGCACCTTGTTATTGCCCATCCGGCTGACCAGCGTGAGCCGACCGGGCTCGTTGTTCGGGTCGAGCCGTTCGACGTACTCCACCGCCAGTTCGGGCGACGTGGTCGGACCGATCTTGATCCCGATCGGGTTCGCGATGACCTCGGCGAACGCCACGTGCGCGCCATCGAGCTGCCGGGTGCGCTCGCCGATCCAGACGTAGTGCGCCGACAGGTCGTACAGTTTCGGGCTCGCACCATCGGCGGGGGCCTCGTCGAGGTCCATCCGCAGCATCGCCCGCTCGTAGTCCAGCACCAGCGCCTCGTGGCTGGCGTAGATCTCGGCAGTGTCGAGGTTGCGGTCGTCGACCCGGCAGGCGCTCATGAAACGCAGACCACGGTCGATCTCGCCGGCCAGGGCCTCGTAGCGGGCGCCGGCGGGCGAGGTGCGGACGAACTCGCGGTTCCAGTCGTGCACCTGGTGCAGCGAGGCCATCCCGGACGACGTCAGCGCACGCACCAGGTTCATCGCCGCACTGGCGTTGGCGTAGGCGCGGACCAGCCGCGATGGATCGTGCTCGCGCACAGCCGCATCGGGGGCGAAGCCGTTGACCATGTCGCCGCGATAGGACTTCAGCCCCAGGGCGTCGGTGTCCGAGGAGCGCGGCTTGGCGTACTGACCGGCGATCCGAGCGACCTTGACCACCGGCATGCTCGCGCCGTAGGTCAACACGACGGCCATCTGCAGCAGCGTGCGGATGTTGGCCCGGATGTGCGGTTCGGTGTTGTCGGCGAATGTCTCGGCGCAGTCGCCGCCCTGCAGCAGGAACGCATTGCCACGCGCCACGTCGGCGAGCTGCGACTTCAGTTTCTCGATCTCCGACGGCACGGTGACCGGCGGGACGCTCTCCAGGACCGTGCGCATCGCCTTGGCCTGTTCGGGATCCCAGCTGGGCTGCTGCAGCGCAGGCTTGGCCAGGGCGGCGTCCAGGCGTCCGCGCAGATCAGCCGGGAGCGGCGGCAGCGACGGCAGCTGCTCGATCGGTACGTCAACGGTCCAGTTCACCCGTCTATGGTAACCGGGTCGCGCACCCGCTTTTACCGCTGAGCAGCGGCGGCACCCACGTCGACGCCGGTCGTCATCAGCACATACCGGCGCAGGTTGTGACGGGCGTCGACCAGGGCGTCGTGGGTGTCATGCGGCCGCGGTGGCATCCGTGGGCTGCCGCGTTCCTCCCAGAACTGGCGCAGTTCGCGGGTGAACCGCGGGATCTGCGGCGGCAGGCTGGTCATCGGGCCCCACAGCTGGCACAGCGCGACATGGTCGTAGGCGGCCACCCAGGCCCACAGCTCGATCGGCTCGTCACCGTCGATCCCGAGGAACTCTTCCAGCCCCTCCCGGATCTGCCTGCGCGAACGCCACAGCTGCGACGACGGGCTCGGCAGCTTGGGCAGCACGTTGGTGCGCACCCAGCGGCCCGCCGATTCCGGGTCGAACTCGGTGGAGATCGCGTAGAACTCCCGCCCGTCCTCGGCCACGACACCGATCGAGATCAGGTCGATGATCCGGCCGTTGTCGATGAACTCGGTGTCGTAGAAGTACCGCACTGGCCGCACCCTATCCGGTCGTGACCCGTTGCGGCGCAGGGGCAGCGTGGATCTCCCGATCCAGCTCGGCATCCACCTCGGCGTCGGCCGGGAAGGTCGGCTCACCGGCGATCACGTGCTGCAACCACAGCTTGGCCTGGACGACCGGGCGCCGCATGTAGCGCTCCCGCTCCAGCGCGCGGCGCATCTTGCGGGGCTTGTCCTGGTAGAACCAACGGGCCCACGGCGCGTGCGGCCGGGACAGCCGGATCGCGCCGATGAACAGCAGCGGCGTCATGAACATGCCGATCAGGCCGGTCCAGACCTTGCCCTTGGCCAGCACCACCATCGCCAGCGCCAGGGTGAGCACCGCGAGCGCCACGACTGTGGTGCGGGCCCAAATCGAGTCGTCCTCGCGCCAGAACCCGATGTCAAAAAAGGACAGCGGGTTGAACCCCATGACCAACAGGCCCGCCACGGCGACGGCGGCGAACACCGCGTCCACCGAGGTACGGCCGTCTTCGGCCCAGTACACGTCCTGCAGGTGCAGGATCAGGGCGAACTCATCGAGGACCAGTGCCGCACCGATACCGAAAATGATTGCCGCGGCGGTGAATTCACCGACTCCACCGTCGACGGCCAGGGTCACCATGGTGACCCCGGAGATCATTACCAAGACGATGCCGATCACCATGTGGTGGATGTGCACGCCGCCGTGGCCGGAGATGTTGCGCGGCTGCCACCATTTGCGGGGACCGTCATTGCCGGCGTTGTGGCGGATGTAGCGCACGATCGTGCGGGTCACGAAGAACGTGAGGATGAACGCGATCAGACACCACATCAACGGCACGCGCCCGGGGGCGACGACGTCGAAGTGCAGGTCATAGGACACGGGTCCAGAAGATACGCGTCCTTGCCCGCCGATGTGCCCGGCACGGCCGGGATATCCCCCGGCGCGTCGCGACGGCGGAGATAGGCTGTTTTGCGAAATGAGTAGCGACGTGGGCAGTGCGGCGCGGCCCTGGTTGGTCGCAGGGTGGCGGGTGACGCAGATCGGGATCGTCGCGTTGCTGGGCTACGCCGGGTGGCTGCTGTTCGGCCACATCCCCTACCGCATCGACATCGAGGTCTACCGGATGGGCGGCGAGGCCTGGCTGCACGGCCAGTCGCTGTATGCCGGTGACGCCACGTTCAAGACCAAGATCGGGCTGGGTCTGCCGTTCACCTATCCCCCGCTGGCGGCGATCGTGTTCAGCCCGTTCGCCTGGGTGTCGCTGTCGGCGGCCAGCGTGATCATCACCGCGATCACCCTGGCCCTCGTGCTGCTGTCTACCTGGATCGTGTTGACCCGGCTCGAGGTGTGGCCGGCCTCGACGCTGACCCGGGAGCCGGCATGGCTGCGCCGGGCCTGGCTGGCGGCGGGCATCGTGGCGCTGGCGGTGATGTACCTGGAGCCCATCGACGCGAACTTCGCCTTCGGCCAGATCAACGTGGTCCTGATGACGCTGGTGATCGCGGATTGTGTGCCGCGCCGCACCCCGTGGCCCCGCGGGATGCTGCTCGGCGTGGCGATCGCGCTGAAGCTGACCCCGGCGGTGTTCCTGCTGTACTTCGTGCTGCGCCGGGATGGCCGTGCCGCCCTGACCGCGGCCGGCACGTTCGTCGCGGCCAGCCTGCTGGGCTGCCTGCTGGCCTGGCGGGATTCGTTGGAGTACTGGACCACGACGATCCGTCACACCGACCGCATCGGCAGCGCGGCGCTGAACACCAACCAGAACATCGCAGGTGCGCTGGCCCGGCTGGGCCTGGACAAGAGCACCCACTTCCTGCTGTGGACGCTGGCCTGCTTCGCTGTCCTCGCGGTGACGATCTGGGCGGTCCGGCGGGTGCTTGCCGCCGACGAACCGACGCTGGCCCTGATGTGCGTGGCGCTGTTCGGGCTGATGGTGTCGCCGGTCTCGTGGTCACACCACTGGGTGTGGGCGCTGCCGACGGTGATCGCCGCCGCCGTGGCCGCCTACCGTCGTCGCAACCTCGCACTCGGCCTGGTCACCGTGGCCGGTGTGGGTCTGATGATGTGGATTCCGCTGGAGCTGCTGCCCAAGCACCACGAGGAGACGGCGTCCTGGTGGCGCCAGTTGCTCGGGATGTCCTACGTGTGGTGGGCGCTGGCCATGATCGTCGTCGCGGGGCTGACGGTGAGCACCGGAGTCGCTAGCCCGCGGCGGTCTCCGGGATCCGCGCCGGCGGCTGACCTGGTCCACCCGGCTTAGGGTCCTCGGTGCCCTCGCTGTTCTTCAGCGTCGCGGCGTAGATGTCGACGTACTCCTGGCCGGACAGCTCCATCAGCTCGTACATCACCTCGTCGATGACGGCCCGCTCGATGAACCGGTTGCCGGCCAGGCCGTCGAACCGGGAGAAATCCATCGGTTTGCCGAAGCGCACCGTCACCCGGCCGAAGCGCCACATCTTCGATCCCGGCGGGTTCACGACGTCGGTTCCGATCATCGCGACCGGAATCACCGGAACCTGGGTTTCCAGGGCGAGGCGCGCCAGGCCGGTCTTGCCCTTGTAGAGCCTGCCGTCCGGCGACCGGGTGCCCTCGGGGTACATCCCCATCAGCTTGCCCTGCGACAACAGGCGCTCGGCGGTGGTCAGCGCGGCCTGGGCGGCGTCGGCGTCCGTGCGGTCGATCGGAACCTGACCGGCCACGGTGTAGAACCACCGGGTGAACCAACCCTTGAGCCCGGTGCCGGTGAAGTATTCGGACTTGGCCAGGAACGTGATGCGCCGGCGGACCACGAGCGGTAGGTAGAAGCTGTCGGCGACCGCCAGGTGATTGCTGGCCAAGATCGCCGGGCCGTTGTCCGGAACATGTTCCAGGCCTTCGACTTTGGGCCTACCAAGGAGTGCCAGCAGAGGGCCCATGAAGATGTACTTGAACAGCCAGTACCACATGGATCCTCCTGATCACCTCACACACTTTCGTGCAACTGTACCCAGGCCGGGCGCGGCCGACCACAGGTCGCACGCGGGCTCAGTCTTCGACGCTGACCGGGATGTGTTGGTATCGGCTGGTCGGGCGCTCCGGCGGCTCGGGATCGGTCCCGTCGGGGGGCGGGCCGTCGGGCTCCGGTACGGGTACGCCGCCGTCCTCGGCGAGGATCGTCCGGATCATCGTCACCAGCGCGACGCTGTGTTCGGCGACCACCGCCAAGAGCGGATGCTGTTCGCCGTTGACCAGCGCGGCCAGTGCGCACACCGGGCACCACACCTGCTGACACTTGCCCGGCTCACCGGCCGAGGCCATCGCGGCACCTGCTCGCACAGCCGGATCCAGCCGGTCCAGGATCGTCTGGGCCAGTGCGCGCAGTTCGGGCCCCAGGTCGGGATGCGGGCCGTTCACGCGGGCCACACCTCCGGGTTCGGTCGAAAGCGCACGGTCAGCTCGGTACCGCGCAGCGCCGCATCGATCACGATGCACCGCCGCAGGACCGACGCCAGTCGTACCCGGCGCCGCATCCCTGCGGCGCCGATGATCAGGTCATCGTCGACCCGGCCCAGCGTCAGCGTGCCGGGGTCGATTTGCGGCAACTCTAGCCGCATCCGGTAGACGGCATCGAGCCCCGAACCGGATTCGCGGTCCACCACCGGCTTCAGCGGCCCCGGCGGGGCCGAGCCGTCGCGGCGCGCGACACTGTCGAGCAGCGCTCCGAGCGCCTTGGGTCCGATCGGCTCGCCGGCCAGGTGCGGCGCCAACACCAGTTGCACGTCGCCGATCGCGGTGGTGAGCTCGTCGAGCACCGTCTGCTGCTCGGAGATCCGCTCGGC
>JAEZIA010000233.1 GCA_023416315.1 Actinomycetes bacterium
TCGGCCTTCATCGCCGCCGCCGCGCGACGCAACGCCGATCGAAGGTCTTCATTCCGTGCCTGCACGGGTACCTGGTACCCATGCGAATGGCTACGTTCAACATCCTGCACGGCCGCAGTTTGGACGACGGGCAAGTCGACCTGGAGCGGCTGTCGGAGTGCATCGAGCGGCTGGATCCCGATGTGCTGGCACTGCAGGAAGTGGATTGCGACCAGCCGCGGTCGTCGCTGGCTGACCTCACCGCCATCGCCGCGGCGGCCATGGGTGCCATGGTGCACCGGTTCGTGGCCGCCATCTCAGGAACGCCGGGGGCGACGTGGATGGCCGCCACCGGGTGCGAGCAGCCCGGCACCGCCGCCTACGGCATCGCCCTGCTGTCGCGGTACCCAGCGATCTCGTGGCAGGTGCTGCGGTTGCCCCGGATCCCCGTCCGGTTCCCGATGTATCTGCCCGGACCCAACCGGGTGCAGATCGTCCACGAGGAACCGAGGGCGGCGATGGTCGCCCAACTCGACACCCCCCTCGGTGTGATGACCGTGGCCAACACCCATCTGTCCTTCGTGCCCGGGTGGAACCGCGTTCAACTCCGCCGGCTGATCCGAGACCTGCACGGCCTGCCCGGCCCGCGGGTGCTGATGGGGGACCTCAACATGTCGCCGCCGACTCCGAGCCGGTGGACCGGGCTGCGTCCGCTGGCCACCGCCAAAACGTTTCCGCTGCAGTGTCCGGACCGCCAGCTCGACCACATCCTGACCGACCACGAGGACCTGGTCGCCACCGAGGCCGAGGCGCCGGTGCTGCCGATCTCCGATCACCGCCCGCTGGTGATCGACGTGTCGCGCCGCTGAGAGGTGGTGGAGTCGTACATTGCTGGCGTGCGGATAATCTCCGCGGAATCGACGGAACTCTTCGTCGGACCGCCCGATGCACCGCTTCAGGTGGCCCGTGTCGGTTACCGCGCGGCCGACGAGACCGACGTTGTCCGAGTGGTCGGCGACGGCCTGTGGTCCGACGATGTTGGGCTCACCCCCGGTGATGGTCTGATCGAGGTGCCGGTGCGGGTCGAGCGGCCGGTGACCGGTCAACGGCGCACGGCGGACGTCGCGGGTCACGGCTTCGAGTTCACCGTCGCCGAACCCGGCTGGACCATGCACATGATCAGCCACTTCCACTACGACCCGGTGTGGTGGAACACCCAGGGCGCCTACACGAGCCTGTGGACCGAAGAACCGCCCGGGCGGGCCCGGCAGAACAACGGGTTCGCGTTGGTGGCCGCCCACCTCGAAATGGCCCGCCGCGACCCGGATTACAAATTCGTGCTCGCCGAAGTCGACTACCTCAAACCGTATTTCGACACCCACCCGCACGACCGCGCTGATCTGCGCCGGTTCATCGCCGACGGGCGAGTCGAGGTGATGGGCGGAACCTACAACGAGCCCAACACCAATCTGGTCGGTGCCGAGACAGCGATCCGCAACTTCGTGCACGGCGTCGGGTACCAACGCGATGTGCTGGGCGCCGACCCGGCCACCGCCTGGCAGCTCGATGTGTTCGGTCACGACCCACAGTTCCCGGGCATGGCCGCCGACGCCGGACTGACGTCGAGTTCCTGGGCCCGCGGCCCGCACCACCAGTGGGGGCCGATGGCAGGTGACGGCGACCCGCGACGGATGCAGTTCCGCAGCGAGTTCGAATGGATCGCCCCATCGGGGCTCGGACTGCTGACCCACTACATGCCCGCGCACTATTCGGCCGGCTGGTGGATGGATTCGGCCGCCTCGCTCGCCGAGGCCGAACAGGCCACCTACGATCTGTTCGCCGAACTGAAATCGGTGGCACTGACCCGCAACGTGCTGCTGCCGGTCGGCACCGACTACACCCCGCCCAACACCTGGGTCACCGAAATCCACCGGGATTGGAACGCCCGCTACACCTGGCCGCGGTTCGTCTGCGCGTTGCCGTCGGAGTTCTTCGCCGCCGTGCGCGAGGAAGTGTCCCAGCGCGGGATCGCGCCCTCGCCGCAGACCCGGGACATGAACCCGATCTACACCGGCAAGGACGTCTCCTACATCGACACCAAACAGGCCAACCGCGCCGCCGAGGACGCGGTGCTGGGCGCCGAACGGTTCGCGGTGTTCGCCGCTGCGCTGTCCGGCGCACGCTATCCGGAGGCCGCGCTGGCCAAGGCCTGGGTGCAGCTGGCATACGGCGCCCACCACGACGGCATCACCGGGTCGGAATCCGATCAGGTCTACCTGGACCTGCTGACCAGCTGGCGCGGCGCCTGGGAACTCGGATCCACCGCGCGATCGGGGGCGCTGCGGCTGCTGACTCGGGCCGTCGCAGCCGAGGACGGGGCGGTGGTGGTCTGGAACCCGCTGGCGCACAAGCGAACCGACATCGTCACCGTGGAGCTGGAAACCCCGCTCGGGCCCGGGGTATCGGTGCTGGATGCGGCGGGGGTGGCGTGCCCGGCCGTCGTCTCCGGCGACGGCCATCTGGTGAGCTGGCGCGCCGACGGCGTCGGCTCGCTGGGCTGGCGCAGCTACCGGTTGAGCGCCACCGACGAGCCCACCGGATGGCAGGCCGCCGACGGTGTCGAGATCGCCAACGAATTTCACCGGCTGCGGGTCGACCCCGCGCGGGGTGGCGCGGTGGTCTCACTGATCGACGTGTCCGCGGGCCGCGAGCTGATCGCCGCCGGGCGGGCCGGCAACGAGCTCGCCGTCTACGAGGAGTACCCGGCGCACCCGCAGGCAGGGGAGGGTCCCTGGCATCTGCTGCCCACCGGACCGGTGACGTATTCGTCTGCCGCGCCTGCGGATTCGGTTCAGGCCTACCGCAGCCCGCTCGGCGAACGGATCGTGGTGAGTGGCCGGGTCGGCGACCTCCTGCGCTATACCCAGGTGCTGACGCTCTGGTACCGCGTCGACCGGGTCGACATCAGCACCACCATCGACGAGTTCAGCGGGGCTGACCGGCTGGTGCGGCTGCGCTGGCCATGCCCGGTACCCGGTGCGCTGCCGGTCAGCGAGGTCGGTGACGCTGTGATCGGCCGCGGTTTCGGCCTGCTGCACGACCACTCATCGGGTGCAGACCGCGCCGTCGACTCGGCCAAACATCCTTGGACACTGGATAATCCGGCGCACGGCTGGTTCGGGCTGTCCTCGGCCGCGCGTATCCAAGTGGGTTCGGCGGTGCGTGCGGTATCGGTGGCCGAGGTGGTGGTGCCCGGCGAGGACGCCAGCGGTGCCCGTGAGGTGATGGTCGCGCTGGTACGGGCTGGTGTCACCGCGACCTGCAGTGCTGCCGAGCAGCCCCGCTACGGGCACCTCGACGTCGACTCCAACCTGCCCGACACCCGAATTGCGTTGGGCGGCCCCGTCGAGAACCCGTTCACCGCGGCGGTACTCGCCGCCGCCGACAACGTCTATACCGCGGAACTGGACCGCCAGCTGTCGGGCACCGGGCGGGCGCGGGTCTGGGTTCCGGCGAGTGAGGCGCTGACCGCGGTGTGGCAACCCGACGCCGACCTGCGCGGCGTGCTCACCCTGCCGGTGCTGATCGTCGCCGGAGACGGGGCGGTCGCCGGGCTTGTCGACGACCTCGCCGACGCACAGATCGACGTCGACCAGCATGTCCCGCCGGGTCTCGGCGAGTTCGAGTCGCGGACCGTCGCACTGCTCAACCGCGGCGTGCCCGGTTTCGCCGTCGAACCCGACCAAACCCTGCACAGCTCCCTGATGCGCTCCTGCACCGGCTGGCCGTCGGGGGTGTGGATCGACCCGCCACGGCGCACGGCGCCCGACGGGTCCAACTTCCAGCTGCAGCACTGGACCCACACCTTCGACTTCGCGCTGGTGTCCGGCCCCGGAGATTGGCGATCCTGCGACTTGCCTTCTCGCAGTGCGGAGTTCAACCACCCGATGGTGTGTGTCGTGGCCGATCAAGCGGCGGGTGTGCTGGCCGCCGACGGTTCGCTGCTCAGCGTTGAACCGGCCGGCGTGTTACACCTGGCCGCGCTGAAGACCTGCGGCAATCCGACCGCCACCGGAAGCTCCGCTGCCGCCGATCCCAAGGATGTCACCATTCGGCTGGTCGAAACACGCGGCACGACAACCGAAGTCGCGTTGTCATCGGACGTCGGTGTGGTGTCGGCGGTGGTGTCGGCGGACCTGCTTGAGGCGGCACGCGATTCCGGCGAGCCGCCGCTGCGGCTACACGGCTATCAGATCGCCACTCTGCTGGCACGCCTCGACGTGCACGCCGCGCTCAACGCCGACGGGGCAGCCTTGGCCCCGGAAGCCGAAAACGCCCAGCCGCTCTACGCCCGCTATTGGCTGCACAACCGCGGCCCAGCCCCGCTGGGTGGTCTGCCCGCCGTCGCGCATCTTCATCCCGAAGCGGTCACCGCCGAGGGCGGCGACCAGGTGCGGTTGCGACTGACCGCCGCCAGCGACTGCAGCGATGCCATGCTTGCCGGGCAGGTGCGGCTTCGCGGGCCGCGAGGCTGGGCCGTCCACCCCGACGTACTGCCCTTCGAACTGCCCGCCGGAGACCACCGCGAAGCCGAGATCGTCGTCACCGTGCCACCCGGCGCCGCGGCCGGTGACTATCCGATCCGCGCCCAACTCACCCTGGCCGGCGATGTGCCCGCCGCGTGGAAGCAGACGGTCGAGGACGTCTGCGTGATCTCGGTCGGCACCCCCGACCCGTTGGTGCGACTGGTCACCGAACCGTCCGACATCGTCGTCGCCGCCGGGGAGCAGGCCCGGCTGGCAGTCACCGTCGGCAGCGCCGCGCACACCGACCTCGCCCTGGAAGCCCATCTGATCAGCCCGTGGGGAACATGGGAGTGGATCGGCCCGGCCTCGTCCGGAGCCGTCGTCGGCGCCCGGTCGACCACGGACGTCGTGTTCGAGGTCGCGCCCCCGCCGTGGACGAAACCCGGGCAGTGGTGGGCGCTGGTCCGGATCGGCTGCGCGGGCCGGTTGCTCTACACGCACGCGGTGGCGGTGACGGTCCGATGACGGTGGCCGCGACCGTTGCCGGGATCAGCGTCGCCGTCGACGACGTCGACGCCCGCGAAGCGACGCTGCGGGCCGCACCCCAAGTCGCGGCACTGCCCCGCCCGCACACCAGCGAGGGACGCCAGTTGCGGCGCTGGCTCACCCAGCTGCTGGTCGCCGAGAAGCTGGTAGCCCACGAGGCCGCGGTTCTCGGTGTCCGCGTCACCGCTGCGACACCGACCGAGGCGCACCTGCTGCCCGATGAAACCGCGCGCCTGGAGATCGGCAGCATCGCCGCCGCTGTGCTGGCCGAGCCCGTCGCCCGCGCGGTGTTCGACCACGTCACCGGTGATGTCGAGATCGAGGAGGACACCGTGATCGACTTTCACCGCCGAAACCCGCGACGGTTCCTGCGGCTCACCGGCGCCGGCGGCTGGGCAGTGGCCAGCGAGCTCCAGCTCGACGAGGCGCGGCCGCTGATCCGTGCGCACCTGCGCGGCGCGGCCCGGCGCAGGCGATTCCGGATGTGGCTGGACCAGCGTCGCGCCGACCTCGTCTGGCTGGCACCCGACTACGAACACCCTGGCGACCCGCGCCAGCCCGACAACACCCACAAACACTGATGAGCCTCACACTCGCGGTCGACATCGGCGGCACCAAGATGGCCGCCGGCCTCGTCGATGCCGACGGCACCCTGCGGTACCAGACCCGCCAGCCCACACCGCGCAGCGACGATCCCGAACAGGTATGGGCGGCCACGCAGCGCACGATCACCGACGCCCTCGCCGAAGCCGGTGGCGCCGTCGACGGGGTGGGCGTCGCCGCGCCCGGTCCGGTTCAGCTGCGCGACCAGACCATCAGCCCGATCAACATCCGCGCCTGGCGTGACTTCCCGGTCCTCGACCGCATCGCCGCCGCGGTACCCGGCGTGCCCGTTCGGATGGCCAACGACGGGTTGTGCATGGCGCTGGGGGAGCACTGGCGTGGTGCCGGGCAGGGCGTGGAATTCCTGCTCGGCATGGTGGTCTCGACTGGCATCGGCGGCGGACTGGTGTTGGGCGGTGCGCCCTATCACGGGCGCAGCGGCAACGCCGGTCACGTCGGCCACGTCGTCGTCGAGACCGACGGACCGCCGTGCAGTTGTGGTGCGCGCGGCTGTGTCGAGGCGATCGCCAGCGGCACGAACCTGGCCAAGTGGGCCCAGTCGCAAGGCTGGCCCGGTACCGACGCCAAGGAACTGGCGGACGCAGCTGTAGCAGGAAATAGCGTGGCGCTCACGGCATTTCGACGGGCAGCCCGTGCGATCGCGGCGATGGTCGCCTCGGTGGGTGCCGTCTGCGATCTGGACCTCGTCGTCCTCGGCGGCGGCGTGGCCAAGGCCGGCCCGGTGCTGTTCGATCCGCTGGGCGAGGAACTGGGCAACTACGCCGGACTGGCGTTCCTGTCCGGTCTGCGGGTGGTGCCCGCCGCCCTGGGTGGGGAGGCCGGTCTGGTCGGCGCGGCAGCACTGCTGCGTGGTTGACCCGCGAGCAGACGCAGAGTCGCACGCAGGGGACCAGATTGGTGCGATTGTGCGTCTGCTCGCGTGGATTAGGAGTTGAGTGGGGCCTCACGCTATTCTTTGTCGGTTCCACCGAAGACCGTCGGTCACCGAGCAATCGGTTGAAGGTCCCGGACATCCCGGGCGGCCCACGCAGGAGGACGAGGCTCCACCGCTGTTCGCAGCGGCATCTTCACGCCCCGACCTGTCCTGTGTCGGGGCGTTCGTGTTTTCCGGCTCTTCTTGCCCTGGCGGTTGGTGGACGTCCCAACCATCACGAGGAGGCAAGCATGGCCAAGGCTGACAAGGCCACCGCGGTCGCCGACATCGCCGAGAAGTTCAAGGAGGCGACGGCCACCGTCGTCACCGAGTACCGCGGCCTGACGGTGTCCAATCTTGCCGAGCTGCGCAGGTCGCTGGGCGCTGGCACGTCGTACACCGTCGCCAAGAACACCTTGGCGAAGCGTGCGGCGACCGAGGCCGGCATCGAGGGCCTCGACGAGCTGTTCGCCGGCCCGACCGCCATCGCGTTCATCAACGGCGAGCCCGTCGACGCTGCCAAGGCGATCAAGAAGTTCGCCAAGGAGAACAAGGCGCTCGTCATCAAGGGCGGCTACATGGACGGCAAGGCGCTGTCCGTGTCCGAGGTCGAGCGGATCGCCGATCTGGAGTCGCGCGAGGTGCTGCTGTCGCGCGTCGCCGGCGCACTGAAGGCGAAGCAGTCCCAGGCCGCGGCGTTGTTCGTGGCGCCCGCGTCCCAGGTCGCCCGCCTGGCCGCAGCTCTGCAAGAGAAGAAGGCCGGCGACGAGCCAGCCGCCTGAGACCACCAACCAACAGATAGATAAGGAATCACCATGGCAAAGCTGTCCACCGAAGAACTGATCGACGCCTTCAAGGAGCTCACCCTGCTCGAACTCTCTGAGTTCGTGAAGGTGTTCGAGGAGACCTTCGACGTCACCGCCGCCGCTCCGGTCGCCGTTGCGGCTGCCGGCCCCGCCGCCGGTGGCGCCCCCGCCGAGGCCGCCGAGGAGCAGTCCGAGTTCGACGTCATCCTCGAGGGTGCCGGCGACAAGAAGATCGGCGTCATCAAGGTCGTCCGCGAGATCGTTTCCGGCCTCGGCCTCAAGGAGGCCAAGGACCTCGTCGACAGCGCCCCCAAGCCGCTGCTCGAGAAGGTCAACAAGGAGGCCGCCGACGACGCCAAGGCCAAGCTCGAGGCTGCCGGCGCGACGGTCACCGTCAAGTAGTTCTGTCGTACGGAAATCCCCCGCGGGCGCCCATGCCCGCGGGGGATTTTCCTGTCTCGGCCGGTGTCGGCAACGACGGCGCCACTGGCTGCAGGCATCGTCAATAACAGCTAGGTACACAAACTCAGTGGCGCCAATCCGCGTGCGCTACAGTGACTCAAACCACAGGCCATCGCGGCAGTGGTTGACCGGTGTGGGCGGAAGGATTTGGCGTGGGTATTGCTATTCAAGTCGAAGGGCTGACGAAGTCGTTCGGTTCCCAGCGAATTTGGGAGGACGTCACCCTCGATATCCCCGCCGGTGAGGTCAGCGTGCTGCTGGGCCCGTCGGGTACCGGTAAGTCCGTGTTCTTGAAGTCGCTGATCGGCCTGCTGCGTCCCGAGCGCGGCAAGATCATCGTCGACGGCACCAACATCATCGAATGCTCGGCCAAGGAGCTCTACGAGATCCGCACGCTGTTCGGCGTCATGTTCCAGGACGGCGCGCTGTTCGGTTCGATGAACCTGTTCGACAACACCGCCTTCCCGCTTCGTGAGCACACGAAGAAGAAGGAATCCGAGATCCGCCAGATCGTCATGGAAAAGCTCGACATGGTCGGCCTGGGTGGCGACGAGAACAAGTTCCCCGGCGAGATCTCCGGCGGTATGCGCAAGCGTGCCGGCCTGGCCCGCTCCCTGGTCCTCGACCCGAAGATCATCCTCTGCGACGAGCCCGACTCGGGTCTGGACCCGGTGCGCACCGCCTACCTGTCCCAGCTGCTGATCGACATCAACGCCCAGATCGACGCCACGATCCTGATCGTGACGCACAACATCAACATCGCCCGCACGGTGCCCGACAA
>JAEZIA010000282.1 GCA_023416315.1 Actinomycetes bacterium
TACAGGTGCTGGTCGTTCTGCACGACGAACGACACCTTCGCGAGTTTGCCTGCCGGTTCGATCTTGTCGACCCGTCCGACGCGCACGCCGGCCATCCGGACGTCGTCCCCTTCCCGCAAGCCGTAGACGTCGGTGAACATCGCGGTGTACGCGGTGGTCGGGCCGGCGACGTCGCGGCGCAGCGTGACATACACCAGCCACGTCAACGTCACCGCCACCACCATGAACAGCGACAGCCCGATCAGCGGGCCACGAAATCTCATGGGGTCCCTCCGGCTTCGGCGGGCAGCGGTGGTGCGGGCGCCGGTGGCGGCGGCACGTTGTCGGGATCGGCGGTGCCCGGCACCCGCGGGAACGGCGGCGCCCACCACGGTGTCGGCGGATTCGGGTCGGCCAGGTTCGGGTTGGGATTGACCAGCGGCGGACCCGCAGCCACCAGGTTGCCGTTCGGTCCGAGAACGGTGCCCGGCGTCGGCGCCAGATCCTTGGGCGGCTGATAGTTCTGCGGCAGCAGCATCTCCGGAAGATCCGGCCGCACCACGATCTTCGGCGCGGTGTAGCAGCTCGGCCCGAGCAGTTCGCCGTAACGCGGGCAGTCGGCGCGGGTGTAGTCGTAGCTCGGTGTCAGCGACAGATTCACCCGCATATTGCCGATATCCAAATCCGGCATCCACACCTCTTCGAAGAACTTGCGGGACAACCCGTTCATCTTCGTGAACGCCGGCACGAACTTGCCGGCGTTGAGCGCGAGGCTGCCCAGCACCGGGGTCAGCTGGTTACTGATCGTCGTCAGCTGGTCGATGTGGTTGTCGACCGCTGTGCGCGTGGTGTTCAGGGTGTGCTCGCCCCCGGTCAGCATGCTGGACAGCGCCGACCGCTTTTCGGCCAGTACCTGCATAGGCTGCACCGCCTGGTGCAGGGCGTCGACCAGATCGGGTGCGGTGGCCGCCAATCCGTGGGTGGCGTCGATCAGGGCCGACACCGTCGACGGCCCGCTGTCGGTGCTGACGATCGAGTTCAGCTGGTCCAGAAGCCGATTCAGCTGGGCGCCGCCGGTGAGCAGCTTGCCGCGGCGGTTCTCGGTGGCCGCGTTGACGGCGGCCAGGATGCCCACGCTACGGTCCTCGCGGCCCCGGCCGGTGGCGGCGAGGATGTCGCGCAGCTTGCTGATCGTGGTCTGGAACAGCACGGTGGGCAGTGCGGTGTCCTCGGGAATGTGGTCGCCGGCCCGGATCGCCGGCCCCGCACCGGCGGCGACCAACTGCACCGACGACACCGCGAACACGTTGGACGGCACCACCCGCGCCGTCACCGACGCCGGGATGGAGCCGGCGTATTCGGGCTTGAGGTCGATGTGCACGTAGTTGGGATGGCCGTTGGCGGCAGGGATCACGGTGTCGACCGCGCCCACCAGCACGCCGTGATACTTCACGTCCGACTTCTGCGGCAACCCGTCACCGACATTGACCAGATCGGCCACCACCCGGACGTACCGGTCGAGCTTGCCGTTGGACTTGGCCAGCAGCACCGTGGTCACCAGCGCGGCCACCACCAGCACCGCCAGCCCGCAGACCAACAGCTGCCGCTCGGAGGGCCCCCGCCCATCGGTGTCAAAGGAATTCGCCATCTACCCGCCGAATCTCGCGCCGGCGTCGACGCTCCACAGCGCCATGGTCATCAGCATGTTCACGACGATCGTCACCGTGATCGCCGCGCGCATCGCGTGCCCGGCCGCGATGCCGACACCTTCCGGCCCGCCGCTGGCGTAGAAGCCGTAGTAGCACTGGATCGTCGAGGCGATCCACACGAAGATCACGGCCTTCAGCAGTGAGTACAGCACGTCGGTGCCGGACAGCATCAGCGTGAAATAGTGCAGATACGCCCCGTTCGATCCGCCGCTGATCAGCTCGACCACGATCTGGGTGGTCAGGTAGCTCACCGCCAAACACAGGACGTAGAGCGGGATCACGGCGACCACCGAGGCCATCAGCCGGGTGGTCACCAGGTAGGGGATCGGCCGGATCGCCAGCGAGTCCAGGGCGTCGATCTCCTCGGCGATCCGCATCGACCCGAGCTGGGCGGTGAACCGGCACCCGCCCTGCGTCGCGAACGCCAGCGAGGCCGCGATCGGCGCCAACTCACGGGTGTTCACCAACGACGAGATGATCCCAGTCGCCGGGCCCAGGCCGAGCAGGTTCAAGAAGTTGTAGCCCTCGATGCCGACGATCGCGCCGACCGTGATGCCGAGAACCAGCGCCACCCCCGCGGTGCCGCCGCCGACCACCAGCGAGCCGTTGCCCCAGGCGATATCGGACAGCAGCCGGGCGAACTCGGTGCGGTAGTGCCGCAACGCAATCGGGATCGCGGCGATCGCGCGGACGAAGAACACCAGCATGTGACCGAGCCGCACCACCGGCGCGGACAGCGCCCGGAAGAACCGGGCCCACGGGACCCGGAACGGACTGTAGGTCGAAACCGTCACGTCACAGACCCATCCGCGGGAACAGCATGTTGTAAAGCTGGCTGATCACGACGTTGACGATCATCAGAATCAGAATCGATTCGACGACAGCGGCATTCACCGAGTTCGCCACCCCGGTCGGTCCGCCCTTGGTGGACAATCCCTTCTGGCTCGACACGATCGCGACGATCGCACCGAACACGACGGCCTTGAGCAAGGCGAGCACCATGTCACCCGGTGTGGTGAACGACGCGAACGTGGCCACGAAGCTGCCCGGCGCACCGTCCTGGAAGTACACGTTGAACAGGTAGCTCGCCAGGAACCCGACGAAGCACACCACCCCGGTCAACGCGACGCCGATCATGATCGCGGCGGCGAACCGGGGGACGACGAGGCGGCGGATCACCGAGACCCCCATGACCTCCATCGCGTCGATCTCTTCGCGCATGGTCCGCGAGCCGAGATCGGCGGTGATGGCCGACCCGACGGCGGCCGCCATCAGGATCGCGGCGACCAGCGACGCGGCCTGCCGGATCACCGCCAGGCCACTGGCCGCGCCGGCCAGCGACGTCGCACCGACCTGCCCTGCGAGCAGGGCGAACTGGATCGACAGCGTCACCCCGACCGGCAGGGCGACCAGCACGGTGGGCACCACGGCGGTTCCGGCCATGAAGGCGCCCTGGCGGACGAATTCCTGCATCGGGAACCGGCCCGTGACGAGGTCGAGGAACAAGTACTGCAGCGTTCGCACGCCGAGCACGAACTGGTCACCAACTGTCGCCAGCGATGCGAGGGGGTGTCGCTTCACATAGCCGACGGTCCAGTTCTCGATGGCCTCGACGCCGCCGGGCTCGGGCTCGGTGACCGAAGATGGCGGACGCTCAGTCGCCGTCACGATCTCGCTGCTTCATCGCGATCCAAATATGCTGAGCCTCACGTGCTTTGGCGAGAAATCACGGCAGCGTCAATCGATGGCCAGTGCACTAGCTCATCGCTGAGCGACGTATACGACTCGCGGTGTACCTCTCCCCAACCTGTGGTCACCGTAGGGCGCGGTTGCGACGAGCGTCAAGGAAACGAAGAATATTCATTAACATAATTGCGCTCATGGTGTTCGTGAATGGCCGCTCCCGAGCGTGCCATAACCCGGCCAGTGGACCTGGAGTAATCGCATGCACCTGACTTCGCGCATCCCTGGCAAAGGTGATGTAGCTTCAATCGACGGTTTGGGTTGCCGAGGAGCAGATGGTGGAGTCGACACCATTCGGGCACTATCAGCTGCAGGAGCTGATAGGTCGCGGTGGCATGGGCGAGGTCTACCGCGCTTTCGACACCAAGACCGACCGAATCGTCGCACTCAAGGTCCTGCCGCACCGGCTCGCCGAGGACGAGATCTTCCAGCAACGTTTCAGACGGGAAGCCCAAGCCGCCGCGGCCCTCAACGAGCCGCACGTGGTCCCGATCCACGGTTACGGCGAGATCGACGGGCGGCTGTACCTGGACATGCGGCTCATCGAAGGGCGCACGCTCGGCGCGATCCTGTCCGACAGCGGCAAGCCCTTGGATCCCGCGCTGGCGGTCAGCGTCGTCGAGCAGGTGGCCGCCGCGCTCGATGCCGCGCACGCCACCGGACTGATCCATCGCGACGTCAAGCCGTCCAACATCCTGATTACCGGCAGCGACTTCGCCTACCTGATCGACTTCGGGCTGGCCCGCACCGCAGGCGAGGCGGGGCTGACGACCGCGGGCAGCACCCTCGGGACCCTGGCTTATATGGCACCCGAACGGTTCAGCGGCGGCCAGGCCGACCCCCGTTCGGATGTCTACGCGCTGACGTGCGTGCTCTACGAATGCCTCACCGGCGTACGGCCCTATCCCGACGACAGCCTGGAACAGCAGATCGCCGGGCACATTTCGAGTCCCGCCCCGCGGCCGTCGGAGAAAAACCCGAAGCTCGCCGCGTTCGACGAGGTGATCGCCAAGGGAATGGCCAAGAAGCCGGGCCAGCGGTACGCCAGCGCGGGGGAGGTGGCGGCGGCCGCACGTCAGGCGTTGACCGCGCGGGTCCGCAGGGCCGGCAGTTCGGGGCGCCACGCGCTTGCGGAGCCGCAACCGCACCGGCGTCGGGCGTTGTTCGCCGCCGCCGCAGCCATGGTGCTGGTGGCGGCGGCCGGTGTGGGCGTCTGGCAGTGGCAGACGGCGGACAACCGGTCCAGCGGCGCAACGAGTTTGGCGGGCACTGCGTCCAGTTCGGAGCCGCTACCGCAGGCGACCGGCGCGGTGCCGTCGATCGCCGCAACCGTACCGGCCGCGCTCCGGGATTCCGGCCGACTCATCGTCGGCGTCAATATTCCTTATGCGCCAAACGAATTCATCGATGCCGACGGCAAGATCGTCGGTTTCGACGTCGACCTGATGAATGCGGTCGCGCGCACCATGGGACTGACGCCGGAGTACCGCCAGACCGCGTTCGAGGCGATCATTCCGTCGGTGCGCGCCGGCGACTTCCATGTCGGCATGTCGTCGTTCACCGACACCAAGGAACGTGAAGCCGCCGCCGACTTCGTCACCTACTTCCGGGCAGGCACCCTGTGGGCCCAACGACCCGGCGTGGCAGTCGATCCCGACAACGCGTGCGGGCTCAAGGTCGGGGTGGCCTACCCGTCCCTGCAGGAGTCCGACGAGCTGCCCGCCAAGAGCCAGGCCTGCGTCGCCGCCGGAAAGCCGGCCATCAAGAAGGTGATCTACACCCGCCAGGATGATCTCAACACCGCGCTGATGGCCGGTGAGGTCGATGCGATGTCGGCCGACTCGCCCGTCACCGGGTTCGCGATCAAGACCAGCGGCGGACAGCTCGAAGCCGCCGGCGCGGTGTTCGACTCGGCGCCGTACGGCTGGCCGGTGGCCAAGGACTCCGGCCTGGCGGAGCCGCTGCGCCAGGCCCTGCAGCACGTGATCGACACCGGGGAGTACCGCACGATCGCGACGATGTGGGGTGTCGAGAAGGGGATGATCGACACTCCGTCGATCAACGGCGCTGTGCGCTGACGGTCAGTCCTCGTCCTCGTCCTCGATCACGTGCATGGCGGCTTCCTCCGCCGAGGCGGCGCCGCCGTCGATGCCTACATCGGCGGCGAACAGCTCGGGGTCGTCGTCTTCGCCGAAGCCCGCATCGGGTGCCACCAGGCGGCCGGAGCGCCGACGGCCGACTTCGTCGTCTTCGGAATACTCCTCGGAGTCGTCGACGCCGTTGAGCTCGTCGAGCACGTTGTTGAGCCGCGACGCCGGATCGGGTTCCTCCTCGGCCAGCAGTTCGTCGAGGGTCTCGGGGCCGGGATGGTCGAAGTTGGTGCGGGCGACCGGCCGCTCGGGCGGGGAGATGCCCTCGTCGAGGATGTCGTCGACACCGCGGTCGACGAGGGTGTCCTCGGGCTGGAGCTGGTCATCCTCCTCGACGCTGTACTCGCCGGTGTCAGTGCTGTCGTCCCAGGTGCTCACCACTCCAGGATGGCACTATTGAGCCGCACCGGCTGCCAAGTGGGAACAACTCCGACCGGGGTGTGTAGTGTCGACGGTGGTTCGTTTCGCATCTGCGGCGCGTGCTTGATCTCCGGATCGCCCCTGCTGACGCGAGGATTTCGCGAATGGACTCATCCCCTCTCTTCTCTCAACCCGCCGAGCGTGTCGAGCACGATTACGTCGACGACGCCGCGCCTGTCGAAAACCCAGTGTTTTCTGACCGCGCCTCATCCGGTACCCCGCAGTCGTGAACGGCTGGCTCGGCGCCCGCCGGTGCGCCAGTCCGGTGCGACTGACGCTCAACGCGGTGCTGGGAGCCGACATCGACGGCGCCTGGTGGCCGCACTCGTCCGCGCTCGCTCGCGAGCTGCCCGAGCTCATCGAGGCGTTGCATCCCGTCCTTGGTGAGGTCGCCGACATCAAACTCAATTGGTCTGCGACGGCGCAGTCGACGACACGTCAGCCGCTGTCCGCGGGGTCGATGACCCTGCTGGGCTGGAGCGACCGGCGGGTGCGGCTCATGCGCGTCGCGGGCCAGACCGAGTCGGTGACGCTGCTGGTGGTGCCGTCGTCGGCGAACGCGGCGCTCGGACGCACCGTGTTGCGGTTGGCGGCAGCGATGCCGGTGGCCGCCTCGGACATGAACAGCCCGGTACTGCAGACCGCCACCACGGTGCTGCAGACCGCCCGCGCCGAGAGTTCGCTCTGGGCGGCGGAGGCCACCGCCAGCCCGGTCACTTAGGCCTGCGCGACAAGCGCTTTGGGGCTGGCGGCGGCGAGCGCATCGGCCGGCTCGGTGATCCCCAGCCCACGCCCGGCGGTCTCGGTCAGCATCAGCACGCTGACCAGGCTGACCACCGTGAAGCCGGCCATCATCGCGGTGATCGCCCAGCTGCCGTACGCCGACAGCAGCATCGGGGAAATCACCGGCGGGAGCGCACCGCCGATGATGGCGCCGACGTTGAACGACAGGCCCGTCCCGCTGTAGCGATAGCGCACCGCGAAGATCTCCGGGATGAATGCGGCCAACGGCCCCATCATGATTCCGATGATCGCGTAGGTGCCGACGATGGCGATGCCGTAGCGGACAGGGTCGCCGGACTGGATCAACGGGAACAGCACCAGCGTCCATGGCAGCGCCAGGGCGGCACCGAACCCGAAGGTGCGACGGCGCCCGTAGGTGTCACTGAGGATCGCCGACGCGGCGACGAACACGAGGGTGCACAGCCCGCCGGCCATCCCGACCAGCAGGATCAGGTCCTCGTCGAAGTGCAGATGGGTGGCCGCGTAGTTCGGGAAGTAGGTGCCGACCTGGAAGGCCAGCATGAACAGGCCCATCACCGCACCGCCGGCCAGGACCAGCTCGCGGCCTTGATGCCGTACGGCTTGCGCGATCGGGACGCCGGGGGATTCTTCGGCAGCCGACTCGGTGAACACCGCACTCTCCTCGACGTGCAGCCGGATGTAGAGCGCGACCGCAAGGAGCACGGCGCTGATCAAGAACGGGATGCGCCAACCCCATTGCAGGAAGGCGGTTTCCGCGGCGCCGAAGGCGCCGTGCACCCCGAGGAATACCAGGTTGCTCAGCACCAGTGCGGTGCCGAGGCCCAGCTGGGTGAACATGCAGTAGTAACCGCGCTTGCCATGCGGCGCCTGCTCGGCGCTCATCAGCGCTGCACCGGCCCACTCGCCGCCGACGGCGAAGCCTTGCAGCAGGCGCATGCTGATCAACAGCAGCGGGGCGGCCGCGCCGATCACGGCGGTGCTGGGGATCAGTCCGACACCCACGCTGGACGCGCCCATGATCAGCAGCGTGAACACCAGGGTGTTCTTGCGGCCGATGCGATCGCCGAAGTGGCCGAACACCGCCGCGCCGAGCGGACGGGACAGGAACGCCGCCGCGAACGTGCCCAGCGAGGCGATCGTCGCCGTCAGCGGGCTCAGGTGCGGGAAGAACACGTGCGGAAACACCAGCGCGGCGGCGGTCCCGTAGATGAAGAAGTCGTAGTACTCGATCGCCGAGCCGACGTAGCTCGCCAGCGCGACCCGGCGGATGCGTGTTTCCATGCCGCAATCGTTGCCAGTGGCGTGCGCCACAGGTATCCGCTGGGCGGGCGGAGTTTGTGTCCCCCGATTGGCGGACGACGCCCACACTGCAGATGTTGTACGCATCGCGCGAGTAGGGGTGCGAACAAGTGCAGTCTGGGCGGTGCGGAACCCCTACAGCCGGTACATCTCTCGCGACATCGATGCCTGCTCGACGAAGCTGGCTCGCTGCGGCGGGTAGTGCGGCTTCTTGCCCTTGGGCTGGCGCTCGATGGCCTCCGTCGTCCGCAGCCACGCCGCGAGTCGGGAGAAGAACCGTCCCGGCGATAAGCCGCCTACTCCTAGTGCGACCATCACGATCCTCCATTCGGTCGTCCACTTTGCGCTAGACTAATTCGTCTAGACTAGTCGGTCTAGACGAAGTGGTCTAGCCCACATCGTCTAATCACCGGGAGAGGCGACCTATAGTGGGAAAGTCCCACTTCAGCGGCATTTCAAAGGGCGGACTCGGATGACGACTCAGCAGGAAGCCACGCTCTCGCACAAGGAGCGGCTCTTTCGCGCTGGCGCCAAACTGTTCTACGAAAACGGATTCCACGGCACCACCATCGACGCGGTACTGGCCGAGGCCGGCGTGCCCAAGGGCTCCTTCTATCACCACTTCGGGTCCAAGGACGCGTTCGGCCAAGCCGTCCTCAACCGGTATATGGGATATCAGGGCGAGTTGGTGAAGAAGTGGGTCGGCCGGACCGACCTGTCCACCGCCGACCAGGTGACGGGCTACTACCGCGACATGTCGCAGATCTTCGTCAACTCCGGTTTCCAGACCGCGTGCCTGACCGGAAAATTTTCCACCGAGGTGGCCGCGACGTCCGACGTCTTCCGGCCGCAGCTCGCCGACCAGATTCACGGGTGGAAGAAGCGGCTCTCCGGTTTACTCGCCGCGGGCCAGGAGCGTGGTGACATTCGGCGCGACCGTACCGCCGACGATCTGGCCGACTCCGTGCTGGCGCTGATTCAGGGTTCGTTCGTCTTGACGTTGTCCACCCGCGACGAGCACACGCTGGCCACGGTGTGCGGCACGATCAAAGAGTTGCTCGAACCCTCGCGCTGCGGGTAGAGCTTCATCCAAAAGCGAAGGGCTGGTACGGCATTGCCGTACCAGCCCTTGCAGTGGTCTGGGGTTCGGGTCAGACCGCGGAAACCCGCGTCGCCTGGGGGCCCTTGGGTCCCTGGCCGACCTCGAACTGAACACGCTGGTTCTCCTCGAGCGACTTGTAGCCGCTGCCCTGGATCTCCGAGTAGTGCACGAACAGATCCTGCTCGCCACTGTCAGGGGCGATGAAGCCGAAGCCCTTTTCGCCGTTGAACCATTTCACAGTTCCCTGTGCCATCTATTTCTTCTTCTCTCATTCAGTTGGATGCCGAGGCATCCCTTGCTCGCTCCAGCGGGCCCGCCGGAACGAAATCTATTTTGCGCCAACCGCCGAACGCGGCCGACGGGAACGGCGACGGCCGGGCTGCTGCCCACCGCCGGACTGGCCGCCGCGCGGCTGGCCGCCGCGGGCTTGGCCGCCGGAGCCACCGCGGCCACGGTTCGGCGTGGACGAACGCCGCGGCGCCGCAACCGGAGCGGGGGCCGGCGCCTGGTAGGGCGCGACCTCGCCGACCAGCGCCTGCACCGGCTCCGAATCCGCCGAAACCTGTTGTGGCACGGCCTTGATGCCGGCCTTGCGCAGCAACGCCTGGGTGTCGCGACGCTGCTCGGGCAGCACCACGGTCACCACGTCGCCGGTGCGTCCCGCTCGCGCGGTACGGCCGGAGCGGTGCAGATATGCCTTGTGCTCGGCGGGCGGGTCGATGTGCACAACCAGCTCGACATCGTCGACGTGGACACCGCGCGCGGCGATGTCGGTGGCGACCAGCACCCGCGCGGTCCCGGCGGAGAACGCCGCCAGGTTCCGATCGCGGGCCGGCTGAGAAAGGTTGCCGTGCAGGTCGACTGACGGAATGCCGGCCTCGGTCAGCTGCTTGGCCAGCTTGCGTGCGTGATGCTTGGTGCGCAGGAACAGGATTCGGCGTCCGGTGCCGGAGGCCAACGTGTGCACCAGGTCCTTCTTGGCTTCGGCGCCGGCGACGTGGAACACGTGGTGGGTCATCGCGTCCACCGGTGAGGTGTCGGAATCCACCGCGTGCGAAACCTCGTCGCGCAGGAATCGCTTGACCAGCTTGTCCACGCCGTTGTCCAGCGTCGCCGAGAACAGCAGTCGCTGTCCGCCGGCGGGGGTGGCGGCGAGGATCCGGGTGACGCCGGGCAGGAAGCCCAGGTCGGCCATGTGATCGGCCTCGTCGATCACGGTGACCTCGACGGCGTCGAGGGTGATCAGGCGCTGGCGCATCAGGTCTTCCAGGCGGCCTGGGCAGGCGACGACGATGTCGACACCGGCCTGCAGCGCCTTGACCTGCTTGTTCTGCGGCACGCCGCCGAAGATGGTGGTGACCTTCAGGCCGGACGCCTCAGCCAGCGGCTGCAGCGTCGCGGTGATCTGGGTGGCCAGCTCGCGGGTCGGCGCCAACACCAGACCCGAGGGCCGCGATGAGCGGCGGGTGGCGTCGGCCAGCCGACTGACCAGCGGAATGGAGAACGCCAGCGTCTTGCCGCTGCCGGTCTTCCCGCGGCCGAGCACATCGCGCCCGGCCAGCGTGTCCGGCAGGGTCGAGACCTGGATCGGGAAGGGAAGGGTAATGCCGTTGTCGGCCAGAGCGCGCACCAAAGAAGGGCGCACGCCGAGGTCGGCGAACGTTGATTCGGGTTTCATGAAGCCTTTCAGGCATCGAGATGTGGCGAGATTGCCGGTGGGCAAAATCGATCGCCGCGAGACTGTGTGCTGGGAGGCACTGATCAGCTGAACTCGGCTCCCGCGAGCGGGAAGTGCCGGTGAAGTGAAGGTGTTCCACGACGTGTTGGCGGCTCTGGCGAGCAGCCAACGTTGTCCTCAGCATATCAGTACCGCCGAGGGATAATTTCCACAGATACCGGGTACCCCTCGCGTCAATAGACGCGACCATAAGGAGTCGGCACGGATGACGAGGTTGCGGACCGGCGAAGGGCTCGCCGACGTGGTGGTGACTGCCGTGGCGTCCACGACTGCGCTTGCCGCGGACGCCGAAGAGACGTGGCACCAGCTTCTCGAGGGCGCCAGCGGCATTCGTCCGCTCGACAAGTGGTTTGTCGACGAATACGAATCTCCGGTGCGCATCGGCGGTGCGCTGCGGGAAAACTTCGACGAACAGCTCAACCGCGTCGAGCTTCGCCGGCTGTCCTACCTGGGCAAGATGTCCACCGTTCTGAGCCGCCGGCTGTGGGAATCCGCAGGCGCGCCCGAGGTTGACACCACCCGGCTGCTGGTCTCCATCGGCCTGGCTTTGGGCAACACCGAAGAGATCGCCATGCAGGCCGGCGCCTGGCAGGAAAAGGGGCTCAGGGCCATTTCGCCGCTGGCGGTGCAGATGTACATGCCCAACGCGGCGGCCGCGGCGGTCGGGCTCGAGCGTCAGGCCAAGGCCGGTGTCATCGCCCCGATCATGGCTGACGCCTCCGGTGCCGGTGCGATCGCCCAGGCGTGGCGGCACATCGTCCTCGGCGAGGCGGACGTGGCGATCTGTGGCGCCGTCGAATCGTGGGTCGAGGCGGTGCCGGTCGGGGCGTTCAACGAACTCGGCATCATGTCGCACAACAACGACGACCCGGCGGGTGCCTGCCGTCCGTTCGACCGGCATCGCGACGGCATGGTGCTCGGCGAAGGCGGCGCGATGTTGCTCATCGAAACCGAGGAACACGCCAAGGCCCGTGGGGCGCCGATCTTGGCCCGCCTGATGGGGGCGTCGACCAGTTCCGACGCTTACCACGACATCGAACCGGATCCGACCGGTGAGATTGCCGGGTCGGCTATCGCACACGCGATCGACCTGGCCGGGTTGCAGCCGTCCGACATCGACCATGTCAACGCGCACGCCACCGGAACCACCTTCGGAGATCTCGCCGAAGCCCATGCCATTCGGCACGCCTTCGGCGCGCACAATCCCGCGGTGTATGCGCCCAAAGCCGCGCTCGGGCATTCGCTGGGTGCCGCCGGTGCGGTCGAGGCGGTGCTGACCGTGCAGGCGTTGCGCGACGGGGTCGTGCCGGCCACGCGCAACCTCAAGGATCTCGATCCCGACATCGACCTCGACGTCGTGGTCGACCAGCCGCGTCGGGGCGACTACGACTACGCGGTCAGCAACTCGATGGGCCTCGGTGGCTACAACGTGGCGCTGGCGTTCGGTGCCGCCTGATCAGCGCTTGACCAAGGTGAACTGACCGACCTCGGACACCCCGCGGCGGAAGAAATCTGAGCAGCCGACCAGGTAGCGCATGTAGCGGTCGTACACCTCGACCGAGGTCACCGCGATCGCCTGCTCGCGCGCGGCTTCCAGCCGCTCCGACCAGATGTCGAGGGTGCGCACGTAATGCGGGGTGAGGTATTCCAGTGCAGCCACCGAGAACCCGGCGTTGCCGGCGAACGCGATGACGTCCTCGTCGCAGGGCACTGCGCCGCCGGGGAAGAGCTC
>JAEZIA010000398.1 GCA_023416315.1 Actinomycetes bacterium
GTTCAGCAGCCGCGAGACGTGCATTTGAGAAATACCCAGGTGGTCGGCGATCTGGGTTTGAGTCTTGTCGCCGAAGAATCGCAGCATCAGCACCGTGCGTTCCCGCTCCGGCAGTGCCTCGATGAGCGGTCGCACCGTCTCGACGTCGACCACTTTGGCCAGACCGGTATCGAGGGACCCCAACGTGCTCAACAGGGTGGCCCCGTCGTCCTGTCCGCTAGCCGGTGCGTCCGTCGAGACCGTTGAGTAGTTGGTGCCGGCGATCAGAGCGTCGACGACGGTTTCCCGGTCGACTTCCAAGAACTGGGCGAGTTCGGACGGCGTCGGCGCCCGGCCCGTGCGGTGCGTCAATTCCGAGCGGGCCTGCACCAGCTGGGTCTGCATTTCCTTCAGCCGCCGAGGAACTTTCAACGCCCATCCGTGGTCGCGGAAATGGCGGCGAACCTCACCCATGATCGTGGGAACGGCGAACGGCAGGAATTCGGTGCCCCGGTCGGGGTCGTAACGGTTCACGGCGTTGACCAGGCCGACAGATGCCGCCTGGTAGAGATCGTCGAATTCCTCGCCGCGGTTGCGGAAGCGTTGCGCTACGTGCTTGGCAACCGGAAGCATGCGCTCGATGATCGCTTCGCGCTGACGTACATAATCACTGCCGCCGGTTTCGAGAGTCTTGAGACGCGCGAACATGTCGCCCACGTCGGCGTATTCGTTGGTGGCAGCTCTAGCCATCGGGGTACCTCTATCCGCTCCGCTTGCTCACCGCGGCTCGAATCTGAACCCGTTGGCTGCGGGTACCCCGGAATGTGCACATTGCAAACATCGAGGCGGCCGAACCCTCACTTTCGATGCGGGCCAGACCAATTCACGCCGCCACCACCTGGTGAGCGGCCATGGGGTTTGAAAATAACCAATCCGGCAATTCCCGGTCGCGTACCTTGTGGCTCACGGATTGGATGATCATGATCGTTCTCGGCATCATTCTGCTTCTGATCGGCTATTTCACCGGCCTGTCGATCCTGTACACCATCGGCGGCATTCTCGTCGTCGTCGGAGTCGTGTTGTGGATCCTGGGAGCGGTCGGGCGCCCCGTCGGCGGACGAAAAGTCTGGTTCTAGCACGACCAGCGGTACGCGGGAGAGGTTGCGCGACAACAGGTTACGTGCAGATGCGGCCCAGCCGGCGGACACCGGTTCGGCCGCATCTCCCCGCTCGACTACGCTGTAGGGCGCCAATGCCGTCGGGGCGCTTTGCTGGCGCGGCGTATGAAGATCGTTGGTCGCGGCATGCGCCGCGTGTGCTTGGAGGTATCACTCATGCGTTCTCTCAGCGCGGCCGTGGTCGCCGCGTTTGCTGCCATGTCGGTGTCCACCGGAGTCGCGGCCGCGGCGCCGAAGGACTACTGCGCCGACCTCAAAGGCGCCAACACGGGCAGCACCTGCGAGATCCAGCTTTCCGATTCCGGTTACAGCGTCGACATCAGCTTCCCGCTGGACTATCCCGACCAGAAATCCGTCGCCGACTACATTTCGCAGACCCGCGACGCGTTCCTCAACACGGCCAAGTCGAGCGCGCCGGGCAGCTGGCCGTCCAAGTTGAGCATCACGCCGACGGAGTACACGTCGGCGGTTCCCCCGCGCGGCACCCAGGCCGTGGTGTTCACGGTGACCCAGAACATCGGCAGCGCCCAGCCGCAGACGACGTACAAGGCGTTCAACTGGGACCAGAGCTACCGCAAGGCGATCACCTACACGGCGGCGCCGGATGACAAGCAGAACACCCCGTTGTGGCGGGTGGACGATCCGCTGAATACCGTCGCACCGATTGTCCAAGCCGAGTTGCAGCAGCAGTTGGCACCGCCGCCGGCCGCACCACCTACGGCGCCGGCAGAGTCGACGACGACCACGCCGACCACGTCGAGCACAACGCCTCCGCCTCCCCCGCCGCCGTTGCCGTTCGTACCGGGCGCGCTGTACAACGCTGCCAACTATCAGAACTTCGCGGTGGTCAACGACGGGGTGATCTTCTTCTTCGATCAGGGCGCGGTGTTGCCGGCCTCAGTCGGGGCGGTGCATGTGCTGGTGCCCCGGTCGGCGATCGACCCGATGATCGCGTAGACGCTCTGCGTGGCTAGAAGACAACGGCGAGGTCTTGGCGCGCGAGCCTGCGCACGCCCCAGAAGTAGGTGACCAGTGGCATCGTGCACCACAACAGGTTCAGCACCACGAACTTGATCCACATCTCGGCCGGGCTGCTCATGCTTTCCAGGTTGTTGGCGATCTCGACACCGAAGTAGACCGCGGGCAACGTAACCTCAACGATCATGCCACCCATGATGAATGACAGTTGAGTGCTGGTGAACCGCTTGCCATTTCGGAAGAACTGCACCAACGCATACGCTTCGAACAGGCCAACGAAGAAAGCGATCCACTCCAGCACCACGATGAGCGGGTCGCCGTTGAGATAGCGCGCGTCGCCCCCGAGGAGGATCGGCGACCACATGTACGTCCAAAGCGCTCCGCTCTCGACACCCGCTCGGATCTGGTCGAAGAACAACAGCCAGGGCAGTTCCCAGATGAATCGCGGTATCAGGGCGATGAATACCCACACGATGACCATCGCGCCCAACCGTTCTGACCGCGTCCAATCGCGCTGGCCTGGCAGCGGCAACCACGGCAGCGCGAGCGCGGTGACAAAACAACCGACGACGACCACCACCAAACCGGTGGACGCGGCGAAATGCGATACCCCGACCTGGAATTCGAGGTACCAGAAGACGACGTGGATGACGAAGAAGAACGCCAGCACGCCGAAGAGGGACTTCTGTAGCGAGGACAGGCCGGGCTTGCCGGATGCGTGGCGTTTGTCGTCTTGAGGCATCGTTTCCGTCACTGCCACCCTCCATACCCGCGCCAGCGAACATCGCTGTGCTGCAGCGCTTTTCCGTAACAGTCGACGACCGACCGCCCGCCTCCTGGACGCGAGCCGGTCAGCCTGGATATTCGCTAGCATTGCACATGCCATGTTTGGTGGCAAGGATTCGGGAGCTTCTGGTGTCCTAAGGTGCTACGGATGAGGCGACACGTTAGGCAGGGCGGCCGACAGTGACTGGGCGCAGGAATCCCGACCGTCCCGCCACCGGCCGCCGCGAGCGCGGCGACCGCACGCGGCAGCGCCTCATCGACGAGACCGTCCGCTGCATCCGGGAAGAAGGCTTCTCGGCAGCCAGCGCACGGCACATCATCGAACGCGCCGGCGTCACCTGGGGCGTCATCCAGCACCATTTCGGTGACCGCGACGGACTGCTGATCGCCGTCATCGACGACGCCGTCGACCGGTTGATCGCCTCGCTCGAAGCGTTATCCGACCCCGACCAACCGATCGATACCGCCGATTTGGTCCGGGGCGCCTGGGATGCGTTCGCCAACCCCAAGGCGATGGCCGGACTGGAGATCCTCATCGCGACCAAGGAGCTGCGGTCAGGACTCGATAGCCGGCACATGGAGCGCCTCGGGGCGGCGCTGGTCGGCCTCAGCCGACGGTTGGAGACCCCCGACGGCGGCCGCAATGCGGTGGCGCTGGGCATGCTGCTGTGGACCACACCGGTCGCGATGATGATCGCGGAAATGTTCGCGACACTGCCGCTGGAAGTCGGCGAGGCCCAGCAAGCGATCATCGATCTGATCGACCGGCAAACCTGAATTGGGTGGTGGTCCCGGCTGGTATCGAACCAGCGACCTTCCGCGTGTGAGGCGGACGCTCTCCCACTGAGCTACGAGACCCGGGGTGGCGGACACCATCAAGGTGGCGATCTCGCCGACCAGGAACACTAGCACGACAGGAGCACTGGGCCGGAATGCCCTCGTCGCCACGCGAGAACGGTGGGGATTTGTGTGGCTTCGCTTGCGTCGACTATTGTTCTGCATCGCAGCGGGCGACGATCTCGTCCGAGGCGCGCGGATGTAGCGCAGTTGGTAGCGCATCACCTTGCCAAGGTGAGGGTCGCGGGTTCGAATCCCGTCATCCGCTCGA
>JAEZIA010000415.1 GCA_023416315.1 Actinomycetes bacterium
ACCATCGAGGCCGTCAGCGACGACCAGGGCGCGCAGGGTTCCGGCGTCGTCGTCGACGGGCGCGGCTACATCGTGACCAACAACCACGTCATCTCCGACGCCGCGAACAACCCGAGCAAGTTCAAGATCTCGGTGGTGTTCAACGACGGCAAGTCGGTGCCGGCCAACCTCGTCGGGCGCGATCCGAAGACCGACCTGGCGGTACTCAAGGTCGACAACGTCGACAACCTGACGGTGGCCCGGTTCGGTAATTCCGACGATGTTCACGTCGGCGACGAGGTGATCGCCGCCGGCGCGCCGCTGGGTCTGCGCAGTACCGTCACGCACGGCATCATCAGCGCGCTGCACCGGCCCATCCCGCTCTCGGGCGAGGGGTCGGACACCGACACCGTGATCGACGCCATCCAGACCGACGCCTCGATCAACCACGGCAACTCCGGTGGCCCGCTGATCAACATGAACTCCGAAGTCATCGGCATCAATACCGCCGGAAAGTCGTTGTCGGACAGTGCAAGCGGTCTCGGCTTCGCGATCCCGGTGAACGAGGCCAAGGAGACCGTCGAGGCGCTGATCAAGGACGGCAAGGTCTCGCATCCGACGCTCGGACTCTCGGCGCGCTCGGTCAGCAACGACCTGGCGCAGGGTGCTCAGGTGGCCAATGTGAAGGCGGGCAGCCCCGCCGAGAAGGCCGGCATCCTGGAGAACGACATCGTGGTGAAGGTCGGCGACCGCACGGTCGCCGACGCCGACGAGTTCGCGGTCGCGGTGCGTCAGCTCAAGATCGGTCAGGACGCCCCCATCGAGGTCATCCGCGACGGCCGCAAGGTGACGCTGACGGTGAACCCCGCGCCGGACAACTGACCCGATGTTCGCCAACGTCGGGTGGGGCGAGATGCTCGTGCTGCTGGTCATCGGGCTGGTGGTCCTTGGCCCGGAGCGACTGCCCGGCGCCATCCGGTGGACGTCGAATTCCCTGCGGCAAGCCCGTGACTACATCAGCGGCGCCACCAGCCAGCTGCGCGACGATCTCGGCCCCGAGTTCGAGGACCTGCGCCAGCCGCTGAGCGAGCTGCAGAAACTGCGCGGCATGACCCCGCGGGCCGCATTGACCAAACACCTGCTCGACGGCGACGACTCGTGGATCAGCGAGGCGTTCTCCTCACCGGAGAAGCCGCACAGCGCGCCCCCGCCGCAGGCGGTGCCGCCCAAGCCCGAGCCGCTGCCGCCCGGCACGCCCGCGCCGTTCGACGCCGACGCCACCTAGTCCACGCGATCTCGGCGCGTTTTCGTTCGCTCAGCGGCGGTTTTCGCGCCCGAATCGCTCAGAGGTGGCGGGTGGTGTCCAGGCCGAGCGACATTCCGGCCAGCCCGCGCCGCCGCGCCGCCAGCTTGTCGGCGATGCCGCGCAGCTCCTTGCCTGCGGCCGAGTCGGGCGCGGAAAGTACAAGCGGCACACCGGAATCGCCCGCCGCCACCAGGGCGGGGTCCAACGGCACCTGGCCGAGCAGCGGCACGTCGGCGCCGACGGACCGGCTGAGACTCTCGGCGACCTGACGGCCGCCGCCCTCACCGAAGATCTGCATCGTGGTGCCGTCGGGCATCAGCAGCCCGGACATGTTCTCCACCACGCCGACAATCCGCTGGCGGGTCTGCAGCGCGATCGCGCCCGCGCGTTCGGCCACCTCGGCGGCCGCGAGCTGCGGGGTGGTCACCACCAGGATCTCGGCGCCCGGAATCAGCTGGGCCACCGAGATCGCCACGTCGCCGGTGCCCGGCGGCAGGTCGAGCAGCAGCACGTCCAGATCGCCCCAGTACACGTCGGCCAGGAACTGCTGCAGCGCGCGGTGCAGCATCGGCCCGCGCCACACCACCGGGGCGTTGCCCTGGGTGAACTGGGCGATCGAGATCACCTTCACCTCGTGGGCGATCGGCGGCACGATCATCGACTCGACCTGGGTGGGACGGTCGTCGGTGCCCATCATCCGCGGCACCGAGTGGCCGTAGATATCGGCGTCGAGCACACCCACCGACAGGCCGCGGGCCGCCAATGCGGCGGCCAGGTTGACCGTCACGCTGGACTTGCCCACCCCGCCCTTGCCGGAGGCGACGGCGTACACGCGGGTCAGCGAGCCGGGCTGGGCGAACGGAATCACCGGCTCGGGCGCATCGCCGCGCAGCTGCTTGCGCAGCTCGGTGCGCTGCTCGTCGTTCATCACGTCGAGGGCGACGGTGACCGCGCCGGTTCCGGGCACATCGGCGACGGCCTGGGTCACCCGCTCGCTGATCTCGGTCTTCTTCGGGCACGCGGAGGTCGTCAGGTAGATCTCGACGTGCACGGCGCCGTCATCGGCGACCTCGATGCTCTTGACCATGTTGAGCTCGGTGATCGGCTTACGCAGTTCGGGATCGATCACCTTGCCCAGCGCGAGGCGCACCTGGGTCTGCAGTTCGTTCTTGGACATCAGCGCCGAGTCTAGGTCGTGCGACGATGCGGGCCGGAACGGCCTGAGGAGGAGCGCGACGATCGGGCCTAGGCGGCACGACGCCGGCGACCGAATGGCGCTGGGCGGAGCTAGCTGGCCGGCCCCGGAAGCGCGCCGTGCACGGCGGGCAGCGGAGCCACCGGTTCGGCGGGCACCTCGGCCAGCGGCTCGGGGGCCGGCGG
>JAEZIA010000442.1 GCA_023416315.1 Actinomycetes bacterium
TCGAGAACCGGGAAGTGCTGCACACGGCCTACGTACACCGCGAGGCCTACCGACTGCACGAGCAGCTGACCGCCCTGATCGGCGGGATTCCCGATCCGCGGGAGCGGCTGCTGGCCGGGCTCACCACAGCGATGCGGCTGGTGCGCGAAAGCCCGGCTCTGTCATCGTGGTTCGCCACCGCGGACTCCCCGATCGGCGCGGAGATGGCCGAGCAATCCGAAGTGATCCAGGCGCTGACGTCGGGCTTCCTGCTCTCGCTGCGCCCCGACGACCCCGAGGTGGTCCACCGCCGTGCCCGCTGGCTGGTCCGGGTGCTCGCGTCGCTGCTGATCTTCCCCGGCCGCGACGCCGACGACGAGCGGGCGATCCTCGAGGAGTTCGTCGTTCCGATGGTGTGCCCCAGCGAGTCTGCGGTGGACGCATCGAGTCTGCCCACAGATCGCCGTTCATCCCCATAAACCCGCGCTGAGCGCAGAATCGGTCGACACGCTGTCCGCCAATAGCGCGACCGTGTCGGCATGACCAACATCGAAGGCCCATTCATCGGTAGCGAAGCGATTGCAGCCGGCGTACTACGGGCCCATCAACTGCGGTCGCGCTACCGCGCCATATTCCCTAACGTGTATGCGGCCAAGGGCGTTGAGCTCAGCGTTGCCCAGCGCGCTCAGGCCGCGTGGCTGTGGTCGCATCGCACGGGCATCATCATGGGTGTCACCGCGGCGGCCTTGCACGGCGCCAAGTGGGTGGACGCCACGCTGCCCGTCGAACTGGCGGCCTCCAACGCCCGGCCGCCGCGTGGCCTGCGCACCCGCGACCTGTGCATTCGTTCCGAGGAACGGATGTTGTTGGGCGACCTGCCTGTCACCACCGTTCAACGCACGGCGTTCGATCTCGGCCGACGCCACCCCATACGGTCAACCGTCGCCAAGATGGACGCACTCTTTCGTGCGACCGGGATCGCCGCGGCGGACGTCGCAGCCATCGCCGCCCAGCACCCCGGGGCGAGGGGTCTTCGCCAACTGGAGACGGTGTTGACACTGGTCGACTCAGGCGCTCAATCGCCACGGGAATCCTGGCTGCGACTGACCCTCATCGAAGCCGGACTTCCCCGTCCGCAAACCCAGATCCCCGTCCGCTGCCCCGACTCGCTGCGGACCTACTACCTCGACATGGGCTGGGAAGATCTGATGGTCGCCGTCGAGTACGACGGTGACCATCACCGCACGGACCGCTGGCAGTACGCCAGAGACTCTCGCCGCCGAGAAGACCTGGAACGACTGGGATGGATCGTCATCCGTGTACTCGCTTCGGACACGACGGCAGACATCCTTCAGCGAGTGCGCGAAGCCCGGGACCGGCGGGCATTGAGTCTGCGCTGAGCGCATCGATCCTGCGGCCAGCGCGTGGTATTTCGCGAAAACTGCGCGCTGAGCGCAGACTCGATCGAAGACCTCAGCTGCGCACGCGGGTGAAGCGGTGCAGGAGCCACGCCACCGGGATCGTCATCACCAACGTGACGACGAACAGCACCGGCGCCGAACCGGTGTACACCGGCCAGTGCAAGACCTCGACCATGGCGATCTCCATCACCACCAAGTGCACCAGGAAGATCTCGTAGGAGATTTCGCCCAGCCACACCATCGGCCGGGTGGCCAACACCCGCGCATACCAGCCGCGGTTGCCCAACGCCAATGGTGCGACGATCAGCGTCGCGATCGCGGCGTAGAACACCGTTTTCACCAACGCCTCGGTCATTCCGGTGGGTGACGTGGTCGGCTCACCGGCGATCGGGGTTGACACGATCAGGAAGCTGACAAGCGCCAGCGGCAGCGCGATGAACCCGAAAACCCGAACTCCCTTGGCGTCCAACACCGTCAGCAGCATGCCGCCGATGAACCAGGCCAGATAGCCGGGCAGCCACAACCGTGCGCCCTCGGGCAGTGAAGAGCTGCTGTGCACCAACACCATCCACGCCGGGCTGATGAGCGCGAGCACCACCAGCCCGGTCAGCAGCAGCCCGGGCCGCCACTGCCGCCGACACACGACGACCAGCAAGAAGTACGCCAGAAACGGGAGCGCGACGTAGAACGCCACCTCGACCGCCAGGCTCCACATCTGCGTGAGCCCCTGGTGCAGGTATCCGTCGAACGCGTAGGTGTTGGTGTAGATCTGCGTCAGAGTCAGGTTGCGCAGCAAGCCAATCCACGTGTGCCCGGGGTTCGGTCCGGCTTCGCGGAAGTGATAGATCAGGTATGCGCCCAGCACCGTCACGACGTAGGCGGGCATGATTCGGCGGACCCGGTGCCAGGCGTAGCGGCGCACCGACGGCGCCGACCGACCGCTGGCCGCGGCGCGCACCCACGGACCGAACAACAGGTAGCCCGACAGGACGAAGAAGATCGGCACACCGATCTCGAGGCGCGAATACATCAGGCCGACAAAGCCGTGCGTGTACTTGCCGGTGGTGTAGGCGGCATGGGTGCCCAGCACCAGGAGCGCGGCGACCGCTCGGACACCGGTCAGCGAGGCCACCCGGTCGACGCCCGAGACTGCCTCCAGTCCGCCCTGGTCGACCTGGCTGGAGGCGATCATCGGCTCGTGCGCCGGGGCTTCCCGCCGGAGGGCCGCGAATCGGGACGCGTGTCGTACTTCGGGTTGCCGCGATCGGGCTTCAAGTCGATCAGAATCCCGGAAATCCGGGTCTTCTCAAGCGCTTTCAGCGTCTGCGTGGACAACTTCGCAGGCAGTTCGACCAGCGAGAAGTTCTCCTTGATCGTGATGTGCCCGAAATCGCTGCGGTGCAGCCCACCTTCGTTGGCCAACGCACCGACGATCGAGCCCGGCCCGACCTTGTGCCGTTTGCCGACCGCGATGCGGTAGGTGGCCAAATCGTCGCGGGTCTTGCGCGGCGTGCGCTCGCGATCCCCGCGGTCAGGCCGATCGGGCCGCTCCCGCCGCTTCTCCGGCGGCGGCTCGGTCATCAGGAACTCTTCGCCGTTGCGGCTCTGCAACGCCAGCGCGGCCGCGATATCGGCCAGCGGCACGTCGTTGTCACGCTCGTAGTCCTCGATCAGCCTGCGGAACATCTCGAAACCCGGCGCGTTCAGCGCATCGGTGATCGAGTCGCGGAACTTCTCCACCCGCTGGGCGTTCACGTCCTCGACCGAGGGCAGCTGACCCTCGACAAGCTTTTGCCGGGTCACCCGCTCAATCGAGTTCAGCAGGTGCCGTTCCCTCGGGGTGACGAACAGCAGCGCGGTGCCCGAGCGGCCGGCCCGGCCGGTCCGCCCGATGCGGTGCACATAGGACTCGGGATCGTGCGGGATGTCGAAGTTCACGACATGCGAGATGCGTTCGACGTCCAGGCCGCGGGCGGCGACATCGGTGGCGACCAGGATGTCGATCGTGCCGTCCTTGAGCTGGCTGATGGTGCGTTCACGCACGGCCTGCGGGATGTCACCGTTGATGGCCGCCGCGGCGAAACCGCGGGAACGCAGCTTCTCGGCGACCTCCTCGGTGGCCTGCTTGGTGCGGACGAACACGATCATCGCGTCGCCCTCTTCGACCTCCAGCAGCCGCGTCAGCGCATCCATCTTGCGGGGATAAGACACCTGCAGGTAGCGCTGGGT
>JAEZIA010000462.1 GCA_023416315.1 Actinomycetes bacterium
TCACCCGCTCGTCGACGTTGTAGCAGCCCGGCCGAATCTCATCGAGACCCTGCGGCTCCAGGCCGTACTCCTCCTTCGGCCGACCCGCCACCGCATTGAGCGCCACGTTCGGGATCACGATGTCGCGGAAGCGCCACATGTCCGAACCGTCGGGGTTGTGCACCAAGCGGGGCGCGTCGTCGATGTACTTCTTCGGGAGGTGGTTGGTGAACATGTCGGGCGGCTCGACGATGTGGTCGTCGACGCTGATCAGGATCATGTCCTCTTTGCGCATAGCGGCTCCTTCCGTCGCGGCCCTCTGCCATGAAAACTAGCTTCTCATTCCGCGAGAATCAACATCCGGTAACCGGCTTACCCAGTCGTCCGGACCGTAGGCTTACGGCCGGACACGCCTGCGCGACGAGGATTTTTCGCCCTGCTCACGCGCGGGGATTGACCTTGGGGCAAGATCGTGGAAACCTGTTATCCGGATATGAGAATGCGATTCTCCACCTTGAGAGGGAGTCACCGGTGCGCCTGACGCCGCTACCTGCGGAGCAGTGGGACGACGAAGTCCAGCTCGCACTCAAAGGCATGCTGCCGCGCGCTCGGCAGAACCCGGAGGGCGCGGGCACGGCATTGGCCACGCTGGTCCGGCATCCCGACCTCACCAAGGCCTACCTCGGCTTCAACGTCTATCTGCTATTTCGCTCGACGTTGCCCGCCCGGTTGCGCGAGGTGGCGGTGCTGCGCATCGCGCACCGACGGGAGTGCGCCTATGAATGGGCACACCACGTCGAGATGGCCAAGGCGGAAGGCCTCACCGACGCCGATATCGAGGCCATCCGAGGCGGCGACGCCAACGACGACCTCGACCGGTTGATCGTACGGGCCACCGACGAACTCGAGGACAAATCGAATCTCACCGACGAAACCTGGGCCGCGCTCGGTGCGCACCTCACCGAGCGTCAGCGGATGGACTTCGTCTTCACGGTCGGCGCCTACGGCATGTTGGCCATGGCGTTCAACACTTTCGGCGTACAGCTCGAGAACGAAAGGTAAGTACGTTGGCATTTTTCAAGAAGCCCGATGTCGGCAGCTGGACCGAGAACTGGCCGGAACTCGGCACCGGTCCCGTCAACTACGAGGATTCGATCGATCCCGAGCACTGGAAGCTGGAGCAGCAAGCCATCTTCCGCAAGACCTGGCTGCAGATGGGCCGCGTCGAGCTGATTCCCAAGAAGGGCAGCTACATCACCCGCGAGCTGCCGTCGGTCGGACCCGGCACGTCGATCATCATCGTCAACGACGGCGAGCAGATCCGTGCCTTCTACAACCTGTGCCGCCACCGCGGTAACAAGCTGGTGTGGAACGACTACCCCGGCGAGGAGGTGTCCGGCAGTTGCCGTCAGTTCGTCTGCAAGTACCACGCCTGGCGCTACGACCTCAAGGGCAACCTGACCTTCATCCAGCAAGAACAAGAGTTCTTCGACGTCGACAAGGCCGACTACCCGCTCAAGCCGGTGCGCTGCGAGGTGTGGGAAGGCTTCATCTTCGTCAACTTCGACGACAACGCGGTATCGCTCGAGGAGTACCTCGGCGAATTCGGCCAGGGACTCAAGGGCTACCCGTTCCACGAGATGACCGAGCACTACAGCTACCGCTCGACGGTCAACGCGAACTGGAAGCTGTTCATCGACGCGTTCGTCGAGTTCTACCACGCACCGATCCTGCACATGAAGCAGGCGGAAAAGGAGGAGGCCGAGAAGCTCGCCAAGTTCGGCTTCGAGGCGCTGCACTACGACATCAAGGGCGACCACTCGATGATCTCGTCCTGGGGCGGTATGAGCCCGCCCAAGGACCTCAAGATGGTCAAGCCCATCGAACGCATCCTGCACAGCGGCCTGTTCGGGCCGTGGGATCGCCCTGCCATCAAGGGCATCCTGCCCGACGAGCTGCCACCGGCGATCAACCCGGGCAGGCACTCGACGTGGGGCCAGGACTCGTTCGAGTTCTTCCCGAACTTCACGCTGCTGTTCTGGGCGCCGGGCTGGTATCTGACCTACAACTACTGGCCGACCGGGGTGGACTCCCACATCTTCGAGGCCGACCTGTACTTCGTGCCGCCGAAGAACCTGCGCGAACGCCTCTCCCAGGAACTGGCCGCAGTGACGTTCAAGGAGTACGCATTCCAGGACGCCAACACCCTCGAAGCCACCCAGACGCAGATCGGCACCCGCGCCGTACTGGACTTCCCGCTGTGCGACCAGGAAATCCTGCTGCGCCACCTGCACCACACCGCGCACAAGTATGTCGACCGGTACAAGGAATCGTTGGCCAACGGGAATGGGAACGGTTCGACTGCCGCACTGACGAAGGAAAACGCACATGCCTAAGCTGCCGGAGGAATTCGCCGACCTGGAGCGGTTCAGCGACTGGTGCCTGCCCACCGAGGAAGAGCGGTACCAGAAACGCCTGAACTCGACGATGGACGAAATGCAGGAACTCTACGACGCCGGCATGGCGCGTCTGGAGGACATCATGGTCTACGTCGACGCCCGCTTCCCGCTGTCGAGCATGCCGGACGACGCCAAAGCCCTTGTACATCTTGGACAGTCGATCGTCCAGGTGAGCTTTCCCGTCGAGGTGTGGAAGCAGCCGCGGGTGCTCGACAGCGGCGCCGCCTATATCCAGCTGATCAAGGAGCCGGTGGTCTGAGCGTGCTGACCCTGAAGGCCGCCGGGTACGTCGACGTCGACGCGGGCGAGATCGTCCGCCCCGGCATCGTGAAGGTCAACGACGACCGGATCGTCTCCGTTGGCGGCGAACCCGAGGGCGAGCTGATCGACCTCCGGGACGCGATCCTGCTGCCGGGCCTGATGGACATGGAGGTCAACCTCCTGATGGGTGGCCGGGGCGAGAACCCCGGCCTTTCCCAGGTCCAGGACGACCCGCCGACGCGGGTGCTGCGCGCGGTGGGCAACGCCCGGCGCACACTGCGTGCCGGCTTCACCACGGTGCGCAACCTCGGCTTGTTCGTCAAGACCGGCGGTTACCTGCTCGACGTCGCACTCGGCAAGGCCATCGACGCGGGCTGGGTCGACGGTCCTCGGATCGTGCCTGCCGGGCACGCCATCACTCCCACCGGTGGGCATCTGGATCCGACGATGTTCGCCGCGTTCATGCCCGGCGCGCTCGAGCTGACGGTCGAGGAAGGCATCGCCAACGGCGTCGACGAGATCCGCAAGGCGGTGCGCTACCAGATCAAGCACGGCGCGCAGCTGATAAAGGTCTGCGTGTCCGGCGGTGTCATGTCGCTGACCGGAGAAGCAGGCGCACAACACTATTCGGACGAAGAACTCCGTGCGATCGTCGACGAGGCGCATCGGCGCGGGCTGCGGGTGGCCGCACACACCCACGGCGCGGAGGCCGTCAAGCACGCGGTGGCGTGCGGGATCGACTGCATCGAGCACGGCTTCCTGATGGATGACGAAGCCATCCAAGCCCTGGTCGACAACGACCGCTTCCTGGTCACCACTCGCCGGCTGGCCCAGGCGATGGATGTGTCCCACGCACCGAAGGTGTTGCAGGCCAAGGCTGCCGAAATGTTCCCCAAAGCCGAGACGTCACTCAAGGCCGCGTACGAGGCCGGGGTGAAGATCGCCGTCGGCACCGACGCCCCCGCCATCCCGCACGGCCGCAACGCTGACGAGCTGGTCACCCTGGTGGAGTGGGGGATGCCCCCGGCCGCGGTGCTGCGGGCGGCCACCGTGGTGGCCGCGGACCTGATCAACGTCACTGACCGGGGCCGGATCGCCGAGGGCCTGCTTGCCGATATCATCGCCGTGCCCGGTGATCCGTTGTCCGACATCACCGTTACCCAGAACGTCCGCTTCGTCATGAAAGGCGGGAAAGTCTATGTCAACAAAACGGACTGATGACATCGTCGAGATCCAGCAACTGCTCGCCCGCTACGCGGTGACCATCACACAGCTGGACGTCGAGAACCTGGTGAAGGTGTTTACCGAGGACGGCACGTACAGCGCGTTCGGCGAAACCTATTCGCTTGGGCGGTTTCCCGAACTGGTCGACGCCGCCCCCAAGGGCTTGTTCATGACCGGCGAGTCGCTGATCGAGTTCGACGAGAACGACCCCGACAAGGCCACCGGCACCCAGCCGCTGTGCTTCATCGAGCACTCCGCGCACGATATGCGCATCGGGTACTACCGCGACACCTACCTGCGGACCGGGAAGGGCTGGCGGCTGAACACCCGCGCGATGACCTTCATCCGGCGCACCGGCGTCCACGATTCGGGCCGTCCGCATGCGATCGGCCGGCCGGCCGGCGGATGACCACGGTAGCCGAATCCGGCACGACCGCCGACGAATTCCGCAGCGGGCTGCGAGCCTGGCTGGACCAGAACGATCTGAGCCCCGGTCCGGATCATTCGTTGCCCGCCCATATCGAGCAGATGAGTCGGGTGCGCCGGGCCCTCTACGACGCCGGATGGATGCGCTACGGCTGGCCCGAAGAGGTCGGCGGTCTCGGCGGCTCGGTGATCATGCGGATGATCGTCGCCGAGGAGGTGCTGGGCCGCAACATCGCCGAGCCGGGCCCGTACTCGATGATGGAAGTCCTTGTGCCGACCATGATCTCGTACGCCCGTTCCGAGCTGGCCGCCGAGATGGTGCCGCGGTACCTGCGCGGCGAGGAACACTGGTGCCAGGGATTCTCCGAACCCGGGTCGGGTAGCGACCTGGCATCGCTGAGCACCAAGGCCACTCAGCGCGGCGACGAGTGGGTGATCAACGGCCAAAAGGTGTGGACCAGTTTCGCCCAGTTCTCCAAACGCTGCGTCCTACTGACCCGCACCGGAACGCCGGAAACGCCCAAGCATGAGGGCATCACCGCGTTCTTCATCGATATGGACTCCCCCGGCGTCACGGTACGGCCGCTGCACACCATGCACGGCGTCGACGAATTCTGCGAGGTCTACTTCGACGATGTCGTGGTTCCGGCCGGCCGCATGCTCGGCAATCCCGGGGATGGCTGGCGGCTAGCCAACGACCTGTTGCCGTTCGAACGCTCGACATGCTTCTGGCAACGGATCTCCTACCTGTTCACCCGGCTGGATCGCCTGATCGCCGACGAGACCGATGCGGGCGACGCCGAACTCGGGGCGGCCTACCTGGCCCTACACACCGTGCGGTGCAGGTCGGCGCGCACCCAGCACCGCTTCGCCGACGGCGCCAAGCTCGGTCCGGAGACCTCGGTCGACAAGGTGCTGCTGGCGGGTGCCGAACAGCGCCTATACGAGACCGCGCGCGACGTGATGCCGGGCGTGCTCGAACTCGACGAGACGCCCTGGCGTTCGGAGTTCCTGTATTCCCGTTCGGCCACCATCTACGGCGGCACCGCCGAGATTCAGCGCAACATTATCGCCCGCCGACTCCTCGACCTCGGGAAGGAGTGAGACGTGGACGACAGTGAACTGGGAATGCTGGCCGACACGCTCGAGAAGTCGATGAGCGCGGCGGCGGCGGCCGGATCACCCAATGTCGAGGACGTACTGAGCGGACTCGGCTGGTTGGAGATGCTCGACGAGATCCCGGATGAGGCAACGGATTTGGTATTCCGGCTGCTCGGCGAGACCGGCACCCACGCCGGGGTGATCAACGACGTCGTGCTCGCGGCGGCCGGCGGCACGCCCGGTGGCACGGTCGCGCTGCCGTACACCGGTGGCCGGTGGGTGATCTGGGAGCGCACCGACGGTGTGCGTTCGGCCATGGATCCCGAACTTCCCGTCCGCACCGCCGATGCCGGCACCGCCATGCCGCTGGCCAGGGGGCGCCTCGCGCTGGCGTGGTGGTTGGTCGGATCGGCGCGGGCAATGCTGACGCTGGCCCGCCAGCACGCGCTGGACCGGGTTCAGTTCGGCAGGCCGATCGCCTCGTTCCAGGCCGTGCGCCACCGGCTGGCCGAAACCCTCGTCGCCGTCGAGGGCGCGGAAGCCACTGCGCTCATGGCCCGCGAAGACGGCGGCGACTTCGCCGCGGCGTTGGCCAAGGCGGCCGCCGGGCAGGCCGCGCTGACCGCGGCCAAGCACTGCCAGCAGGTGCTCGGCGGCATCGGTTTCACCGACGAGCACGATCTGCACCGGCATGTGAAGCGGGCGTTCGCGCTCGACGGACTGCTCGGCTCGGCACGCGACCTGACCCGGGACGCGGGTGCCGTCATTCGCTCACAGGGGTACGCGCCCCGGCTGGGAAATCTGTGACGTACGCCATGGCGGCGAATGCGCTGGTCACCGTTTAGACTGGACCGAGCACAATTTTTGGCCAGGATGGATTGAGAATATAATTCTCGTCGCCGAGAGTAGTACTCTCTTACCGTGAGCTACATCAGAACCGCTGATTCGCGCTCGTCTCGAGCCCGGCAGTGAACAGCCCGAGCGAAGAACCCGCCTGGAAGCAGCGCGCCGTCGAGCGGTCCATCCGGACCGCCAAGGTGCGCGCCGGGCAGCGCGTGCAGCGATTCCTGGATGCCGCCCAGGCAATCATCACCGAAAAGGGCAGCACCGACTTCACCGTGCAGGAAGTGGTGGATCGGTCCCGCCAGTCGCTGCGCAGCTTCTACCTGCAATTCGACGGGAAGCACGAGCTGCTGCTGGCGTTGTTCGAGGACGCGCTGAGCCGGGCCGCCGACCAGATCCGGGCCGCGACATCGGCCCAGGACGACCCGCTGGACCGCCTCAAAGTGGCCGTCACCCTGCTGTTCGAACTATCCCGGCCGGACCCGACCGCCCGCAGGCCGCTGTTCACCGACTTCGCCCCGCAGCTGCTGATCTCGCATCCCACCGAGGTCAAGGTCGCCCACGCGCCGCTGGTGGCGCTATTCGCCGAACTGATGGAGCAAGCCGCGGCGGCCGGTGAGCTGCGCGAGGACGCCAACCCGCGCCGGATGGCGGCGATGACCATGCAGACCATCATGTTCATCGCCCAGTCCAGTTCGGTCGAGGACGAGGAAAGCCACACGCCGATCAGCGGCGACGAGGTCTGGACGTTCTGCTCGCAAGGCTTCGCCCGCAAGTAAGCGTCACGGCTCCACTGGTGAAACCGGCTGGGCGATAAGGGCTTCGGCAGCGCTATAGGGATCTCGGCTGCCGTCGGCGACAGCCTGGGCCAGCGCGTCGAGATCCGGATGGGTATGCAGCCGACTCTGCGCCAGGGACAGCACCTGCGCCCGGGCCCGCGCGGCCCGCCGCTCAGGGGTGTCGGCGCGCCGGTGCGCCTCGATCGCCTCGATGAGCTCCTCCACCCCTTCGGCCCGCGCGGCGATCAGCGTCAGGACCGGAACGTGCGTTTCGAACTTGAGATCGCGCACCGTCTGGGCGGCACCCTCCCGGTCGGCCTTGTTCACCACCACCAAGTCGGCCACCTCGAGCAGACCGGCCTTGGCGGCCTGGACCGCGTCACCGGCCCCCGGATTGAGGATCACGATCGTCGGATCGGCCACCGCCGCGATCTCGATCTCCGACTGGCCCACCCCGACGCTCTCCAACAGCACGACGCCGTAGCCCAGCGCCCCGAGCAGCCGGATCGCGGCGGGCACGGCGGCGGCCAGGCCACCAAGATGACCGCGGGTGGCCACCGATCGGATCAGCACGTCGGGATCGTTGATGTGCTGCGCCATCCGGATCCGGTCGCCCAGCAGCGCCCCGCCGCTGTACGGCGACGACGGGTCCACGGCCAGCACCGCAACCCGTTGGCCGCGTTCGCGATACGCCGCGACCAACACGGCGATCGTGGTCGACTTGCCCGCGCCGGGCGGGCCGGTCACCCCCACCACCGGCACCGAGGTCGTGCCCACCTCGGCGAGAACCTCGCCGCGGCGGTCGCTTTCGACCAGGCTCAGCAGCCGCCCGACCGCGCGGGTGTTCCCCCCGCGGGCCGCGGTGATCAACTCGGCGACATCCATGGTCCGCAACGCTACGTCCCTACGTGATTGACCAATTCCGGTCGGTATGAGAATGCTATTCTCTCAACTAGAGAGCGTCAGTTGCAAGAAGGGTAGCGGTATGCAGATCAGTGGAAGTTCCGCCGTCGTCTTCGGTGGCGCGGGTGGTCTCGGCGAGGCGACCGTGCGCAAACTGCACGGGGCGGGTGTCAATGTCGTGATCGCGGACCTGGCCGACGACAAGGGCAAGGAACTCGCCGCCGAACTCGGTATCCCGTACGTGCGCACCGACGTCACCAACGACGACGACGTGCTCGCGGCGATTGCCGCGGCGGAAGAACTCGGCCCGCTGCGCATCTCGGTGGACACCCACGGCGGCCCGGCCGGCGGCGGTCGACTGGTCGGCAAGGATGGTTCCCCGATGGAGATGGAGGCATTCACCAAGACCATCACCTTCTACCTGACCGCGGTGTTCAACGTCATGCGTCACGTGGCTGCGGCGATGGCGCGCCAGGAGCCCGACGACAACGGCGCGCGCGGCGTGATCATCAACACCGCCTCGATCGCGGCGTTCGAGGGGCAGATCGGGCAGCTGCCGTACTCGGCAGCCAAGGGTGGCGTCGTGGCGATGACTCTGGTTGCCGCGCGAGATCTTTCGCCGATGGGTATCCGGGTGATGGCGATCGCGCCAGGCACCATCAACACTCCCGCCTACGGCAAGGCTGCCGACCAGCTCGAGGCCTACTGGGGTCCGCAGGTGCCATTCCCCAAGCGGATGGGCCGCTCGGTCGAGTACGGGCAGCTCGCGCTGTCGATCGCCGAAAACGACTACCTCAACGGTGAAACCATCCGGCTCGACGGCGCGCTGCGCTTCCCGCCGAAGTAGCGATTTCGCTAGTTGTTCTTGGCCACCAGGCCGTCGACGATCGTGTTGAAGTCGGCGGTACCGAACGAGACGTACTCGGCGAGGTTCGCGTAGTCCAGCGAGGCCATCACCGACTTCTCCAGCTGGATGTTCATCAGCCGCTTGGTGGCCTCGACCGCCTGCTGCGGCAGTTCGATAATCTTCTTCGCGCACGCGATGGCCTCGGATACCGGGTCGGCGACAACATGATTCGCCAGACCGAGCTCGACCGCACGCTGGGCTTTGATGCGCACGCCGGTGAGCGCGAACTCCTTGGCCTGCAGCAGGCTGATCTGCGATCCCCACACCAGCGGGCCGCCGTCGGCGGCGACCAGGCCGATCGACACGTGCGGGTCGGCGAAGAACGCGTTCTCGGCGATGTAAACGACGTCGGACAGTGCGGCCAGGCTGCAGCCCAGACCGACGGCCGGCCCGTTGACGGCCGCGATCACCGGGATGCGGCAGCGGACCATACCGATCACAAGATCGCGTCCATGCTTGATCGTCTTCTGCCGCAACGCTTCGTCCTTGCGCAGCTCGTCGAGGTAGTTGAAGTCGCCGCCCGCCGAGAATGCCCGGCCCGCACCGGTAATCACGGCCGCCCGCGCGGAGGCATCCTCGCCCAGGGCGTCCCAGATCTTGGCCAGCCCGACGTGCAGGTTGTCGTTGACGGCGTTGAGGTCGTCGGGCCGGTTCAGCGTGATGATGCGCAGCGCACCGTCGGCCGTGACCTCGATTTCGTCGGGCATGTCGTACATGTCGTTAAACTCCTAGTCCCAAGATGCGTCCGGCAATGATGTTCTTTTGAATCTGCGACGTGCCTCCCATCACGCTCTGGGCGCGGCTGTAGAGGTACGCGCCGAACAGCTCCTCGTCATCGGTGCCGACGGTGGCCAGTGCGGCATGGCCGACCGACTGCTCGGTCCAGGTCATCAGCAATTTGTCCAGCGATCCGTCCGGGCCGTGTTTGATGCCGTCGAGCTGTTCGGAGAGCCGGCGGCGCACATGCAGGCGCAGCATCTCGGTCTGCACCCAGGCCCAGGACAGCTCGTCGGGGGCCGGACCGTCGATGCGGGCGGCCATCTGGCGCACCAGCTTTCCGTAGCGGGCCGAGAAGCCCAGCGTCGAGGGCTCACGCTCGTGGCTGACCACGGTCATCGCGAGCTTCCACCCGTCGCCGGGTGCGCCGACGATGTTCGCAGCCGGAACCCGCGCGCCGTCGAACTCGACCTGACCGAATTCCTTGGTGACACCGCTGATCATCTTCAGCGGCCGCTGGACGATCCCGGGCTGATGCATCGAGATGATGAACGCCGAGATGCCCTTATGCTTCGGCACATCCTTGTCCGTGCGCGCCAGCACCAGACACCAGTCGGCGCAATCGGAATAGCTGGTCCAGATCTTGTGCCCATTGATGATGTACTCGTCACCGTCGCGGGTCGCGGTCGTGGTTAGCGAGGCCAGATCGGAGCCGGCGCCGGGTTCGGAGAAGCCCTGGCACCAGCGCTCGGTGCCGTTGATCATGCCGGGCAGGAAGCGCTGGCGCAGTTCCTCACTGCCGTGATGACTCAGCCCGACGACCAGATATCCCAGGCTCGGGCGGGCCGGCGCGCCGGCCTTAGCGATCTCCTCATCGACGATCACGTCGAACACAGTCGGCAGGCCTTGCCCGCCATACTCTTTCGGCCACGACGTGCCGAAGAAGCCGGCGGCATACAGCGCCTGGTGCCACTCGCCCGCCTTGGCCCAGTACGCGTCACCCGACGTGGGGAACTTGCCCTTCTGTTCCGTCAGCCAGCCGCGCAGGCGCTCCCGGAAGGCGGCCTCATCCGTTGAATCACGAAAGTCCAATGGTCAACTCCTCCAACTTGACTGGCCAGGCCTCGGTGGCTGCCAGCACCCGACGCAGATAGACATGGGTGAGGCACTCCCAGGTGTTGCCGATCCCGCCGTGCACCTGGATCGACATCTCGCACACCGCCAATGCCGCTCGTGCGCAGTAGATCTTGGCGACCCGAGCGGCCTCGACGGCCTCGCGCACCGGCAACTCGTCGACAGCCCAGGCGGCATGGCGCAGCACGCTGACCGACCCCTCGATGAGGGCCAGGCCCTCGGCCAGCATGTGTGCCACCGCCTGGTACGAGCCGATGGCCGACCCGTACTGCTCCCGCACCTTCGCGTATTCGGTTGCCAGCGTGTGCGCACCGCGCGCCGCACCCACCAGATCGGCTGTCGTCACGGCCAACGCCAGCGCATACCAGCGCTGCGCCTGCTCGTCGGTCAACTCCCCCGCGGCCTCTGGCGAACCCGTCACCGCGGCGGTGACGCGGGTCAGATCGGCGGCCTCCCGGGCGGCCCCGACACCGACCGACTCCACCGTCACGCCACGCAGGCGCAGCGCGGTTGCAGCCCCGTCGGCGTCGAGGACGACGTCGCCCACCGCGATGGCCGCCGGCAATGGGTCGGTGCCGAGTCGGGATACAAGATCGTCGGCGAGTACCGGACCCAGGAACGGAACGTCAACCAGTCCGCGAGCGAATTCCTCTGCCACCAAGGCCACTTCGACACCGCTGGCACCGTCGGACCGAAGCGACCGCCAGCCCGTCGCATCGACGGTCTTGGCCAGCCGGGCGCGCCGGGACTCGTCGTCCAGGTCTTGCACCGACCCGGGTCCGAACTCGTCGGCCAGCCGGGCCGCGGCGTCGCGCAACTGCTGCTGCTCACTGGTCAGGCGTGCGTCCATACTGCTCCTTGAGAACTCGCCGCAGCGCCTTGCCCGACGGCAGGCGCGGGATTTCGGGCACGAAAACAATCTCACGCGGGCGCTTGTAGGACGCCAGCTTCTCGCCGATCAACGCGGTCAGTTCGTCGGCACTGACGGCCTCGTTGGCGGCGACCGCGGCAATGACGGCCTCACCGTCGTTCGCGTCGGGCACGCCGAAGACCGCACAGTCCGATACCGCGGGATGCCCATGCAACACCGACTCGACCTCGGCCGGGGCCACCTGGAAGCCGCGTACCTTGATCATTTCCTTGAGCCGGTCGGTGATTCGCAGCCAACCGTCGTCGAGGTAGCCGACGTCGCCGGTGCGATACCAGCCGTCGTCGAAGGCCTCGGCGGTGGCGTCCTCGGGCAGGTAGCCGGCCATCGCCGAGTCGGAGCGCACCTGGATCTCGCCGGCCGTACCCGGCTCGACCGGCGCACCGGTCTCGGCGGACACGATGCGCACCGCCGGGATCGGCCGTCCGACGGTATCGAGCCGAACGTCGTGGCGCGGGCAGCACGCGATCACCGGCACCTCGCTGGTGCCGTACGCCGAGATCCAGCCGACACCGGTGCGCTGAGTCACCGCCTCGGCCACGCTGGCGGTGACCGGGGTGGCGCACCACATGAGGTAGCGCAGCGAGGACAGGTCGAAGCTCTCCAGCTTGGGATGCGACGCGATCGCCAGCGCGATTGGGGCGACCGCCATTTCGACGGTGATGCGATCGTCCTGGATGTGCTGCAGCATGCTGTCGATGTCGAATCGGCGGTGCAGGCGCATCCACGCCCCGGCGTCGAGCACGGTGACGATGTTGAGCAGCCCGAGAATGTGTGACGGCGGCGTGACGATCTGCATGCGGTCGACCGCGGTGAGGCCCAGCGCCTGCCGCCAGTGCCGGATACTCGCAGCCAGCGAACCGTGGGTGTGCCGAACCGCTTTCGGCATTCCGGTGGTGCCGGAGCTGAACACCAGCACGGCGTCGGAGTCGGCCGCGTACTCCACCGGAACCGGCTCGGCGGGGCTGATCGGGTCGTCGAGGCGCAGCATCGGCATCAGCTCGGCCAGCACCGGGTTGTCCCCCACGGCGTGGTCGGCCTGCGCCACCTCCAGCGCGTGGCCGACGTCGGCGGGCTTCCACGCCGGGCTGATCAGTACCGCCGACGCGCCGAGGCGCCAGATGGCCTGCACGGCGAAGATGAACTCCGGCCGGTTCGACGACATCACCGCCACCCGTTGGCCGCCCTGCACGCCACGGCCCGCGAGCGTCCGGGCCAACCCCGCGGACAGCGCGTCGACCTGTGATCGTGTGTAGATGCGGTCCTCGAACGCGAGCACCCTCACGTCGCTCACGGTGCGGTCCGCTCGCACATGATCAGTGACAATCCCATCGACAGGCCAACCCGGCGAGAACATACTATCGCCAGTAGAGAACTGTATTCTCGTCTGGGTAGAATGATAATGCGCTAACGCTGAGGAGAGAAGTGAGCACGGCGACCATCACGCTGGACGGCAAGACGGTGACCATGCCGGTCAACGCGGGCGAGACGGTCCTGGAAACCGCCCGTCGCGCCGGCCTGACCCCGCCCTACAGCTGCGAGGCGGGCAACTGCGGCACCTGCATCGCCACGGTGACCGAAGGCGAGGTCACGATGCGGGTCAACGAGGTGCTCGACGACAGCGAGATCGACGAGGGCCTGGTGCTCACCTGCCAAGGCGTCCCCCAGACCGACGTGACCGTGAACTACGACGACTGAAACTCGTCGAGCACCGGCGGCGGCCGATAGTCGGGCGTGTAGCCCGCCACCCGCACCGGGCTGCCGACCAGACGGTAATCCCCGGCGGTGACGATGACCTCCGGCGTCGCCTCGAGTGCGTCGGGAAGCGATCGAACCGCCGCCGCGGGGATCCCCAGCGGGCGCAGCCGCGCCTCCCAGCCTGTTGCGGTGTCGGCGGCCAACGCGGCCGTCACGATCGCCAGCACCTCGTCGCGGCGCGCCGAACGCTCGGCCATCGTCGGAAATCCCTCGATACCGGCCTCGGCGGCGAACGTCTTCCAGAAGCCGTCATGCGTGACAAACAATGCCAGATAGCCGTCCGCGGTCGGAAACAGCTGCGCCGGAACGTAAAACGAGTGCGCCCCGAACGGATGCCGGCGCGGGTGCACACCGTCGTTGAGGTAGGCCGAGGCCCGGTAGTTCAGCTGCGAGAACATCACATCGCGTAGCGAGACGTCCACCTGACCGCCCTCGCCGGAGACGATCATCGCGAGAAGTCCCAGCGCGGCGGTCAATCCGGTCGAGTTGTCGGCCGACGAGTAACCCGGCAAGGTCGGCGGCGCATCCGGGTCGCCGGTCATCGCGGCCACCCCGGTCGCGGCCTGGATCACGTAATCGAAGGCCGGGTCGTCGCCGCCGTCGAGGCCGTAGCCGGTCAGCGCGACACACACGATCTTGTCATTGTGCGTGCGCAGCGCGTCGTAGGTGAGGCCGAAGCGCCGGATCACCGACGGCTTCATATTCACCAGTAGCGCATCGGATTCCGCGACCAGTTCCGCCAGCCGCTGCTGCCCCGCCGCGGAGGCCAGGTCCAGGCACACGCTGCGCTTGTTGCGGTTCAGGCTGGCGAAGTAGCTGCCCCCGACCTGACGGGAGATCTCCCCGCCGGGCGGCTCGATCTTGATGACCTGTGCGCCGAGGTCGGCAAGGAGCATGGTGGCGTACGGCCCGGCCAGCATGGTGCCGACCTCGAGGATGCGGACGCCGGACAATGGCCCTGTCATCGGGGCTTCCTTCATCGAACCTCGGCGCCGAGTTGCGCGATCACCTCGCGGGTCCGGTATTTCGACGCCACCAGCTCGTCGCGGGTCTCCCCGATCGGCAACAGCCGCACCGACAGGTCGGTGACCCCGGCGTCGGCGAACGCGCGGAACCGCGCCAAGATCGCCTCTTCGTCACCGGCCGCACACAGGTCACCGACATCGCGGGCGTCGCCGCGGTCGAGCAGCTTCTGGTAGTTCGGCGAGGTCTCGGCCTCGGCCAGGATCCGGTTCGCCCGATCCTTGGCCGCATCGATCTCGGAGTTGGCGCACAGGCACACCGGGATTCCGGCGATGATCCGCGGGGCAGGACGCCCGGCGTTCTCCGCGGCCTTGGTGATCCGCGGCGCGATGTGGTCGCCGATCGCCCGCTCGTCGGCCATCCACAGCACGGTGCCGTCGGTGAGCTCACCCGCGATCTGCAGCATCACCGGCCCGAGTGCCGCCAGCAGCACCGGTAGCGGCGAATCTGCCTGCAGCACAGTCGGATTGTGCACGGTGAAGTTGCCGTTCTCCACGTCCACGTCACCCGGACCGGCCAGCGCCGCGCTCAGCACCTCGAGGTAGTCGCGGGTATAGGCGGCCGGCTTCTCGTAGGGCAGGCCGAGCATGTCGCGGATGATCCAGTGGTGCGACGGGCCAACGCCGAGCGCCAGCCGGCCGCCCGCACCGGCGTGCACCGACAATGCCTGCCGTGCCAGCGCGATCGGGTGTTGTGCCTGCAGCGGGACCACCGCGGTACCGAGCTCGATGCGCGAGGTGCGGGCACCCATCTGCGCGACCATCGTCAGCGCGTCGTAGTCGTTGGGTACCTGCGGCATCCAGGCGGTGTCGAAGCCGGCGGCCTCGGCCCACTCGATGTCCTCGAGCAACTTCTTCACCTTGCGGGCCATATCGCCCCGCTCGGCACCGATCATCACGCCAAGACGCATGACTCACCCCACCTGTTCTGCGGTCAGGGCACGGACGTCGGCGACCAGGGTCTCCAGCGGTGTTCCGGTCGGGAAGACCGCCGCCGCACCGACCTCCAGCAACTTGGCCACGTCGCTGGTGGGAATCGTCCCGCCGACGATCACCGCGATGTCACCGGCCTCGGCCTCGCGCAGCGCGTCGACAGTCCGCTTGGTCAGCGCCAGATGTGCCCCCGACAGGATCGAGAGCCCCACGACTGCGACGTCTTCCTGAAGCGCGATCGACACGATGTCCTCGATGCGCTGCCGAATTCCGGTGTAGATGACCTCGAAACCGGCGTCGCGCAGCGCGCGGGCGACGATCTTCGCGCCACGGTCGTGGCCGTCCAAGCCCGGCTTGGCCACCAGGATGCGAGCGCTCACTAGAAGACCACCGGCTGCTGGAACTCGCCCCACACCGACTTCAGGGTGGAGACCATCTCGCCCACCGTGCAATAGGCGTTCGCGCAGTCGATCAGTTTGTGCATCAGGTTGTCGTCGCCTTCCGCCGAACGAGCCAGTGCGGCAAGAGCTTCCTTGACGGCCACACCATCGCGCTCCGCCTTGACCTTCGCCAGCCGCTTGAGTTGCTTGTCGCGGCCCTCGGCGTCGAGTTCGTAGGTGGCCAGGTCCGGCGCGGGCTCGTCGACGACGAACTTGTTCACCCCGACAACCGGGCGCTCACCCGATTCGACCTCCTGGTGAATCTTGTACGCCTCGTCCGCGATCAGGCCTTGCAGGTAGCCGTCCTCGATGGATTGCACCATGCCGCCGTGCCTTTCGAGATCCGACATGATCTCGATGATGCGCTCCTCGGTCGCATCCGTCAGCGCCTCGACGAAGTAGGAGCCACCGAGCGGGTCGGCCACCCGGGCCACCCCGGTCTCGTAGGCCAGGATCTGCTGGGTGCGCAACGCCAGCGTCGCGGACTCCTCGCTGGGCAGGGCGAACGGTTCGTCCCACGCGGCGGTGAACATCGACTGCACGCCGCCGAGCACCGAGGCCAGCGCCTCGTAGGCCACCCGGACCAGGTTGTTCTGCGCCTGCGGGGCGTACAGCGACGCTCCACCGGACACGCAGCCGAACCGGAACATCGCAGCCTTGTCGGTTTTGGCACCCCAGCGTTCCCGCACAATCGTGGCCCAACGACGCCGTCCGGCACGGTATTTGGCGATCTCTTCGAAGAAGTCGCCGTGGGTGTAGAAGAAGAACGAGATCTGCGGGGCAAACTGATCGATGGTCATCCGGCCGCGTTCGACGACGGTGTCGCAGTACGTCACGCCGTCGGCGAGGGTGAACGCCATCTCCTGAACGGCGTTGGCACCGGCGTCGCGGAAATGCGCGCCCGCGACCGAGATCGCGTTGAACTTCGGCACTTCGGCAGCGCAGAACTCGATCGTGTCGGCGATCAGGCGCAGCGAGGGCTCCGGCGGCCAGATCCAGGTGCCGCGGGAGGCGTACTCCTTGAGGATGTCGTTCTGGATGGTGCCGGTGAGCTTTTCGCGCGGCACCCCCTTCTTCTCCGCGGCGGCGACATAGAACGCCAGCAGGATCGCGGCGGTCCCGTTGATCGTGAAGCTGGTGCTGATCTGATCCAGCGGGATGTTGTCGAACAGGATCTCGGCGTCGGCCAAGGTGTCGACCGCGACACCGACCCGGCCGACCTCTTCGCCGTACTCGGGATCGTCGGAGTCGTAGCCGCATTGGGTCGGCAGGTCCAGCGCCACCGAGAGTCCGGTGCCGCCCTGCTCGAGCAGGTAGCGATAGCGCTCGTTCGACTCCTCGGCGGTGCCGAAGCCGGAATACTGACGGAAGGTCCACAACCGTCCGCGGTAACCACTCGAAAAGTTGCCCCGGGTGAACGGAAATGCGCCCGGCGCGGGAGGATCACCACTGCGGTCGGCCGGTCCATACACCGGCTGCAGCGGGATTCCTGACGACGTCTGGGATTGGTGGTCCATCGCTTGGATACCGTACTTGCAGTTTAGGAGAATGCCAATACCGTTTTGGGTAAGCCGCGTGCAGTTTCGGCCAAAACGTGAGGTAGAGCCCCGACGAGAGGAACACCGTGCCGTCCACCGAACCGCAGTGGAAGACATTCGCCACAACGACGGCCGCACGGCACGGGGCGCCCGCAGGCGGATACCAGCAGTTGTGGCAGTGGTCGGTCGACCACCCGGCCCGGTTCTGGCGGGCGCTGTGGGAGCACTTCGACGTCCAAGCCGAGTTCGGTCCCGGCCCCGGCGACGAGGGCGTGCTGGCCGACGCGACGATGCCGGGGGCGGTCTGGTTCCCCGGCGTCCGGCTGAACTACGTCGAGGCGATCCTGCGACACGGCGCCCAGCCGGGCGCGGCCATCGTCGGGATCGACGAGGACGGCACCCGCACCGAGATCGGCTGGTCGGAGTTGGCCGGCCGGGTCGGGGCGGTGACGGCCGAGCTGCGCCGCCTTGGCGTGGGCACCGGCGACTGCGTGGCCGGCTATCTGCCGGATATCGCCGAGGCGATGATCGCGTTTCTGGCCACCGCCGCAATCGGCGCGGTGTGGTCGGCGTGCGGGCAGGACTATGCCCCGCAGGGCGCGGCGTCGCGGCTGGCGCAGCTGGAGCCCAAAGTGTTGTTCAGCGCCGACGGATATCGCCTCGGCGGCCGCTGGTTCGACAAGCGTGCCGACACCACCGAACTGCTCGATCTGCTTCCCGGCGAGCCGGCGCTGCTGGTGCTCGACAGCGACGATTACCGCGCGCTGGCGGCACAGCCGGTCAGCCCGGAGGTCACCGCGGTGGCGTTCGACCATCCGCTGTGGGTGCTATTCAGCTCGGGCACCACCGGCAAGCCGAAGGGCATCGTGCACGGCCATGGTGGGGTGATCCTCGAGCACCTCAAAGCGACTGCGCTGCACGGTGATCTGGGACCCGAGGACATCTTCTTCTGGCAGACCGCGCTGAGCTGGATGATGTGGAATTTCCGGATCGCCGGGCTGCTGTGCGGGTCGACGGTGGTGTGTTACAGCGGTCACCCGCTGTACCCGGACGCCGACCGGCTCTGGCAGCTGCTCTCGGACGAGAAGGTGACCTACTTCGGCACCAGCCCGGGCCACCTGCTGGCGTCGCGCAAGGCCGGTCTGCATCCCGGCGCCCAGCATGATCTGCACCGGCTGAAGACCATCGGCAGCACCGGCTCGCCGCTGCCCGCCGACCTGTTCGACTGGGTGCGCGAGGAGGTCGGCGCAGACGTCGCCGTCTCGTCGATCAGCGGGGGCACCGACGTGGTGACCGCCTTCGCCGGCGGCACCGCGGGCCTGCCGGTGGTGGCCGGCGAGCTCACGACCCGCTACCTCGGGGTCGCCCTGTACAGCTGGTCCCCGCAACGCCGACCCCTCGTCGACGAGGTCGGCGAAATGGTCATCACCACACCGATGCCGTCCATGCCGGTGGGATTCTGGAACGACGACGACGGATCCCGGTACCGCTCCGCCTATTTCGACCATCACTGGTCTGACGGCCCGGCGCCGGGAGTATGGCGGCACGGCGACTGGGTGACCGTCACCGAACGCGGCTCGCTGGTCATCCACGGTCGCAGCGACGCCACCTTGAACCGGCATGGCATCCGGATGGGTTCGGCCGACATCTACGAGGTCGTCGAGGCGATCGATGAGATCACCGAGGGATTCGTGCTCGGCATCGACGGCCCGGACGGCGCCTACTGGATGCCGCTGTTCGTCACGCTCGCGCCGGGGGCGACACTCGACGACGAACTGGTCGGCAGGATCCGGTCGGCGATCCGCACCAAACTCTCACCGCGTCACGTGCCCGACGACATCATCGCGGCACCCGGGATACCGCACACCCGTACCGGCAAGAAGCTCGAGGTGCCCGTCACCGCGATCATGGCCGGCCACACCGACGTGTCGCTGGATCCGCGCTCGATCGACAACCCCGATCTCATCGACTGGTACGCCCAGCAGGGCGCCCGGCACCGCTGGGCCGCGCACTGAGCCGGAATCAGAACCCGGAGAGGATCACCGCGTTGGTGTCGGCGGCGGCATGCCGCAGTTCCCGCGCGGCGCGGTAGGCGTCCGAGTCGTACCACGCCTTCGCCGCCTCGACGGATTCGAATTCCAGCACGACGGTCTGGTGGCCGTGCCAACTGCCCTCCAGCACTTCGGGTTTGGCGTCGACCGCGAGCACCTTGACACCGCCCATCGCGGCGCCGGCGGCTTGGCCGTAGGCCTTCATCCCCTCCGGG
>JAEZIA010000013.1 GCA_023416315.1 Actinomycetes bacterium
GACGAAACCGGCCTGATCAGCCAGGACGAACGGAGTCAGCAACCGGTTGTGCACGAAGGCGAACGACAAGCCCGCCTCGGGAATCGCCCAGCCGAGCGATCCACCCAGGCCCACGTGGCCGAATCCGGGCAGCACACCCGGGATGGGCAATGCGTGGTAACCGAGGTGGAATGCCAGCGGCAGAATGATATTGCGGTCGGGCGTCAGGTTGCGCCGGCCGGTCAATCCCGCGACCAATTCCCGCGACAGATACCGCTTGCCGTCGATCTCGCCGCCGTTGGCGATCGCGCCGTACATGCGGGCCAAGCTGCGTGCAGTGGCCACGCCATTGGCCGCAGGCAGTTCGCTGTCGAGCAGTGGCATGGCACCCTGCACCGACGCCCGCATACCGGGGAAGTACATCGACCCGAATATCGCGGACAGTTCGAAGGCCGCGACCCGCGGGGCGATCGCGTTGAAGAACGGGTTGGGGATGTTCATCTGGGGGCCGATGATCGAGGCCGCCCTGGTCGGCGCGCCGTGCGGCGGCCTGCCGAGGTGAATTCCATCGGTGTCGAGCGGCTCGGCCACCTCGGTGCGGATCAGCTCGCGCATGCCCGTCCCGGTGACCGCGCGGGCCAGCCCGGACAGCAGCCAGCCATAGGTGAGCGCGTGGTAGGCGGGCTTGCCGAAGTTCCGGCCGACGGGTGCGGCCGCGAGGCGCTCCTCCATCACCAGGTGATTGAGCAGGTCGCGCCTGCGCACGCCACGCAGGTGGGCCAGCCCGGCGCGGTGCTGCATCATGTCGCGCACGGTGATCGCGGCCTTACCGTTGGCGCCGAAGTCGGGCCAGTACTCGGCCACCGGGGCGTCGTAGTCGATCAGGCCGCGGTCGACCAGTCGATGGATGACGGTCGAGGCCACCCCCTTGGTCGCCGAGAACACCATCGCGCCGGTGTCGGCCGTCCAGCGCTGCCGGCCCCGGCGATCCGACCACCCGGTCCACACGTCGACCACCGGCTGGCCGTCGAGGTAGACCGCCAGCGCGCCGCCGCCGAAGCGGGGGTGCGGGAACATCGCCGAGAAATTGCGCAGCGCGCAGGCGAAGTGCGGATCGGCGGCGCCCTGCAGCCCGTGGGGCAGAGTGTCGCGTCCGGAAGTCCCCTGAGTCACACAAGGAATTTAACCGGCCTAAGCACAGCTGTAACAAATCGTTGCCAATTTGTTAGCTTGACGTGCGGGGCGTCAGGTTGACTGTGCAGCCGCATCGAGAATGCGTTGCGCGGCGAGCGTCGGCGTGAGCTCCCCGTCGCGCACCTGACGCTCAATCTCGGCGCGTTGCGCGCGCACGGCCGGGTGGGTCAGCACCCGGTCGAGGACGATGTCGCGCACCATCGACCAGGTCCAGTCCACCTGCTGCGCACGCCTGCGGGACTCGTACTCGCCGGCCTTGGTCAGCACGTCGCGATGCTTGCACACTGTGTCCCACAGCTCGGACAGCCCGGTGCCCTCCACCGCACTCATCGTCAAAACCGGTGGGCGCCAGAGTGTTTCGCGCGGATAGATCAGCCGGATTGCGGCCGTCAGCTCGCGCGCAGCGGCCTTGGCCTCGATTGCGTGCGCACCGTCGGCCTTGTTGACCACCACGATGTCGGCGAGCTCGAGCACACCCTTTTTGATCCCCTGCAACTGGTCGCCGGTGCGGGCCAGGGTGAGGAAGACGAAGGTGTCCACCATGTTGGCGACGGCCACCTCCGACTGCCCGACGCCGACGGTCTCGACCAGAATCACGTCGAATCCGGCCGCCTCGGCGAGCACCATCGTCTCCCGGGTTGCCTTTGCTACGCCGCCGAGGGTGCCCGACGTCGGTGACGGCCGGATGTAGGCGTCCGGATGCACGGCGAGCCGGGACATCCGGGTCTTGTCGCCCAGGATCGAGCCACCGGTACGGGTGGACGACGGATCCACGGCCAGCACGGCGACCCGGTGGCCCGCCTCGATGAGGTGCATGCCCAGCGCCTCGATGGTGGTCGACTTCCCCACCCCGGGCACGCCGGTGATACCGACGTGCTGCGCGCTGCCCGCGTCGGGCATCAGCGCCAGCAGCAGCTGCTGAGCCTGGTCGCGATGATCGGCGCGGGTGGACTCGACCAGCGTGATCGCCCGCGACAACGCCGCACGATCACCGCCGCGGATCGCCTCGGCCAGTCCTGCGACGTCGAGGGGCATCAGGTGAGGCTGTAGCCGAGCCGCTCGGCGAGCTTGTGCAGCAGATCGACCGCGGCGTCGGCGATCACCGTGCCGGGCGGGAAGATCGCGGTGGCTCCGGCGGCGTAGAGCTCGTCGAAGTCGCCCGGCGGGATGACCCCGCCGACGACCACCATGATGTCCGGGCGTCCCACCTCGGCCAGCGCGTCACGCAGGGCCGGCACCAGCGTCAGGTGACCGGCGGCCAGCGAGGACACGCCCACAACGTGCACGTCATTGTCGGCGGCCTGGCGCGCAACCTCGTCCGGGGTGGAGAACAGCGAGCCCACGTCGACGTCGAAGCCGATGTCGGCGAACGCCGTGGCGATGACCTTCTGCCCGCGGTCGTGGCCGTCCTGGCCCATCTTGGCGACGAGGATGCGCGGTCGCCTGCCATCGGCCTCGGCGAACTTCTCCACCAACTCGGTTGCGGTACTCACGTTGTGGGCCTTTCCGACCTCGTCGCGGTACACCCCTGCGATGGTGCGGATCTCGGCCTGATGCCTGCCGTACACCTTCTCCAGGGCGTCGGAGATCTCGCCGACGGTGGCCTTGGCCCGGGCCGCGTTGACCGCGAGCGCCAGCAGGTTGTTGCCCAGCCCGTCCTCCCCCGCCGGGCCGGATGCCGCGGCGGCGCGGGTGAGTTCGTCGAGGGCGGCCGCAGTGGCGGCGTTGTCGCGCTCGGCGCGCAGCTGCTGCAGCTTGGCGATCTGCTCGGCGCGCACCCGGCTGTTCTCGACCTTGAGGACCTCGATGTCGGTGTCCTCGTCGACCTGGTACTTGTTGACCCCGATCACCGGCTGCGCGCCGGAATCGATGCGGGCCTGAGTGCGGGCGGCGGCCTCCTCGATGCGCAGCTTCGGGATGCCGTCGTTGATCGCCTGGGCCATGCCGCCGTGCTCGGCCACCTCGTTGATGTGGGCGCGGGCCCGCTCGGCCAGCTGATAGGTCAGCCATTCCACGTAGTAGGAGCCGGCCCACGGGTCGATCGGGCGGGTGGTGCCCGACTCCTGCTGCAGCAGCAGCTGGGTGTTGCGGGCGATGCGCGCCGAGAAGTCGGTCGGCAGCGCCAGCGCCTCGTCCAGGGCGTTGGTGTGCAGCGACTGGGTGTGGCCCTGGGTCGCGGCCATCGCCTCGATGCAGGTGCGTGCGACGTTGTTGAATACGTCCTGGGCGGTCAGCGACCAACCCGAGGTCTGCGAGTGGGTGCGCAGCGACAGCGACTTCTCATTCTTGGCACCGAACTGCGCGACGAGTTCACTCCACAGCAGCCGGCCGGCCCGCAGCTTGGCGACCTCCATGAAGAAGTTCATCCCGATGCCCCAGAAGAAGGACAGCCGCGGAGCGAACTTGTCGATGTCCAGGCCGGCGTCGAGGCCGGCCTTCAGATAGTCGACGCCGTCGGCGAGGGTGTAGGCCAGCTCGAGATCGGCTGTGGCACCGGCTTCTTGGATGTGGTAGCCGGAGATCGAGATCGAGTTGAACTTCGGCATCTTGGCGCTGGTGTAGGCGAAGATGTCGGAGATGATCCGCATCGAGGGCTTCGGTGGATAGATGTAGGTGTTGCGGACCATGAACTCTTTGAGGATGTCGTTCTGGATGGTCCCGGCCAGCTTCTCCGGCGGCACTCCCTGCTCCTCGGCGGCCACCACGTACAGCGCCAGGATCGGCAGCACCGCACCGTTCATCGTCATCGACACACTGACCGCGGACAGGTCGATGCCGTCGAACAGCTGACGCATGTCCAGGATCGAGTCGATGGCCACCCCGGCCATGCCGACGTCGCCCTGCACCCGAGGGTGGTCGGAGTCGTAGCCGCGGTGGGTGGCCAGGTCGAAGGCCACCGACAGGCCCTTTTGGCCGGCGGCGAGGTTGCGGCGGTAGAACGCATTCGAGTCCGCGGCGGTGGAGAAGCCGGCGTACTGCCGGATGGTCCACGGCTGGTTGACGTACATCGTCGGGTACGGGCCGCGGATGAACGGCGGCTCACCGGGGAAGCTGTCCAGCGGGTAACCCGCCGCGACGACGGCATCCCGGTCGGCGCCGACGTAGACCGGCTTGACCGCGATACCTTCCGGGGTCTGCCACTCGAGCTGTTCGGCGGTGTAGCCGTGCGCGGCCGCGGCGGCCGCGACGTGCTCGGCGACCGCTGCCTCGGTGGGCGCCTCGGCGGGCCGCTCACCGTGCAGGGGGACCTCGGCGAAGCTGGGTACGGTGCTGGTACTGGCGGTCATATCAGGCCCCCAATCGGGTGAGCAGCGACGAAAGCGCTTCAACGGCATCGATTTTGGCGGTCAGATAGCCATCGGGTTTGGCCGCGGCGTCGGCCACCGCCTTCTCCGGTCCGGCCAGGTAGATCTGGGTGACGCCCGCGGCTCGCGCGGCCGCGACCACATCGGAGGCATCGCTGCCGTAGCGGGCGTCGGTGCCGCAGATCACCGCAATGGCGGTTCCGGCGTCGGTGACGGCGGCCGCCGTCCCGGCGGCGTCGACGGTGCCGGGGTTGACCGCCTCGATACCGCCGGAGGCCAGCAGGTTCGCCGCGAACGTCGCCCGGATGTTGTTCTCGGCCAGCGGCCCCAGCGGCAGCAGCAGCACCCGGGGTCGCGCCCCGGTGCGCTCGAGGTAGGCATCGGAGCGGTCCCGCAGCTCCTCGAAGCCGGCCGCGTAGCGGCGCACGGTTTCCGAGGAGTCGTAGTGCGGCAGAGGCGGTTCCGAGAGGTTGGGGAACTCGTTCACCCCGGTGACCGCGGTACGGCGGTGGGCGATGTCATCGGCCCGTCGAACCCGCACCTGCTCGATCTGCTCGGCGACGTGATCGTTCGCCGCGGTGAACCCGCCCCGGGACTCGATGTCCTGGAAGTGCGACCAGGCTTGGGCGGCAAGGCTTTCGGTGAGGTCCTCGACGTACCAGGAGCCGCCTGCCGGGTCGAGCACCCGCCCGACGTGCGACTCCTCCAGCAGGAGCAACTGGGTGTTGCGCGCGATCCGCCTTGCGAAACCCGCACTGATGCCGGGGAAACCGCTGGGGATCGCGACGTCGAACGGCAGCACCGCCACGGTGTCCGCTCCCCCGACGCCGGCGCCGAACGCCGCCAGCGTAGTTCGCAGCATGTTCACCCAGGGATCCCGCTGGGTCATCATCGGCAGCGAGGTGACCGCGTGCACGGTGGCCGATCCGCTGTCGGGCTGGTCGAGCACGTCGGCCACCCGGGCCCAGAGTTGGCGTGCCGCACGGAATTTGGCGATCGTCAGGAACTGGTCGTCGTCGGCGACCAGCCGGAAGCTGATCTGGCGCAGCGCGTCGGCGACCTCGACGCCGGCGTCGACCAGCGTCCGTACGTACTCGACCGCGGCCCCGAGCACACCGGCGAGCTCCCAGGCCGCGTTCGCGCCGCGATTGTGGAACGCCGCGCCGTCGACGGTGATGGCCCGCACCCCGGTGGTGCCTGCCAGGCTCGCCGCAACCCGGGTCACGTCCTCAAGGGCGGGTGCGGCCAAACCACTGAGCGGCGCGGTGAGTGGATCGGCGCCCAGGTCGATCGACATCATCTCGCGCTTGGTGTCATCGGCACCGGCCACCACTGCGAGAACCGCCTCGGCGGCGGCACCGAACTGCGCTCCGGCATCCAGGATCACCGGCGCGAGCTCGAGGTAGACCCCTTCCAGCAGCCGGTCCAGATCGGCGGGAGCGACACCGGGATCGCCGACGCGCAGGATCAGCGCGCTGACCCCGTCGGCGAGCGCACCGAGGACCGCGGCATTGCCGTCGGCGACCGCGCCGGCAAAGTCGGGGCCGGGAAACACTTCGGCGACCTTCCAGCCCGCGACGACGTCACGGTGGGCGTCGGCGCCACGGACGAAGGGCCAGCTGCCGGGCAGCGGCGCTTCGGGCAGCGCATCGAGTGCGGTGTACAACGGCCGGATCGCGAAGCCCTCGTAGGTGGGCGAGTCCAGCAGCCGCTCGGGCTCGGCGGGCAGATCCGCGGGATCTTTGCGACTGCTCTTGGCCAGGACACCGGCCACCGCAGTGCGCCAGCGGGCGCGCGCCTCGTCCAACTCCACCGACACCGGCAACTCCCCTGTTGTCTGGGCGGCCCGTCCCGACACGCCATCCGACCATCAGGCTAAATGATGGCTGTAGGCGTGCCACCGCCGAGTAGGCGCCGCGACGGCGGCTGCCCGTAATCTTGGTAAACGTGACGTCGAAGGCCCGCAGCACGTTTCGCAGCGTGTGTTCAGCGGTGATCTCCACAGCGCGGCAGGTTTCACGCACGCGCCTCGTCGTCAGCGCCGTCGCGGCTGTGATTCTCGTCGCACTCGTCGTGTTGGTTCCGCTGCCCACGGCCCTGCAGTTGCGGGACTGGGCCACCTCGCTCGGCGCCTGGTTCCCGCTGGCTTTTCTGGGTGCGCACATCGTCGTGACGGTGTTCCCGTTTCCGCGCACCGCGTTCACGCTGGCCGCCGGCCTGCTGTTCGGCCCGGCCCTGGGTGTGGTGATCGCCGTGGCCGCCAGCGCGCTCAGCGCGCTGCTCGCGCTGCTGGGAGTGCGTGCGTTGGGCTGGCAGTTCAGCAAGCTGGTCAGCAGTCCGGCTCTGGCGTCGGTGGATGCCCGGCTGCGGGCCCGCGGCTGGCAGGCGGTGTTCTCGCTGCGGATGATCCCGGCCGTGCCGTTCTCGGTCCTCAACTATGCCGCGGGCGCGTCGGCGGTTCGGGTGCTGCCGTACCTGTGGGCGACGCTGGCCGGGCTGATCCCCGGCACCGCCGCGGTCGTCTTCCTCGGGGACGCCCTGACCGGAAACGTCAGCCCGCTGCTGCTACTGGTCTCGGTGTGCACCGCCGCCGTCGGCATCGCCGGACTGATCTACGAGGTCAGGACCCACAGACGGCACGCGGAACGCACTGACGCTCGTTAAGATCACCGCGACCGAAGGGGGCGATCGTGGCGTATCTCGGGGCGGATACCGCGGAACTCGACCGTGCCGCGGCGGACATATCCCGCGCGGCACAACAGCTGGAGACGATCCGCACCGCCGTCAGCCGACAGCTCGGTGGGCTGTCCAGCTGGGAGGGCAGCGACAGGCTGCGGTTCCAGCAACGCTGGAGCGGTGACACCGCGCCGCAGCTCACCGCCGCCGCGGCGGGCCTCAACGAGGCCGCGGCAACACTGCGTCGCAACGCCGCCGAACAGCGTGCCGCGAGCACACCCGGGGCCCCCGCCGCCGCCGACCCGACCCTGGACCGGGCGTTCGCGCTCAACAACCTCGCAGGCACGATCCACGGGCTATACGAGACGTTCACGCGCAACCCGTGGACGGACACCGCATACCGGCCGATCAGCACTGCCATCGGCGGCATCACCGGGATCGTCGGCTTGTTCGACGCGGGCAAGCAGATCTACGACGGTATTCAGGGTGGGAGCGGGATCGACGCGGTCCTGGGCTCGCTGAATCTCGGCGGGACGGCCGCCGGCTTCGTGAGCAAGCTCGGCCCCTTGGGCATCGCGGTGGGGGTGTTCACGACATTCGTGGACGCCACGATTCCCACGAGCGCCGACGACTACGACGGGATGCGCGCCGCGGGGTCGCGCAGCGCGTTCGGCAAGGACCCGCAGGATCTCACCGATGCCCAGCGCCGCGCGCTCGATCACCGCTACGACGGCCCACTCGGGGTGGCGCACATGATCTCCGACCAGATGGACAGCACGGCCGACAAGGTCGGCAAGTTCTTCAGCGGGATGTTCGGCGGATGACCGGCAGCGTGTCGGCCCCCGATGTCGCAAGCGAGATCGTGTTGGCCGAATTGGCCTACCTGGTCGACGCCGCGGGAGGCGATCCGGCGAGGCTGAACGCGCCCGCCGGTATGCAGTCGTACTTCGAGCGGCCGGAGGTCATCGCCGTCGGCAAAGAGCTGCAAGCGCTCCGTCGAGCGGCAGACGATTCCGGCGCCACGGCGCGGTACTTCGACGCGGTGGGAACGGTTCTCGCACGCAGCGAGTCGGCCTTGGTCGTGCGCACCGCGGGCCGGCGCCGGGTGGCCACCCTGTACTTCGTGACCGAGGGCGCATTCGTGTCCGTCACGGTCGACGACGGCACGTCGGTTCTGCGGCTCGGCGAGGGGCGTCCCGTCATCGCCCTCGGCGAGCCGACCGGCGACGGCCCGGCCACCGTGGCCGGTCGCTTCGGCGCCGACGGTGCGCGCGGCTACCTTGCGGTGCAGGCCAACCGGGCCGCGCGCAGCGACGACGGCGGCGACACCTGGACCGAAGTGGCCTCGGATCGCGCCACGGCCATCCGGCTGTGGGACGAGTTCGTCACCGGTTGATCGCGGGCTACTGCGGTTCGGTGCCGTGCCGCGGCGCGATCTGCTGCGGCTGCGGCGTCGGGGCCCCAACCGCGGGCACCGAGGTCCGGGCCTCCGCCTCGGCCTTGGCCACCGCCTGGGCGATCGCCGGGTCGGTCTTGGTGTCGAACCAGTCGGCGACCTCGTCGGCGTCGTCTTCCGGCTTGGGCAGTGAGTCGTCGACCGGCGACGGCGTGTAGCGGAACACGCCGTCCTCGCCGGGCGCGCCGAGCAGTTTGGTGAAGCCCTGCAGCGCCGACCCGAAGTCGCTGGGCACCAGCCACACCTTGTTGGCTTCGCCCTTGGCCATCTGCGGCAGGGTCTGTAGGTACTGGTAGGCCAGCATCTCCGGGGTGGGCCTGCCGGCCTTGATCGCGGCGAAGGTCTTCTCGATGGCCTTGGCCTGGCCCTGGGCCTGCAGATAGGAAGCCGCCCGCTCACCCTGCGCCCGCAGGATCCGGGATTGCCGCTCGGCCTCGGCGGCCAGGATCGCGGCCTGCTTGGCGCCTTCGGCGGCCAGAATCTGAGCCTGCTTCTGACCCTCGGCCTGCTTGATCGCCGCCTCGCGGCTGCCTTCGGCGGTGAGGATCATCGCGCGCTTTTCCCGGTCGGCACGCATCTGCTTTTCCATCGAATCCTGGATGGACGGCGGCGGGTCGATGCTGCGCAACTCCACCCGGGCCACCCGCAGACCCCAGCGGCCGGTGGCCTCGTCGAGAACCCCACGAAGTTGTCCGTTGATCGAATCGCGTGAAGTCAGCGTCTGCTCGAGGGTCATGCCGCCCACCACGTTGCGCAGCGTCGTGGTGGTCAGCTGCTCGACACCGACGATGTAATTGCTGATCTGATACACCGCGGCCTGCGGGTTGGTGACCTGGAAGTAGACGACGGTGTCGATGTTGACGGTCAGGTTGTCCTCGGTGATCACCGGCTGCGGCGGGAACGACACCACCCGCTCGCGCAGGTCGACGCGGGCACGCACCTTGTCGATGAACGGGATCAGCAGCGTGAGCTGGCCGGACACCGTCTTGCTGTAGCGCCCCAGCCGCTCGATGACCGCCGCTTCGGCCTGCGGAATCAGGGCAACGGATTTCGCGACCACGATGATCGCGAAGACCACCAGCACCGCGAGTAGGACCAGACCGGCGATCGCACCGTCCATGACGAGTTCTCCTTACTCGTTGCGCCAGACCACCGCGGTAGCGCCGTCGATGTGCATGACGGTGACCTGGTCGCCCGGTTCGTAGACATCGTTGTCGTTGTAGGGCCGCGCCGTCCAGACTTCGCCTTCGAGCTTCACCTGGCCTTCATGCCGCGCTACCCGGTCCAGTACCAGTGCCGTCTTGCCTTCCAAGGCTTTCACCGGCTCGGGCAGGCCCTTGCCCGCGGCGAATTTGCGTCGCAACGCCGGGCGCACCAGCGCCAGCAGCAGCACCGACACCACCAGGAACACCGCACCGTCGGCCCACACCGGCCAGTCCAGCAGCCAACTCGAACCGGAGGCGGCCAGCGCACCGCCGGCCAGCATCAGCAGGAACATGTCACCGGTCAGCGCCTCGGCACCGGCAAGGCCCAAGGCGAACACCAGCCAGATCAGCGCCGCGGGCATGGCGCCAGGATAGCCCGGCACGGCGCCCTGCGGTTGGAGAAAGCCGGTTCGATGCGAAACCACTACACTGCGAGCATCATGTGGTGCCCCAGTGTTTCGTTGGCCGTGTGGGCCAACGCGTGGCTCGCAGGCAAGGCCGCGCCCGACGATGTCCTTGATGCGCTATCGGCATGGGCGCCAACGCATTCGGTTACCGCCTACGATTCGGTCGCGGCCGGCCACACCGGCCTGCCGTGGCCGGATGTCGACGACGCGGGGGCGGTCTCGCTGCTGCAGACGCTGCGCACCGTCGCCGGGCGCGCGATGGACGCCGGGCCGCCCGCGATGAGCGTCGCGCTTCCGGTGCCCGGCGATGTCCGCGGCCTGGCTGCGGGAACCCAATTCCAGCGCGACGCTCTGGCCGTCGGCGAAGCGATCATCGTGACCAGCCCGCTGGGCGACACCATCGGCCTGGTCCCCGATTTCGAGTACGACGACACCGACGACGAGTTGCCCGACTGCGACCGGGTGCCCGACCTGTGCGCCCTGGCGTGGACCGTGTACTCGCTGCCCGCCCGCCCGGTGGTCGACCACGTGGACCTCGGCGAGGCGGAGTACAGCCTGCGGTCAGCGGTCCGGTCGGCGGCCGAGGCGCTGGGCGCGCTGCAGCTCGGCTCGGCCGGCGGGATCGACGATCCGCGCGGGCTTGTCGAGCAGGTGCTGGAAACCGGGCGGCATCATCGGGCACCGGATCATGCTCCGACGCGGGCGCTTCGGGTGCTGGAGAACGCCGCGCACGTCGACGCGATCATCACCGTGAGCTCGGGGTTGATGCCGATCGGCACCCAAAGCTCCTCGGAGGCTCAGATCGCCAGCGACGCGCTGCGGCCGTTGTCGTCGGTGGTGCGTTCGGCGCGGATCGCCGCGGTCACCGCGATCCTGCACTCGGCCTGGCACTAGTCGCACAGGCCGGCGTGCAGAACGCGCCGTCGACGCTGGCGCCGTAGCCTGCAACCGGTTGGGCGCCAACTACTCTCGCAGGCTCTCGACCGTCACGGACTTCGTCGACGAGGTCCAGCACGAGCCGCGCGAAGCGCCGCTGCGCGTTGGGGGTGGACGCCCGGGCCAACGCGATCCCGAGGGCGTCGGCTTGCTCGCGCAGCTCGTTGTCCAGGTCCCACACCACTTCGATGTGGTCGGAGACGAACCCCACCGGGCAGATCACCACAGCCTTGGTGCCCGCCGCGGCCAGCTCCGAAAGGTGGTCGGCGACATCGGGTTCCAGCCACGGCACCTGCGGGGGTCCGGACCGCGACTGCCAGACCACGTCGTAGTCGCGGTAGCCGGCCGCGGCCGCGACCAGCGACGCGGCGTAGTTGACCTGGCGGGCATAGAGATTCGGACCGCACCGGTCGGCGGCGCGCAGCGGAATCGAATGCGCGGTGAACACCAGGCGGGCTCCTGCGGGCACCGTCGCCGCGGCATCGGTGACGGCCTCGGCGAACATCGACACCAGCAATGGGTGGTCGAAGAACTGCCGCAGCTTCACGAGTTCCGGGGCGCCGTCACCGACCGCGGCACGAGCGCGAGCGATGTCCTCCTGGTATTGCGCGCAACCGGAATAGCCGCCCCACGCCGAGGTGGCAAACACCGCGGCGCGCCGCACGCCGTCGGAAGCCATTGCGGCGACGGTGTCTTCGATCATCGGATGCCAATTGCGATTGCCGAAGTACACCGGCAACCGCTCGCCGCGCTCGGCGAGTTCGGCTCGAATCTGCTCGATCAGGGCACGGTTGATCCCGTTGATCGGCGAGACGCCATCGAAATGCAGATAGTGCTCGGCGACCGCGGCCAGCCGCTCGGGTGGTATACCGCGGCCGCGAGTGACGTTCTCCAGGAACGGCATCACCTGGTCGGGGCCCTCCGGACCGCCGAAGGACAGGACCAGGAGTGCGTCAAAGACCATGCTAGAGCAACTGCGTGCTGGCGCCGCCGTCGGCGAAGATGATGGTCCCGGTCGTGGCGGGCAGCCAATCGGACAGCAGCGCGCAGACGGTCTTGGCGACCGGCGTCGGGTCCTTCATGTTCCAGCCCAGCGGGGCCCGCTGATCCCAGCCCTCTTCGAGCAGCTGCATCTGCGCACCGGCCTCCTCGCCGAGCGCACCGCCGACGATCGCGCTCATCGCCAGCGTGCGGATCGGTCCCGCCGCAACGAGATTGGAGCGCACGCCGACCTTGCCGGCCTCACGGGCGACGAACCGGTTCACCGACTCCAGCGCGCTCTTGGCGACCGTCATCCAGTTGTAGGCCGGCATCGCGCGGGTGGGGTCGAAGTCCATGCCGACGATGCCGCCGCCGGGGTTCATGATCGGCAGCACGGCCTTGGCCAATGAGGCATACGAGTACGCCGAGATGTGGATGCCCTTGGCGACGTCGGCGTACGGGGCGTCGAAGAACGGGTTGATGCCCATGCCGGTCTGCGGCATGAACCCGATGGAGTGCACCACACCGTCGATCTTGTTGCCCGCGCCGATCACCTCGGTGATCCGATCGGCCAGAGTGTCCAGGTGCTCCTGGTTCTGCACGTCGAGTTCGAGCAGCGGCGCCGGGTTCGGCAGCCGGTCGGCGATGCGCTGGATCAGCTTCATCCGGTCGAACCCGGTGAGCACCAACTCCGCGCCGGCCTCCTGCGCCACCTTGGCGATGTGGAAGGCGATGGACGAGTCGGTGATGATCCCCGTGACGAGGATCCGCTTGCCTTCGAGTAGCCCTGCCATATGAAAGTCCTTTTCTCTGTTAGTGGCCCATGCCCATGCCGCCGTCGACCGGGATGACCGCGCCGGCGATGTAGCCCGCGTCCTCGGATGCCAGGAAGCTGACCGCGCCTGCGACATCCTCGGCGGTGCCGACCCGCTTGGCCGGGATGAAGTCCAGTGCGCCGGCCTGGATGCGCTCGTCGAGCGCGCGGGTCATCTCGGTGTCGATGTAGCCCGGCGCCACCACGTTCGCGGTCACCCCGGCCTTGGACAGCTCGCGGGAGATCGAGCGGGCCATGCCGATCAGGCCGGCCTTGGCGGCCGCGTA
>JAEZIA010000049.1 GCA_023416315.1 Actinomycetes bacterium
GCGAGCCGAATCCCGGCGTGGAGGAGTCGCGGGCGGTGAAGTGGTCGATGGTGATCGCCGAACAGGTGCGCACGCTGCTCGGAACACCCAGTGCCGACCCGCCTTTGGAAGTCGACGCCAACCTGCGCCCGGAAGGGCGACAGGGCCCACTGGTGCGCACCCTGTCGTCGTATGAGGCCTACTACGCGCAGTGGGCGCAACCCTGGGAGATCCAGGCACTGTTGCGCGCGCACCCGGTGGCCGGCGATCCGGATCTCGGTCACCGCTTCCTGCTGATGGTGGACAAGACGCGCTACCCGGCGGGCGGCGTATCGGCCGAGGCGGTGCAAGAGATCCGGCGGGTCAAGGCCCGCGTCGACGCCGAGCGACTGCCGCGCGGTGCCGATCCCAATACCCACACCAAACTCGGTCGCGGCGGGCTGGCCGATGTCGAGTGGACCGTGCAGCTGCTGCAGCTGCGCCACGCGCACGAGGTTCCCGCGCTGCACAACACCTCGACGCTGGAGACGCTCGACGCCATCGGCGCCGCGGAACTTCTCGCCGAAGACGATGTGGACCTGCTGCGGCAGGCGTGGCTGACGGCGACCGCCGCCCGCAACGCGCTGGTGTTGGTGCGCGGCAAGCCGACCGACCAGCTGCCCGGGCCGGGTCGCCAACTCAACGCTGTGGCGGAGGCGGCGGGGTGGCACAACGACGACGGTGGTGAGTTCTTGGACAACTACCTGCGGGTCACCCGGCGGGCAAAAGCCGTGGTGCTCAGAGTGTTCGGAGGTTAGGTCGGGGATGGATTTCGAATTTGGCGTCATCAGCGCCGACGAGTACGAGCGCGTCTCGGCGCTGCACCAGCCGCTGGCGGCGGCGGTGCGCAGGCTGATCGACGCCAGCCTGCACAGCGGCGCCGACGCCGAGACCATCCAGCAGGCTCAGCGGACCATCGACGAGGTCAGCTCGATCCTCGAGCGCACCCCGACCGACCGGCCGCGGACACTGTGCCACGAGGAGTCCGGTCTGCCGGTGGTGTGGCGGAATCCGGCTGTGGGCCTTCATAGTCCGCTCGCGCCGCCGATGATTACCCACCACGAAGGGGACCGGTGCTGGACCGAGTTCAGTCTCGGGCCCATGTACGAGGGCCCACCCGGGCTGGTGCACGGCGGGATCTGCGCACTGCTGCTCGATCAGCTGCTTGGTGAGGCCGCCACCAGTCAGCTCAGCAAGCCGAAGTTCACCGGCACGATCACGCTGAAGTATCTGCGCGGCACGCCGCTGGGGGCGTTGCGGGGCGAGGCGTGGGTCGAGCGGACCGAGGGCTACAAGACCTACGCGCGGGGGTTCCTCGCCGACGCAGAGGGACCGACCGTGGAAGCAGAAGGGGTTTTCATCATGCCGGCATGGGCCAGGGATGCGGGATGACGTTGAGGTTCTATGTCAGCGTCGCCTTTCTCGAGACCAAAGAGGTCGTCGAGATCGCCAAGGCGGCCGACGATCTGGGTTATGAAGGCCTCGGGATTCCCGACCACGTGGTGAACCTGGAGACGCTGGCCACCCCGTATCCGTACACCAAGAACGGTGAGCGGCGCTGGCAGCCCTTCACCGACTGGCCCGACCCGTGGGTCCTGGTCGGGGCGCTGGCGCAGGCCACCAGCCAGATCAAGTTCGTCACCACCGTGTACATCCCGGGTATGCGCGATCCGTACTCGGCGGCCAAATCCATTGGCACCGCGGCTTATCTGGCCGATGGTCGGGTGGAACTCGGCATCGGCGTCGGCTGGTGTGAAGAAGAGTTCACTCTGATGGGACAGCAGTTCGCCAAGCGTGGCAAGCGCACCGACGAGATGATCGAGCTGATGCGGGCGCTGTGGCAGCCCGGCTGGACGGAGTTCAACGGCGAGTTCTACCAGACCCCGCGGCTGGAGATGGAGCCGACGCCGCCACACATTCCGATCTACAGCGGGGGACTGTCCGACATCGCGCTGCGGCGGGCCGCTCGCCTGGACGGCTGGATCGGAGACCTGATCAGTCTGGACCAGGCGATCCTACGGGTCGACAAGTTGCGTGAGCTACGCGCCGAAAACGGTTTGACGATGGACGGTTACCAGATCCTCACGCCGCTGACCGATGCGTTCACGATCCCGCACTACGAGCGTGCCGCGGCGGCGGGTATCACCGGCATCGTGACGATGCCGTGGATGTTCTACTCCGGACCCGATGCGTCGCTGTCCGACAAGATCGACGGGATGCGGCGCTTCCGTAAAGATTTGGCGCTCGACGCCTAGCGTCGACCGCGGGCCGCATCCAGCGCATAGGCACCGCCGCCGGTGAACACCAGCAGCAGGAAGCCGAAGCACAGGGCGACGGCTAGTTCGCCGCCGTTGACGACGGGCCAGAAGCTCTTCTCGATGTGCTGGGTGAAGTAGGCGACCGCCATCTGCCCGCAGGCGATGAACGCGGCGATCCGGGTGAACAACCCGACCGTGATCAGTGCGCCCAGAATCACTTCCAGGACACCGGCGTACCAGAGCGGCCAGGCGCCGGTGGTGATCCCCGCCATGTCGCGGATGGGCGCGGGCCAGTTGAACACCTTCGACAGGCCTTCGAAGAGAAAGAGGAGTCCGAAGAAGATCCGGAACACGCTGAGGACGGCGGGCTGATACCGGTCGATGCGAGCGTCGAGTCTCTGCGTCATGCGGCAACCATACTGTTCCGGCTACGGCACTGGCGCGACTACGTTCTACGCGCTATATTCAACCAATAGGTATAGAACTATATGGTTGAATTAGGGGGGTCGATGGCTACAGATCAACTGAGCCGCACCTTCGCGGCGTTAGCCGACCCGACGCGGCGCACCATGCTCGAGATGATGGCCGACCGGGAACGAACGGTGGGTGAGTTGGTCGAGCCGTTCGAGATGTCCTTCGCAGCGGTGTCGAAACACCTGCGGGTGTTGGAGGCCGCTGGTCTGGTCCGGCGAAGTCGCACCGCGCAGTACCGGCCGGCCTGCCTGGATGCGGAACCCCTTGCGGAAGCCTCCGCCTGGATCGCGAAGTACGAGAAATTCTGGAGCCAGAACCTGGACTCGATGGGCGACTTGCTGGCCCGGTTGCAATCCGACGATCACGGCACATCCAACAAACCCAGGAAAGGGGAGTCGCATGACTGATTCAGTGACGGTGATCCGCATTTTCGACGCACCGCAAGAGTTGGTGTACTCGATGTTCGTGACACCCGAGTACTTCGCGACGTGGTTCGGCACCGACCAGGTCGACGTGCCGCTGGACACGTTCGAGATGGATGCGCGTGTAGGCGGTGAATGGCGCGCCGTGATGCACTTGCCGGACGGCACGCTCAAGAGGTGGGTGGGCAGCTTCCGAGAACTCGATCCGCCGAATCGCCTGGTGTTCGATTTGACCGACGAGCCCGACAACCCGGCGCGGTTACCGGTGACGGTAAACCTGCGGCCGGTAGCCGAGGGGACCGAATTGACCCTGGTTCAGGAGACGCCGGGCTGGCCCGATGCCGGCCGCGCCGCGCTCGAGCACGGCTACAACGCGTTCCTGGACTCCATGGGTGCGCTGTTGCAGCGAATCGCCGGCTGAAAAGCACTGTGCCGAACGGTAATCCGTTCGGCACAGTGGCTTTTGAGCGTTCGCCTTACACGTCGTAGTACAGCGCGAACTCGTACGGGTGCGGCCGGATCTGCACGGGCATGATCTCGTTCTCACGCTTGTAGGAGATCCACGTCTCGATCAGGTCCGGCGTGAAAACGCCACCCTCGGTGAGGTATTCGTGATCCTCTTCGAGGCGGTCGATCACTGCGGACAGCGAGGTCGGTGCCTGCGGGATGTTGGCGGCTTCCTCCGGCGGCAGCTCGTAGAGGTCCTTGTCGACCGGCGTCTGCGGCTCGATCTTCTTCTTGATGCCGTCGATACCGGCCATCATCATCGCCGCGAACGCCAGATACGGGTTGCCCGAGCTGTCCGGCGCGCGGAACTCGAGGCGCTTGGCCTTCGGGTTGTTGCCGGTGATCGGGATACGCACGGCGGCCGACCGGTTGCGCTGGCTGTAGACCAGGTTGATCGGGGCCTCGTAGCCGGGCACCAGACGCTTGTAGGAGTTCACCGTCGGGTTGGTGAACGCCAGCAGCGACGGCGCGTGGTGCAGGATGCCGCCGATGTAGTGCCGCGCGATGTCGGACAGGCCCGCATAGCCCGCCTCGTCGTGGAACAGCGGCTTGCCGTCCTTCCACAGCGACTGGTGCACGTGCATGCCCGAGCCGTTGTCGCCGAACAGCGGCTTCGGCATGAAGGTGACGGTCTTGCCCGCCGCCCACGCGGTGTTCTTGACGATGTACTTGAACAGCAGCACATCGTCGGCCGCGTGCAGCAGCGTATTGAACTTGTAGTTGATCTCGGCCTGGCCGGCGGTGCCCACCTCGTGGTGGCCGCGCTCGATCGTGAAGCCGGCGTTCTGCAGGTTGGTGGTGATGTCGTCACGCAGGTCGACGTAGTGGTCGTACGGGGCGACGGGGAAGTAACCACCCTTGGGGCGGACCTTGTAGCCGCGGTTGGCCGAGCCGTCGGCCTCGAACGGCTCACCGGTGTTCCACCAGCCCGACTCGGAGTCGATCTCGTAGAAGGTGCCGTTGATCTTCGAGTCGAAGGTCACCGAGTCGAAGATGTAGAACTCGGCCTCGGCACCGAAGTAGGCGGTGTCGGCGATGCCGGTGCTGATCAGGTAGTTCTCCGCCTTGCGGGCCACGTTGCGCGGGTCACGCGAGTAGGCCTCGCGGGTGAACGGGTCGTGCACGAAGAAGTTCAGGTTCAGCGTCTTGGCGGCGCGGAACGGGTCGATGCGCGCGGTGGCGGGGTCCGGCAGCAGCAACATGTCGGACTCGTGGATCGACTGGAAGCCGCGCACCGACGAACCGTCGAACGCCAGGCCATCTTCGAAAACGCTCTCGTCGAACGCGGAGGCGGGGATGGAGAAGTGCTGGACCACACCGGGCAGATCGCAGAACCGGATGTCGACGTACTCGACGTTCTCGTCCTTGATCAGCTTGAACAGGTCGTCAGCGTTCGTTTCTGCCACTTACTACTCCTTCGGTGCGGCCGCTCTGGCGCATGTCTCGGCACGGAGGTTTGTTAACCCGCGGCTGACGGTATGGATCTGATGTTGCCTGATCGTCAAGCGTATGTTGCGCCGACGTTACGCATAGCGACCTTTGGTGCTGCGCCGGGGTTGCCAGGGCCCGCATATCCTGTGGGCATGGCGCGTGAGATCGGATCCTGGCTGTCCGGACCGGAACCGGTGAAGCCCGATGGCGACGCCGAGTGGCCGGGGCAGGCGCTGGGATTGCCGGAGTCGGGACCGCGTTCGCTGGCGCGCATGGGCCGTCGCTTCCTGGCGCTGCTGATCGACTGGTTGATCGCTGAGGGCTTGGCATATTTGGCGGTTGCGTTCGGTTTGATGACGCTCGATACGCTGCGCTACTCATGGGTGGGGCCGGTTGTGGTGCTGGCTATCTGGTTCGCGCTGGGCGTGCTGTCGGTGCGACTGTTCGGGTTCACGCCGGGCCAGTACGCGCTCGGGTTGATGGTGATTCCGGTGGACAACCGCCAGCACGTCGGCAGTGGGCGGGCGCTCGCCCGTGGCCTGCTGCTGTCCCTGGTGATTCCGGGGCTGTTCACCGATGCCGACGGGCGCGGCTTCCAGGACCGACTGACGGCAACGGCGGTCGTGCGCCGCTGATGTGTCGGTAGGCGTCTCTACTATCGAATGTATGTTCGATATATTGTTGGATTTCGATCCGGCCGCCGAGGAATCGGCGCTGGTCGAAAGTATCGCGGAGCTGGAGCGGCTGAAATCTGCTGCAGCGGCCAAGCAGGCACGGCTGACCGCTTCGCTGGATGTCGCTCGAAGATCCGCAGAAGCGGCGGCAGGGGTCCCCGCGGTGCAGCGGGGACGCGGTTTGGCCTCGGAGGTGGCGTTGGCTCGCCGCGAATCACCGACTCGAGGCGGGCAGCACCTCGGGTTCGCCAAGGCCCTCGTCAACGAGATGCCGCACACGCTGGCCGCACTCGAGCGCGGCGAGCTCTCGGAATGGCGGGCGACGCTGATCGTCCGTGAGTCGGCCTGCCTCGATGTCGACGACCGGCGGCGCCTCGACGCCGAACTGTGCTCGAATCCGGCCCGGTTGATCGGTAAGGGCGACGCCGCGCTGGTGGCCGAGGCCAAGGCGCTCGCCTACCGGCTGGACCCGCACGCCGTGGTGGAGAGGGCGGCCAAGGCGGAGCGGGAGCGGACGGTCACGATCCGCCCGGCACCCGACACGATGACCTACGTGACCGCGCTGTTGCCGGTGCGCCAGGGCGTCTCGGTGTACGCCGCACTCAAGCGGGAGGCCGACACGTGCTGCGACGGCCGGTCGCGGGGCCAGGTCATGGCGGACGCCCTCGTCGAGCGGGTGACCGGTCGCCCGGCCGATCAGCCGGTGCCGATGACGGTGAACCTCGTGATCTCCGATCAGATGCTGCTCGGCGCCGAGCAGGGCGCGGCCGTCATCGCCGGCTACGGCTCGGTGCCGTCGGCGGTTGCGCAGCAGATGGTGCTGGACACCGTGGCCGACGCCCGGTCGACGGCCACGCTGCGCCGGCTGTACGCCAAGCCGGCCAGCGGCGCGCTGGTCGCGATGGACTCCCGGTCGCGGCTGTTCCCCAAGGGGTTGGCGGAGTTCATCGAACTGCGAGATCAGCGTTGCCGAACGCCGTACTGCGATGCACCGGTGCGGCACCGCGATCACGCCCAGCCGCACGCCCGCGGCGGCGCCACCAGCGCGGCCAACGGGCTGGGCCTGTGCGAGGCGTGCAATTACACCAAGGAGTCGCCGGGGTGGCGGGTCGTGGCCGCCGTCGACGAGAACGGTACGCACAGCGCCGAATTCACCACACCGACGGGAGCCGAGTACCACTCCGCCGCGCCGCCTGCGCCCGGGACCCCACCGATCGCCGCCTGATTCAGGCCTGGTGGCGGACCTGTCCGTTCATCATCGTCATCGTGACGGTCGCGCGATGGATGTCGTGCGGGTCGATCTCGAAGATGTTGGTGTCCAACATGATCAGATCGGCGCGCTTGCCGACCTCGACCGAGCCGACTTTATCGTCGAGCCGGATCTGGTAGGCGGCACCCATGGTGTTGGCGTGCACGGCCTCGGCGACGCTGAGTTTCTGGTCGGCCGGGGCCAGCACGGGGGCGTCCGGTTCACCAATCAGCTGACGGGTCACGCCGATCTGGATGGAGTCCAGCGGCTTGTAGGTGGAGAAGTAGCCCGCCGCCGGCCAGTCGGTGCCCAGCGAGATGCGCCCGCCGGAACGCAGGATGTCCTGCGGGCGATACATCAGATCTTGCCGGGGCCGGCCGTACCGAGCGGCCATGTTCTGCAGGGTGTCCGGATCGGCGGACATCCAATTCGCCGAAAACTGGCCTGTCACACCGATTTTGCCGAAGCGCTCGCCGTCGGGATCCTCGACGTAGACCAGATGGGCGATCGTGTGCCTGCGGTCGCGCGGGGGGTTGACCGCGATCGCCGCCTCGATGGCGTCCAACCCGGTGCGCACGGTCTGCTCGCCGCAGGCGTGCACATGCACGTCGAAGCCGGCGGCGTCGACCGCACGCACCAGCTGGCGCCACTGCTCGCTGCTGAACGGCGACCCGCCGACCGAATCGGGCTTGTCCGCATACGGTTCGATCAGCCACGCGGTGTAGCCGCCCTGCGTCCCGTCGCCGACGATCTTGACCACCCCGACGTCGACCAGCTCGGTGGAGATCCGGTTCCGGATAGCGGCCAGCGTGGCCGGCGCGCCATCGATCGGCGGCCCTTTCACGCTGTAGGACGCCACCACCCGAAACGGCAACGCGCCGCGCTGCTCCAGGTCGGCGTACAGCCCGATCAGCGCACCCTGGTCGTCGCCGATCGGCGGCACACCGGCGTCGAACACCGACGTGATTCCGGCGGCCGACGCCTTCGGCAACCAGCCCTCCAGCAGCGCCAGCATGGACTGTGGCGAGATCGGGTCGACGGCGTTCACCAGACTGAGCACGGCATCGACTTCGAGCACGTAGCCGGTGGGATCACCATGCTTGTCGCGCACGTAGTAGCTGAACCCGGGCACCGGATCCGGGGTGTCACGGCCGACGCCGGCGATCTGCAGCGCCGTGCTGTTGGCCCACATGCTGTGGCCGTCGATGGCGAAGAAGAACCCCGGCCGGTCCGGCAGCACCCGGTCCAACTCCTGGCGGGTCGGCCCGTCGGGCCCGAACATGTCCACCCGCCAACCGAATCCGCGCACCGGGCCTTCGGGATGCTCGTTGGCGTACGCGGCGATCGCCGCCAACGCGTCGGCCCCGGTGGGCACCTGCAAGTCGACGCCGCTGGTGAGGAACGCACCGAGGAACGGATGGATGTGCCCCTCGACGAAGCCCGGCAGCATCAGTCTGCCGGCCAGGTCGATGACCTGGGTGTCCGGTCCGGCGAGCGCCGTCGCGCCCGCATCGTCGCCGACGTAGGAGATCGTGTTGCCGGTGACGGCCACCGCCTGCGCCCACGGCTGGGCCGGCGACACGGTGTAGATCCGGCCGCCTCGGAACACGACATCGGCGTGATGTTCGCCGACGGCAGCGGGATTCTTCGCACACGCCGCGGCCGTGGCCGCGACGGCGGTCACTGCCACCGCACGCAAGGCCGTCCGCCGCGTCAGGACCCCGGAACCCAGGGCGCGAAAATGCGGCGCCCACTCACATGCAGTGCAGATAACGTCCCCCCGAGATCAGCCGGTCAGCGTCTACGCACTGTACGTTGCACGCCCTTCATCTTGGCCTGGGCGGGGAGGGGACCCTTGGGCATCGCCGCCGGACCCACCCGGGAACCCAGCGCGCTCAATTTCGACTCCAGGGCGTCCATCTGCTTGACGGTGATGTTGGCGGGCAGCTTGGTCAGATGCCGCTCCAGCTTCGACAGCGGGACCTCGCCCTCGCCGTTGCCGACGATCACGTCGTAGATCGGGGTGTCGCCGATCAGCCGGGCGGTGCGCTTCTTCTCCTGGGCCAGCAGCGGACGGACCCGGACGGGGCTGCCCTCGGCGACGAAGATCACGCCCGGCCGACCGATCACGCGGTGCACGGCATCGAAGTTTCCGGTGGCCGCAACCCCCGGGGTCACCCGCCACTTACCCCGCAGATTGTCCAACGCCCAGGCCGCCGCGCCGGTCTGGCCCTCCGCCTTCCGGAACACCGACTTCTGCGCGCGCCGCCCGAAGATGATGAAGGCCACCAGCGCGCCGAGGATTACGCCCAGCGGAATCAGCATGTAGGTGGTGATCCCACCGGCCACGATGCCAGCAGCCACCGAGGCGCCCACGATCAGCACGAACGCGCCGATCATGTAGGGGAGCAGCCGCTTGTCTTCCTTGCGCTGCATTTGGAACGCCTGCCACAGCTGGCGGCGGCGCTGCTTCGACGCGGCCTTGGCCGCGGCCTTCGCCTCGGCCTTGGCTGCCTTGTTCGCGGCAGCGGAACGGATCTTCGCCATAGCTATCAAGAATACGGAAGCGGCGATCAGCCGTTTCCCGCGGTCACCGGGAGAGCTTGTGCGCGGCTGCGGCCTGTTGGTAGAGCCGACCGGCACGATACGACGAGCGCACCAGCGGTCCGGACAGCACACCGGCGAAGCCGAGACCCTCGGCGTATTCGGCCAGTGCGACGAACTCCTCGGGCTTGACCCAGCGCTCGACGGGATGGTGGCGCACCGAGGGCCGCAGGTACTGGGTGATCGTGATGATGTCGCAGCCCGCGTCGTGCAGATCGGCCAGCGCGGTGTGCACTTCGTCGATGGTCTCGCCCATACCGAGAATCAGATTGCTCTTGGTGACCAGACCTGCCGCCCGCGCCGCGGTCAGCACATCGAGGCTGCGCTGATAGCGGAATGCCGGACGGATCCGCTTGAAGATCCGCGGCACCGTTTCCACGTTGTGTGCCAACACTTCCGGCCGCGCGGCGAACACCTCGTCGAGTAGCGCCGGCTCACCGTTGAAATCCGGAACCAGCAACTCGACCCCGGTCTCCGGGTTCAGGTGCTTGATCGCGCGGACGGTCTCGGCGTAGAGCCAGGCGCCGCCGTCGGGCAGGTCGTCGCGGGCCACTCCGGTCACCGTCGCGTAGCGCAATCCCATCGCGGCCACACTCTCGGCCACCCGGCGCGGTTCGTCGCGATCGAGCTCGGCGGGCTTGCCGGTGTCGATCTGGCAGAAATCACAGCGCCGCGTGCACTGCTCGCCACCGATGAGGAACGTTGCCTCGCGGTCTTCCCAGCACTCGAAGATGTTGGGGCAGCCAGCCTCCTCGCATACCGTGTGCAGACCCTCGCGCTTGACCAGACTCTTCAGCGCGGTGTATTCGGGCCCCATCCGCGCCCGGGTTTTGATCCACGGCGGCTTGCGCTCGATCGGGGTCTCCGCATTGCGGACCTCCAGGCGCAGGAGTTTGCGGCCGGCCGGAGCCGCCGGGCCGGCGACATTGGACCCCGGTTCAA
>JAEZIA010000221.1 GCA_023416315.1 Actinomycetes bacterium
TTGCCGTGGCGTCCGGCGAGCTTGTCGCCGTCGGAGATCTTGCGCTTCTGGGCCACGTAGACGCGGACCAGCTCGTTGACGCCGGCCGGCAGCTCGTCGTCGTCCTCGCGGGAGAACACCCGGATGCCGATGACCTTGCCGGACTCACCGTGCGGCACCTTCAGCGACGTGTCGCGGACCTCGCGCGCCTTCTCACCGAAGATCGCACGGAGCAGCCGCTCCTCCGGGGTCAGCTCGGTCTCGCCCTTCGGCGTGACCTTGCCGACCAGGATGTCGCCGTCGCGGACCTCGGCGCCGATGCGGATGATGCCGCGTTCGTCGAGATCGGCCAGCACCTCATCGGAGACGTTGGGGATGTCCCGGGTGATCTCCTCGGCGCCCAGCTTGGTGTCGCGGGCATCGATCTCATGCTCTTCGATGTGAATCGAGGTGAGCACGTCCTCCTCAACCAGACGGTTGGAGAGGATGATCGCGTCCTCGTAGTTGTGGCCTTCCCACGGCATGACCGCCACGAGCAGGTTCTTGCCCAGCGCCATCTCACCGTTTTCGGTGCACGGCCCGTCGGCGAGAACCTGGCCGGACTCGACGCGCTGCCCGGCGTCCACGATCGGGCGCTGGTTGGCGCACGTGCCGTGGTTGGAGCGGGCGAACTTGCGCATCCGGTAGGTGTGCCGGGTGCCGTCGTCGGCCATCACGGTGATGTAGTCGGCCGAGACCTCCTCGACCACGCCCGCCTTGTCGGTGACGATGACGTCGCCGGCATCGATCGCGGCACGCAGCTCCATACCGGTGCCGACCAGCGGGGCCTCGCTGCGCACCAGCGGAACCGCCTGGCGCTGCATGTTGGCACCCATCAGGGCGCGGTTGGCGTCGTCGTGCTCGAGGAACGGGATCATCGCCGTCGCGACCGACACCATCTGGCGCGGCGAGACGTCCATGAAGTCGACCTCGGTGGCGTCGACGTACTCGACCTCGCCACCCTTCCGACGAACCAGAACGCGGGCCTCGCTGAAGCGGCCGCTGTCGTCGGTCGGCGAGTTGGCCTGCGCCACGACGTGGCGGTCCTCCTCATCGGCGGTCAGGTAGTGGATCTCGTCGGTGACCTTGCCGCCCTCGACCTTGCGGTACGGGGTCTCGATGAAGCCGAACGGGTTGACCCGCGCGTACACCGAAAGCGAACCGATCAGACCGATGTTCGGACCTTCCGGGGTCTCGATCGGGCACATCCGGCCGTAGTGGCTGGAGTGCACGTCGCGGACCTCCAGGCCGGCGCGCTCACGGGACAGACCACCCGGGCCCAGCGCCGACAGACGACGCTTGTGGGTCAGACCCGACAGCGGGTTGTTCTGGTCCATGAACTGCGACAGCTGGCTGGTGCCGAAGAACTCCTTGATCGCCGCCACGACGGGACGGATGTTGATCAGGGTCTGCGGCGTGATCGCCTCGACGTCCTGAGTGGTCATCCGCTCGCGGACGACACGCTCCATGCGGGACAGGCCCACCCGGATCTGGTTCTGGATCAGCTCACCGACGGTACGCAGACGACGGTTGCCGAAGTGATCGATGTCATCAACCTCGACCGGAACCTCGACGCCGCCGGGGGCGGTCATCGTGGTCTGGCCCTCGTGCAGGCGCACCAGGTACTCGATGGTCGCGACGATGTCCTCTTCGGTCAACGTCGAGCTGGTGATCGGCTGGCCGGCGTTCAGGCCCAGCTTCTTGTTGACCTTGTAGCGACCCACCCGGGCCAGGTCGTAGCGCTTGTCCTTGAAGAACAGGTTCTCCAGCAGGGTCTGCGCGGACTCCTTGGTCGGCGGCTCGCCCGGGCGCAGCTTCCGATAGATGTCCAGCAGCGCCTCGTCGGTGCCGGCGGTGTTGTCCTTCTCCAGCGTCGACATCATGATCTCGGAGAAGCCGAAGCGCTCCCGGATCTGCTCGTTGGTCCAGCCGAGCGCCTTGAGCAGCACGGTGACCGGCTGACGGCGCTTGCGGTCGATGCGCACACCGACGGTGTCGCGCTTGTCGACGTCGAACTCCAGCCACGCACCGCGGCCGGGGATCACCTTGACGCTGTGCAGCGTCTTCTCGGTGGACTTGTCGATGCTCTCGTCGAAGTACACACCCGGCGAACGGACCAGCTGGCTCACCACGACACGCTCGGTGCCGTTGATGATGAAGGTGCCCTTCTCGGTCATCATCGGGAAGTCGCCCATGAAGACCGTCTGGCTCTTGATCTCACCGGTGTTGTTGTTGATGAACTCGGCCGTGACGAACAGCGGGGCCGCGTACGTCATGTCCTTGTCTTTGCACTCGTCGACCGGAGCCTTGACCTCGTCGAAGCGCGGGTCGGAGAAGCTCAGCGACATCGAGCCCGAGAAATCCTCGATCGGCGACAGCTCGGTGAGCACCTCTTCGAGGCCACCCACCGGGTTGACGTCACCACGCGCCTCGGCGATCTCACGCCAGCGCGGCGAGCCGATCAGCCACTCGAACGACTCCGTTTGGACGTCGAGCAAGCCGGGTACCTCTAGCGGCTCGCGCAGCTTGGCGAAGGAAATTCGTTTTGGTGCTCCGGGGACGGAGTTAGAAGTTGTAGTCGTTTTGCTCTGGCTAGAGACTGCCAAGATGCATCCTTCCAGCACCTAATGCGACTTTTCCGGAGGTCATCCGGGAGGCCGCGTAATCTGCGTCGGTTCGGCTGGCCTTCTCGAGGCCCGGCCTTTCACCGAACGCACGCGACATGCAACAGGTCTCTGAGCTGGGATATGACTCAGACGAGGACCGGCGAGTGTCAGGTGCAGGTTGAGGTGGGCAGGAGGCAGCCAGCGCAACGTCCAACAATAGCGCAAGACGGCGCATTCCTCAACAAGCCCATGCCGGGCGGGCTGACGCTGGCTGGCGATCTAGCTACCCATGCACACATGCTGGTGAACAGACTGACCCGTTTGTGCCTTTCCGTCAAGGGATAACGCGGCGTTTGGTGTGGAAATTACCGGTTCAGGCGGCAATTGCGGCGGCGGCCGCGACACCCGGCTGAGTCGGCAGGACAATCGCGGCGGTCGGGCCCATAATGATCGGTTCCCCGGCGTTGCCGTACAGCCCGAACTGTGGTGCGGCGGGGCCGGCGCCAACATAGAAGTCGTTGATCCAGCCTGCGGCCAGGGTGTGCACGGCGCTGGGGTTACCGGGCACGGCCCGCCGAACGATGAGCTCGGCGAAGAAGTCGAAGAACGGGTCGGAGCCGATGACCGAGTCGACGTGCGAACCGTTGACAAGCTCGACGCCGACGAACTGATCCGGGCGTTCGGCGATCAGCTGCGTGGTGGTTCGGCCGAACGCATTCCACGGCTGCGCGGGCGCGGCGATCTGGTAGACGGGAATGCCGTCGAGGGCGGCCAGTGCATCGGCCAGGCCGTTGCCGTTGGCGACGCCGTCGAACATCACCACGCCCAGCAAATGATTGTCGGCACCGGGCGCCAGCGACGTGAGGTACTTGCCGCCCGCGGCCACGGCCAGTCCCCCACCGGCCGAGTGCCCGGCGAGCGTGAAGTCCTGCGGCAGCGTGCCCTGATAGCCGGCGTTGGCGGCGCTGATCACCAGTGCGGCCCGTTCACCGAGGAACAGATCGGCCACCCCCTGCTGCATCGCGGGATCGTTGATCCGGCAGGTCGGGCAGGTCAGCGGCGCGAAGGACGGCAGGGTGGTCGTGACCACGGTGCTGTTGGTCTGCTGCGCCAGCGAGCGGGCCAGCACGGTGTAGAAGGACTTGGTGGCCAGAAAGCCGTGCTGCAGGTAGATGATCCCGGTGGCCTGGACCGAGCCGTCGGCCTGCGTCGGGAAATACCAGTCGGCCGGGACGTTGTAGGTCCGCGAGCCGACTGCGATGGTCAGTGAGGTGTTGCCGGTGCGGACCCCGGTCACGCCGTTCGGGGTCGGCACGGTCACGGCGGGACTGCCCGCGACCGGGACGATGGCGGCGGGGTTGGCTGAGCCGCCGAAGATCAGCGGCATGACGAGCGCGGTCCACTTCTTCATCAGCTTCTCGATCGGTCCGAGCTGGCTGGCCAGCGGCGTGGGCAACACGACGGCGGCGGCGTTGCCCAGAATGATCGGCCGGCCCGCGGGCCCGTAGATCCCGAACTGCGGCGCATCGGGGCCGGCGCCGACATAGAAGTCGTTGATCCAACCGCTGCTCAGGGTGTAGACCGCCGACGTGGCGCCGGGCGGCGAGCGCTTGGTCACCAGTTGGGAGGCGAAGTCGATGAGCGGGTTGCTGCCCAGCATCGCGTCCACGTGCGAACCCTTGACCAGCACGACGCCGTCGAACTGGTCGGGTCGCAGCGCCAACAGCTGATCGGTGGTGGTGCCGAAGGTGTTCCACATCTGGGCCGGCGCCGCGATCTGATACACCGGGATGTCGCGGGTGTCGAGACTGGCGATGGCCTGCGGCAGGGTGCCGTTCATGGTGACGCCGTCGTACATCACCACACCGAGCAGATGGTTCTCGTCACCGGGCGCCAGCGCGTCCACGTAATAGCCGCCGACCGACGTCGACCACCCGCCGCCTGCGGAGTGCCCGGCAAGGACGAAGTCGGCGGGCAGGACGCCTTCGTACCCGGCCTGGCTGGCGCTGATGGTCAGGGCCGAACGGTCGCCGAGGAACATCGTGGCGGCGGCCTTCTGCATCGACGGCCCGTAGAGCGTGCAGCCGCCGCATCGGAGCTGACCGAACGACGGCAGCGTGGGGGCGACCACGATCGAGTTGGTGTCCTGGGCCAGCTGGGTGGCCAGCGCCGAATAGAACGTCTTGTTGGCCAGGAACCCGTGCTGGAGCCAGATCACGCCGTTGGCCTGCACCGAACCGTCGGCCTGGGTGGGGAAGTACCAGTCGGCCGGGGCGTTGAAACCGCCGTTGACCGGGATCGTCAGCGTCGAATGCCCGACCTTGACGCCGGTGACGCCGTTGGTTGCCGGCGGGGTGACGACGGCCGATGCCGCCGGGGCGGAGCCGGCGGCGGGACGCGCGCTGGTGCCGGTGGCCGGCGGCGTGGTGGAGCCGGTGGCCGGCGGCGTCACGCCGAGCACGGATAGCACGCCCGTCAGCAGTTTGGCGGCGGGTCGGGAACTCGCCTTGGGTGCGGCCTTGGGTGTGATCTTGGCGGCCGGTTTCGCGCGCGGACCGGAGACGACGGCCGCGACGGCGGTGCGGTGCTTGCCGGTCCCGGCGGCCGGAGTCGACCTGGTCGCCGATCCCTGCGAGGTCGACGGGGCGCCCGAATGGCCGGGGCTGCCTGCGGTGTCGGCGGCCGCGGTGGCGCTGCCGGTCAGCAGGCCCGCGCCGATACCCGCGAAGACGGCAACCGCCCCCCACCAGACCCGCCGGTCGCGAAACACCAGACGCCTCCTCGACAATCGGGGCAAACCGTATCCGAGCCCACCGTCGCAGAAGGGCGAATTGGTCAAAGCGTCATTTCCTGCGAGTGCGCCGGATCCCGCGGCCCACTCGGAAGGTCACACGAAAAGCGAAGGGGCCCAATCGATTCCGATTGGACCCCTTCGCTTTTCGTGCTACGTCAGGTCAGTTGGCGTCTTCGCCGGCGAAGGTGTGCGACCGCAGCTTGTGGGTGCCTTCGAGGTCGTCGCGAATCGCTTCCTGGGCGGCCGGCGGCAGGGTGTGCAGGATTTGGCGCACCCGGTCCTGGCGGCGGTACACGGCCTGCCGCTCGGGAATGCCCGGGGTGACCGTCAGCTGCGGCGGCACACCCTCGATTTCCTCGACACCACCGTCGTGGTGACCGGCGTCGACCATGGCCTGCTCTTCAGCCATCGTCGCCTCGTCCTTCTCCTCCGACATGCCGATCGGGCCGATACGGCGGCCGTTGAGGAACTGGCGCACCACCGGCTCCTCCGAGGTCAGCAGCACCTCGCGCGGGCCGAACATCACCAGGTGCTTACGGAACAGCATGCCGATGTTGTCGGGCACCGTGCGGGCGATGTTGATGTTGTGGGTCACGATCAGGATCGTGGCGTCGATCTGAGCGTTGATGTCGATCAGCAGCTGGCTCAGGTACGCGGTACGGACCGGGTCCAGACCGGAGTCGGGCTCATCGCAGAGGATGATCTGCGGATCCAACACCAGCGACCGCGCCAGGCCGGCGCGCTTGCGCATACCACCGGAGATCTCGCCGGGGAACTTGTTCTCGTCGCCACCCAAGCCGACCATGTCGAGCTTTTCCATGACGATCTGACGGATTTCGCTTTCCTTCTTCTTCGTGTGCTCGCGAAGCGGGAACGCGGTGTTGTCGAACAGGTTCATCGAGCCGAACAGCGCGCCGTCCTGGAACATGACGCCGAACAGCGTGCGGATCTCGTAAAGCTCCTTGGCCGAGCACTCGATGATGTTGGTGCCGTCGACGATGATCTTGCCGCGCTCGGGGCGCAGCAGACCGATCAGCGACTTCAGGAACACGGACTTGCCGGTACCGGACGGCCCCAGCAGAACGCTCACCTCACCTGCAGGAAGGTCGAAGGTGACGTCCTCCCAGATTCGCTGGGACCCGAAGGACTTCGTCAGTCCCTCAACCTGAATACCGATGCCCACGCGATTCCTCCCGCTGGTGCCGAACAGTCATCACCACACGCATCCTGCCTGTGGCTTGAGTCACTGTAACCTACTCGCCTTCGGCGCCACACTCGGTCGCCGGAAACGACTGTGGGGCCGGTCTGTTTGCCAGACCAGCCCCACAGCTGACGTGCCGGTTGATACCGGCGTCGATACGTCTTACTTGACGGTCACCGTAGCGCCGGCAGCCTCGAGCTTGGCCTTGGCGTCGTCGGCGGCTTCCTTGTTGACCTTCTCCAGCAGCGGCTTGGGGGCGCTGTCGACGAGGTCCTTGGCTTCCTTGAGGCCCAGGCCGGAGACGATCTCGCGGACGACCTTGATGACGCCGATCTTCTTGTCGCCGGCGCCTTCGAGGATGACGTCGAACTCCGACTGCTCCTCGGCGGCCTCGGCAGCGCCACCACCGGCGGCGGGGCCGGCAGCGGCCACGGCGACCGGAGCGGCGGCGGTGACGTCGAAGGTCTCCTCGAACTGCTTCACGAACTCAGAGAGCTCCAGCAGGGTCATTTCCTTGAACGCGTCGAGCAGTTCGTCGGTGGACAACTTGGCCATGGTGTTTCCTTATCTGTTTTCGGGTTGGTGGTCTGGTTACGCGGCGTCGGAGTTTTCCGAAGCCTTCTTTTCCTGCAGAGCTGCGGCCAGGCGGGCGACCTGGGACGCGGGGGCTGCGAACAGCGCCGCGGCCTGGGACTGCTTCGCCTTGAGTGCGCCGGCCATCTTGGACAGCAGCACCTCGCGCGACTCGAGATCGGCGATCCGCTCGACCTCGGAGACGGTCAGCGCGCGACCGTCCATGTAGCCGCCCTTGACGACCAGTGCCTTGTTGTCCTTGGCGAACTTCTTGAGCGCCTTGGCGGCGTCGACGGGCTCACCGTCGATGAACGCGATGGCGGTCGGGCCGGCGAACAGATCGTCCAGACCCTCGATGCCGGCTTCGGCAGCCGCACGCTTGACCAAGGTGTTCTTGGCAACCGTGTAGGTGGTTCCGTCGCCCAGCGACCTGCGCAGCTCGGCAAG
>JAEZIA010000121.1 GCA_023416315.1 Actinomycetes bacterium
GACGGCGACCAGGACCGCGTCGCCGTAACCGTGGCCGTGGGTGTCGTTGATCTGCTTGAACCCGTCCAGGTCGAGCAGGATCACGGCCAGCCACTGCGGCTCCGCGCCGGCGATCAGCTGCGGCGCCGACTGGTAGAAGCCGCGCCGGTTGCGCAGCCCGGTCAGCGGATCGGTATTCGACATCCTGGCGTCGAGGCGCAGCAGGTGCAGAAAGAACTGACTTCCGACCGGGACCGCGAGCACCGCGATCACCAGCGCCACCGCATGCCCCACCGCCATCGCGGGGTCGCCGGCCTCGGCCAGGCGCACCCCGGCGAAAACGGTGGTGGCAGTGGCATTGACGAGCGTCACCGTCAACAGCCGGCTGGAGTGATAGAGGCCGACATAACCGGCGATCGGGGCAAACGTCACGCAGGCCAACAAACCGGTCACCGGTGTTCCCGCGATCACGCAGGCGGCGGCCACCCCGGCATTGCCGCCGATGATGAACAACGTGGACCGAAGGCGGCTCGGCCAGCCGGCGAGCCACATGCCGGCCCCGCACAACGACAGCATCGAAATGATCGTCGCGGCGGTCCGATGGACGTGCCCCTGCGGACCGGACGGGCTCCACAGCATCACCAGAGGTACCGCGCCAAGGATGACGACGACCGCTGCGATCAGCACTCGACTGGAGCGCTGCAGCCCCCGTGACGCCAGGTACTCCGACATCCAGTCGTATTGGTCGGGCTGGCGCCACCACTGCCGAATCGCCGCCCCCGCACCCACGCGTGCCGATGTTACTGCACCGTCAATTCATCGACAGGGCGCCAGGGCCGTGATCTTGATGACCCGCGACCCTGGTGCCGAGATCGGTATGGCCTACAGCAGGCCCAGCAGCTGAAGGTCGGTGACGTACTTCACGATCACAGCCGGCGAAACATGCGGAATGTCTTTGTCCGGACCGATCTTCGCGTCCTGAACCGCGGCGCGGAACCGATCGGTCGGGGCGATCGAGCCACGGATCGGCCGTTCCGGGGCCTGGTAGTTGTGCAGCAGCGGCAGCAGCGAATACTGGCGCTGCCGGTCGGGGAGGGCGCGCATCGCCGTCTCGAAGCGCTGCAGCCAGGTGCCGTAGTCCGCGATCCGCTGGATCGGGTGGCCGGCCTCGATCAGCCAGTCGACGTACTCGTCGAGCCCGATGCCGTCGTCGTAGGGGTTCATGACGTGGTAGGTCTCGAATCCGGAGCCGTGGTCCTGCGCGACGCACGTTCCCAAGGTGGAGATCGCCTCGGCGATGAACTCCACCGGCAGGCCGTCGTAGTGGGCACGCTGGCGGTTGCCGTCGGCGTCGAGTTCGTAGAACGACGCCGGGGCGATGCCGGTGGCCACCAGGCTGAGGATCATCCGGGTGAACATGTCGGGCAGGTTGAGCTGCCCGGCATAGGTGGTGTCGGCCAGGATCATGTCGCAGCGGAACACCGAGACCGGCAGACCGCACAGGTCGTTGGCCTCGCGCAGCAGCACCTCGCCGGCCCACTTGCTGTTGCCGTAGCCATTGGCGTAGGAGTCGTCTACCACCCGGGTCGGACTGATCTCGCGGATGTCGCCATCCTCGACGAACCGTCCCGGTGCGATGCCTGCGCCGACGCCGATCGTCGAGACGTACACGAACGGCTTCTGCTTGGTGGTCAGCGCGATCCGAATGAGTTCCGCGGTGCCGACGGCATTGGGCCCGAACAACTCTCGATACGGCAGCACGTGGTTGACCAGTGCCGCCGGGTCGACGATCAGGTCGACGGTGTCGGCCAGTCGTTGCCAGGTGTTGGCATCCAGCCCCAGATTGACCTCACCCTTGTCGCCGGCGATCACCTCGAGATGGTCGGCGGCCAGTTGGCGGTAGTGCGCCAGCAACTCGGGGTCCCCGCTGTCGAAGGTCGCGTCCAGGCGTGCCCGTGCCTCCTCGTCGGTGCGGGCTCGCACCAGGCAGATCACTGTGCCGTCGACCAGGTGCATCCGCTCCAGCCATTCCAGTGCCAGATAACGGCCCAGGAATCCGGTTGCCCCGGTGAGCAATACGGTGCGGATCTCGCTGGCAGGCGCAGGCAGCTGCGGTGCGGCCGCCAGGGTTGCGGGGTCGATGAAACGGTCCAGCGTCAGATCGCCGGCGTGCACCTCGGTGGCGCCCGCGCCGTGGACGGAGGCGAACGTGGGCCGCTTGCCGCCCGAGCTGCGCTCGGCCTCGATGTAACCGGCGATGGCCTGCAGGTCGTTGGCCGGGCTGACGATCACGCCGACGGGCACCTCGATGTCGAAGATCTCGTTGAGTAGGTTGGCGAATGTCAACGCCGACAACGAATCTCCACCGAGATCGGTGAAGTGCGCGTCGGGTTGCAGGTCGGCGGTCCCGGCGCCCAGCAGCGCGCCCGCGGCGCGGGTGATGGTCGCCAGCACCGGGGCGTCGGCCCCGCTCTGCCGCAGCGCGCGCAGTTCGTCGGCCTGGCCTTCGGCCAGATCGGTGTACAGCTGCTCGAGCGCGGAGCCGTAGCGTTCCTTCAGTCGGGGCCACGCCAACTTGCGGATACCGGTCAGCAGTCCGTTCTCCAACGTGAATGGCGTTGTCTCGACCAGGAAGTCGCGCGGGATCTCATACGACTGCAGGCCGGCGCTGCGCGCCACGTCCTGCAGCGACTCGGAGATCAACGACTTGAGCTCCGCCGCGTCGTGAGCGGCCACCGCCTCGGCGGTCGGCACCACGACGGCCAGCAGGTAGGGCCGAGCGCTGTTGCCGTACAGGTAGATCTGGTGCACCAGCGGGCTACGGCCGAAGGCGGCCTCGAGCTTGGAGACCGTGACGAACTCACCCTGCGAAAGCTTGAGGACGTTGTTGCGCCGGTCGACGTACTGCAGGTGATCGGGTGCGGTCTCGGCCACGATGTCGCCGGTGCGGTAGAAGCCGTCCTCATCGAACATCGCGGCGGTGACCTCGGGCCGCTTGTAGTAGCCGGGAAACAGCTGGGTCGACTTGACCAGAAGCTCGCCGCGCGGATGCGGCAGGTCGGTACCGAAGTAGCCCAGTTCGGGAACGTCGACCAACTTGTAGTCGGTGACCGGGGGCCGGCGAACCACGCCGTCGACGAACACCGCGCCGGCCTCGGTCGAGCCGTACCCCTCGATGAGGTGCATGTCCAGGAACGTCTCGACCCACGCCTTGAGTTCGGGCGCGATCGGAGCTGAGCCGGTCATCACCGAAACGAACCGGCCGCCAAGCAGACTCGTGCGCTTCTCGGCGAGAACGTCGGCCGCGCCGGTGCCGCGCCGGTCGATCTCGCTCTGCACTTCCTGATAGATCATGTCCCATACCCGCGGCACCAGGTTCAGCTGGGTCGGGCGGGTCAGTGCCAGGTCTTCGAGAAACGTGGACAGGTCGGGCCGGGCGGCGAAATACACGGTCCCGCCTACGCCCAGTGTTCCGTACAGCGCCCCGCGTCCCATGACGTGGCTCATCGGCATGAAGCTCAACACGATCGCCGGGTAGGCGCCCTGCTTGTCGTCCCAGTGCGCGGCGGCGGCCTGCCACATGTCGGCGACCTTGTGGGCGGGGTACATCGCACCCTTCGGCGCGCCGGTACTTCCGGAGGTGTAGATCAACAGCGCCAGCGGATCCTCGCCGGCGCTCTCGAGGTTCGGGACGGGTGTGCCGGTGCCGCGGGCGAGCTCGTCGGCGAGCGTGACGACCTCGACGCCGGTCAGCCTTTCCGTCGCGGCGGCCAGGGCGTCGCGGTGATCGTCGACCTCGGGTCGGAAGTCGAAGACCACCAACCGTTTCGGCGCCGGACCGGCCGACACCAACTCGACCGCGTCATCGAGGTAGTCGATGCTCGCGGCGAATACCACCGGCTCGGTCTCGGCGATGATCGGCTGCAACTGGGCGACCACGGCACTGGTCTGCAGCGGCACAGAGACCGCGCCGAGCTGGGTCAGGGCCAGGTCGATCGTGGTGTAGTCGACGCTGGTGAAACCGAGCACGGCCACCCGGTCGCCGACAGCGACCGGATCGGCCGACCACGCACCGGCGAGGGCCTGCACGCGGTCCCACAGCTGACGATAGGTGAGGGTTTCGAACTCCGGCGTCAGCTCCGCGGTGGTGCGGTGGGTCTGCGGGTCCTCGGTGAACCGCACCACCCGCTGGCCCAGCGCGGGACGGTCGGCATAGCCGTCGAACACGGTCTGGATGATCTGCGGAAGACCGAGGCCGGGGGTGTTGGCGGCCGCGGTGACGTTCGGGTCTGGCGCGGCGGCGGCGAACTGCGGGTCGGTGGCGTAAAGATCGGCAACGCGCTGCTCAAACCGGGCTTCGCGAGTATCAGTCGGCATGACGAGACTCCAATTGACAAGCGAGAAGGAGAAGACTGTGCAGGCGCTTCGTTGCGCCTAGAGAAAACTACGTTAGCAAAACTAACGTTATTCCTTAGTGCGCCATCGAGGCTATGAACAGACCCTGTGAACTTGCTCTCCGTGCGCTGCGATCGGTGTCGTTAGAGCCTCAGCGGACGGGGTACCCGACGTCCATCGCGAGACCTTGAGTCAAGGAGGCGTCATGAAAGACGTAGACACCCGCCTGGACCCGCGCGCGGGCCGGATGGAGATCGCCCGCAGCAGGGGAGCGGCCAGTGGTTTTCTGCTTGTGCTGCTCGGATTGTGGGGCGCGCTGATCCCGTTCATCGGGCCGTACTTCGATTTCGCCTACGACCCCGACACCCCGTGGACGTGGACGACGGCCCGCGGCTGGCTCGAGGTGCTGCCAGGTGCGGTCGCCGTGGTCGGCGGCCTGCTGCTGTTGATGTCGCGCAACCGGGCCACCGCCCTGCTCGGCGGTTGGCTGGCCGTCGCCGCGGGTGCGTGGTTCGTGGTCGGTCGGCTGTTCGCGAGCCCGTGGGGGCTCGGCGATTTCGGTGCGCCGGTGGCGAGCAGCACCGCCGGGCAGGTCGCGCTGGAACTCATGTACTGGAGCGGGCTCGGCGCACTGATCCTGTTCTTCGGTGCGATGGCAGTGGGCCGGCTCTCGGTGCACAGCCTGCGTGACGTCCGCTACGCCACCCGACCGGTGGCCGAACCGGTTGCCGCGGCCCCGGTCGCGACCGCACCGGTTGCGACGACCGGCGAGCCGGTCACCGAGCCGAGTGGTCACCGGGTCGCCGACGGCCATGTCCATCCCGAGCATCGGCGCCGCGGCTGGCGCAACATGTTCGGGGGCTCGCGCCGCACCCCTGTCGCACACTGAGTTTTCGCCGAAGGGCCACCCGCGCCGACGATGCGGCGCGGGTGGCCTTGTGCGTAAGTCAGGTCACATGCGATATCCGCCACAACTTCATTGGCACGCCGGAGATTCGGGCCACAGTGGAGGCTATGACCGCAGCGTTCCCCGACCAAGGCTTTGCCCGTATCGCCGAGGTGTGCACGAGTCTGGATGTGCCCCAAGATGATTGGGTGCTGTTCTGGCGGTGGGCCGACGAGTTGCCCGCCGCGGCGGCGGTCGATGAACTGAACTCCTACCTCGACGTGCTGATCGCCGAGCGTTGCCGCAAGCCCGGCGCCGACGGGCTCAGTCAGCTCATCGCGCTGGGCGTGACCGATGACGAGATCCGCCGACGGGTTGGGCTACTCGTCATGGATGGCCACGAAGTCGGGATCGACGTTTTGCAGGATTCCACTCGCACTTTCGCGGCGAAGTGTCGGTTTCGGCGCTAGCCGGTGTAGGCCATCACATGCTTGATGCGGGTGTAGTCCTCGAAGCCGTACATCGACAGGTCCTTGCCGTGGCCTGAGGCCTTGAAACCGCCGTGCGGCATCTCGGCCACCAGCGGGATGTGCGTGTTGATCCACACGCAGCCGAAGTCCAACGCGTTGGACACCCGAATCGCCCGCGACACGTCTTTGGTCCATACCGACGATGCCAGGCCGTACTCGACACCGTTGGCCAAGCGGATGGCCTCGTCCTCGTCGGCGAACGACTGCACGGTGATCACCGGGCCGAAGATCTCCTCCTGGACGTGCCGGTCGTCTTGGCGAAGGCCGCCGATCACCGTCGGCTGCACGTAGAAACCCTTGTCGCCCTGTCGGTTTCCGCCCGCTGCCACAGTCGCGTGCGACGGCACGTCGGACAGGAAGCCCAGCACCCGGTCGAGCTGGTTGGGGTTGTTCACCGGCGGCACCCAGGCGTCCTCGTCATCGGCTGCCCGGCCGAACGTGGTCGCCGCACCCCTGGCCTGTTCGGCCAGCGCGGCGGTCAGCTCCTCGGCGACGCCCGCCCGGGCCAGTACCCGGGTGGCGGCCGTGCAGTCCTGGCCCGCATTGAAGTAGCCGGCCGTCGCGATTCCCTCTGCGGCGGTGGCGATATCGGCGTCGTCGAACACGATCACCGGTGCCTTGCCGCCGAGTTCGAGGTGAGTCCGCTTGAGGTGGCCGCCCGCGCTGACCGCGACCGCGCGGCCCGCGGCCACCGATCCGGTGATCGACACCATCTGCGGGGTCGGATGCGCGACTACCCCCGCACCGGTCACGCGGTCGCCGCAGACAACGTTGAGCACGCCCGGCCCGAAGTGCTTGGCGGCGATCTCGGCCAGCATCACGGTGGTCACCGGGGTGGTGTCGCTGGGTTTGAGCACGACGGTGTTGCCCGCGGCGATGGCGGGGCAGAACTTCCAGATCGCCATCATCATCGGGTAGTTCCATGGCGCGACCTGACCGATCACCCCGACCGGCTCGCGGCGGATCCACGATGTGTGGTCGGCCATGTACTCACCGGCCGACTTGCCCTCCAAAATCCGTGCCGCACCGGCGAAGAACCGGATCTGGTCGACCATCGGCGGGATCTCTTCGGCCAGCGTCACGTGGTTGGGCTTGCCGGTGTTGCGCCCTTCGGCGGCGACCAGGTCGGCGGCCGCCTTCTCGACATCGTCGGCGAACCCCAGCAGCGCTTTCTGGCGCTGCGCGGGGGTGGTGCGCTTCCAGTCGGCGAACGCCCGGCTCGCCGCCCGATACGCATTGTCGATGTCCTGTTCGTTGGAAATCGGTGCGGTGCCGTACTTCTCACCGGTGGACGGGTCGACGATCGGCATGGTCGCGCCGCTGACCGAGTCGACCAGCTCGCCGTTGATGAAGTTCTTGGTCATCGAAGTTCGCCGAGGATGCCGGCCAGCACGTCGAGGCCCTCGATCAGCAGCTCGTCGCTGATCGCCAGCGGCGGCAGGAACCGCAGCACATTGCCGAACGTGCCGCAGGTCAACACCACCACGCCCTGCGCGTGCGCCTTGGCCGCCAGCGTCTTGGTGAGCTCCGGATCCGGCTCGCCGGTACCGGATTTCACCAGTTCGACGGCGATCATCGCGCCGCGGCCGCGGACGTCGCCGATGCGATCGTCGTCGGCCTGCATCCGGCCGAGCTTGTCCTTCATCACCGCTTCGATCTGCTTGGCGCGGTCGACCAGACCGTCGAGCTCGATGGTCTCGATGGTGGCCAGCGCGGCCGCGCAGGCGACCGGATTACCGCCGTAGGTGCCGCCGAGGCCGCTGACGTGCGGGGCGTCCATGATCTCGGCGCGCCCGGTCACCGCCGACAGCGGCAGACCATCGGCGATGCCCTTGGCCGACACGATCAGATCCGGCTCGATGCCCTCGTCCTCGCAGGCGAACATCGTGCCGGTGCGGGCGAATCCGGTCTGCACCTCGTCGGCGATGAAAACGACGTCGTTGTCGGTGCACCAGGCGCGCAGCGCGGGCAGGAACCCGGGCGCGGGCACGATGAAGCCACCCTCGCCCTGGATCGGCTCGATGATCACCGCGGCGAGGTTGGCGGCGCCGATCTGCTTGTCGATCACGCTCAGCGCGCGCTCGGCGGCGAGTTCACCGTCGGTGGCCCATTCCTTGTCGATCAGGCCGTCGCGGAAGGGATAGGACAGCGGTGCGCGGTAGATCTCCGGCGCGAACGGGCCGAACCCGCTTTTGTAGGGCATCGACTTGGCGGTCAGAGCCATCGTCAGGTTCGTGCGTCCGTGGTAGGCGTGATCGAAGGCCACCACCGCGGTCTTACGGGTATACGAGCGGGCGATCTTGACCGCGTTCTCCACGGCCTCGGACCCGGAGTTGAACAGGGCGGTGCGCTTCTCGAAGGAGCCGGGCGTGAGCCGGTTGAGGTGCTCGGCGACGGCGATGTACTCCTCATACGGCGTCACCATGAAACAGGTGTGGGTGAAGTCTGCGACCTGGGCCCGTACCGCATCCACGACCCGCGGGGAGGCATTGCCGATCGTCGTGACCGCGATGCCGGAACCGAGGTCGATCAGCCGGTTGCCGTCGACGTCTTCGATGATGCCGCCGGCGGCGCGCGCGGTGTAGACCGGCATCGTCACGCCGATGCCGTGCGAGACCGCGGCGACCCTGCGCTTGCTGAGTTCGACGGACCCGGGGCCCGGAATCTCGGTGACGAGTCTGCGGCTCTGCTCGAGGGTGGTCACTGCTGGTCTCCTAGACGAGTGGCATGGCGCGAAACGGGTATTTCGAGCCTAGTCGCCAGAGCCCGCGATGCAACTGAAAACTCGGTTCTAGTGCCGATCTGCGATGGAATGCGTCGCTGAAGGCAACTGAATCCACGTAATCAGTCGCCGGGTGGGGTCGGGAACGGGGCGCCGTCGAGTCGGTCGACAGTGGTGAACGACGCCACCGGCTGCCGGGTGAGCCGCCGGACCTGGCGGACGGGGTGGCCCAGCGCTATCACCGCCGCCAGAACGTGGCGCTCCTCGGCCCCCAACAACCGCTTGACCTCGTTTTCCTGCCGGATCAGCATCGTCGTCAGCACGCCGCCGAGCCCTTCGGCGCGGGCGGCCAGCAGGATGCTCCACGCGAACGGATAGACCGACGCGCCGCCGGCCAGCGAATAGCGGTCGAGGTCACGATCCACGGCGGCCAGCTGCGACAGATCGGCGAACAGCGCAAGCAGCACCGGAACCTCGTCGAGGTGAGCGGCGAATCCGCTCGACGCGGCCTCGTCGGCCGCCGCGGTCCCGGCGGCCAGCGCGGCGGTTTCCGCACCCCGGTCATTGACCGGCGACCACGGCCGCAGGCCGGCCGCGGTCAGCGTCAGGTATTCCACCCAGGGTCGCCGATACAGCTCGCGCAGGCGGGCCCGGATCGCCGGATCTTTGACGACGACCAGACGCCAGGCCTGGGCGTTGGCCCCGCTGGGCGCGAACCGGGCGGTGTCCAGAATCCGCGCCAGTACCGCGTCGTCAACCGGTTCATCGGTGAACTCACGCACCGATCCGGTGCTGCGCAGGGCGTCGATCAGGTCCATCCGATCATCTTCCACCGGCGGTGCCGGTCAGACCCGCACCGGCACAATGGCAGACTGGTCAGCTATGAAGCCCGCGACCGGACGGTCGCAACGCGCTGAACACAGCACCCGATACGAAAGATTCTTCCGCCATGGACCTGCTCGTCTTCCTGCCCCTGATCATCATCATGGGCGCATTCATGTTTTTCGCCTCGCGGCGCCAGCGCAAGGCCATGCAGGCGACCATCGACCTGCATGAGTCCCTGACCATCGGCGACCGGGTGCACACCACCTCCGGTCTGCAGGCCACGATCACCGGGATCACCGACGACACCGTCGACCTGGAGATCGCCCCCGGCGTCGTGACCACCTGGATGAAGCTCGCCATCCGCGACCGCATCGAGGACGAGGTCGACGACGCCGACGAGGTGAGTGGCGCCACCGAGCTCACCGACAGCGACGCGGACCGCCTCACCAAGGACTGATCGCCAGGCACACCACGTACCCTCTAGCGGGAGTTCCCTCGGACCGCTGAGCGGGCGCGGCCCAAACCTAGGAGAGACAACAACGTGGCATCGTCTTCGGCGCCGGTGCATCCCTACCGCTGGCTGGCGCTGTTCCTGGTCCTGCTCATCGGGGTCTACCTGCTGGTATTCCTGACCGGGAACAAACAGGCCAAACCCAAGCTGGGTATCGATCTGCAGGGTGGCACGCGCGTCACGCTGACCGCGCGCACCCCGGACGGCTCCCAGCCCACCCGCGATGCGCTGAACCAGGCACAGCAGATCATCGAGGCCCGCGTGAACGGCCTCGGGGTGTCCGGCTCCGAGGTCGTCATCGACGGCGACAACCTGGTCATCACGGTTCCCGGCAACGACGGCAACGAGGCCCGCAACCTCGGTCAGACCGCCCGGCTGTTCATCCGACCGGTGATCGGCCAGCCGATCCCGGTCGAGGCCATCAAGCAGCAGATGGCCGCGGCGGGCCTGCCCGGCGCTGCCGGGCCCGCGCCCGCACCGGGAGCCCCAGGGGCGCCCCCACCCGGAG
>JAEZIA010000131.1 GCA_023416315.1 Actinomycetes bacterium
CGGGACGCCACGGATTTCGGTGTCGGCTTGGGCGGTACGCATGAACTCCTTGACCGGCACCGTGCAGCGGATCATCTCCTCGACCGCGGTGCCCATCAGGCCGGGATCGGCTTGCAGGCGCCGCAACCCGCCGGGATTACGCAGCAATTCCAGCAGCCCGCCGGCGATACCGGCGCTGGTGGTGTCGTGGCCCGCGCTGGCGACGATCACGTAATAGGAGGCAGTGTCCATGTCCGACAACGGCTCGCCGTTGATCGTGGCGTTGGCGATCGCCGACGTCAGGTCGTCGGTGGGGGTTTCGCGACGCGAGGCGGTCAGTGCGGCAAAGTAATTGAAGAAATCAAGCAGCACGGCGAGCATCGCGTCACCGGAGTCGTCACGCTGGAACTCGGTGTCGTCGCCGCCGAACATCTCCTGGGTGAGCTTGAGCATCCGGGGGAAGTCGGACTCCGGCAGGCCCAGCAGGGTCAGGATCACATACAGCGGATAGTTGACCGCGATCTCCTGGGCGAAGTCGAGTTCCGGACCGCGCTCCACCATCTGGTCGACGTACATCTTCGCCAGCTCGTCACAGCGAGCCTTCAACGCGCGCATGGCTTTCGGGCGGAACCAGTCCGCGCCGATCTTGCGCATGTCCCGATGGTGCGGGTCGTCCATGTGAATCAGCGTGCTCAGGCCGATGCCGGCGTCCCGGTCGGCGCGCAGCTTGTCGTCGAGTTCGGTGGCCACCAGGATCGAACGAGGATCGTTGGTGAACAGGTCGTTCTGTCGCTCGATGTCCATGATGTCGGCGTGCTTGGTGATCGCCCAGAACGGCCGGTAACCCTCGACGTCCACCCACGACACCGGCGAGTGCTTGCGCAGGTGCGCCAGCGCGGCGTGGAGACCGGCCTCGTCGGTATAGGCCTGCGGGTCGGCCAGCACACGAGCCGCGTCATCCATGATCCGTGTCGCCATCGGTGACTCCTCGCTCGAGTAATCTGGAACGAATTCGTTCTGGATTATGACGGGCGCCACAGATTGGGTCAAGATGTCGTCATGGTTGTCGAGGGACGCACCTACGGCGGGTTGAGCTCGCAAGAGCGCTCGCAAGAGCGTCGCGCGCGCCTGCTCGATGCCGCGCGAGCGCTGATCGGCGAGGTCGGCGTGGCACCGCTGACTGTCGACCTGGTCTGCCAGCGCGCGAAACTCAGCAAGCGGTACTTCTACGACGAGTTCACCACCAAAGACGACCTGTTGGACGCGTGCGCCGAGGAACTCTACGGCCGGCTGAAGGCCGCGATGGAGGTCGTCCTCACGACCACTCCGCTGGCCGAGCGGGCTCACGGCGTGTTGCGCACCGTGGTGCGCAACCTGGTCGCCAGCGCGGCCGATGCGCGCCTGTACATGGAGTCGCCGGGTTTCCCTCGGCTGCGCGCGCTTCAGCAGCGCGAGGTCGGCGCGTTCACCGAACGCATTGCGACCGACGCGATGCCGTTCACCGGACCGCCGAAGTCGTCGGTCGACCGCAGGCTGGCGACCAGGGCGGTGGTGACGGCGGCGACTGAAGTCATCATCGCGTGGCTGCACGGCGACATCGACACCGACGAAGAGACCCTGGTCGCGACCCTCACCGCGACCACGCTCGGCGCGGCCGGGGCCGTCTGATGGGCTTCTCCCGCGCGCTGGTGGTCGACGCGCGGGCACTGAGTCCCCGGCTGCACAGGGTCAGCCTGCGCGTCGAGGACCCGGTAGCACTGGCCATCCCGCCGGATCCCGACGCCGCCGTCGGGGTCTACTTCGACACGGCATCACCCGGGGTCGGGCGCACCTCCTCGGGGCGCCGCCACGACGGGCCGCGGATCGATCTGGACATCGTGCTGCACTCCGGCGGGCCGGGCGCCGACTGGGCCCGACCAGCCGCGCCGGGCCATCGTGTCGGCCTCGACCATGCCAACGCGTGGTACCGGCCACCGCCGGACACGGCATGGCAGCTGCTGGTCACCGACCTCGCCGGACTACCAGCCACGGCACGCATCCTGGAGGCGGCGCCCGCCGCCGTCGCGACCACGGTCGTCGTCGAAGCCCCTGATCAGCAGGATCTCGGTTATCTGCCGGACCGCCCCGGCGTTACGGTGGTGTCCAGCGCGGGCACCGGCAACGGCCTCGCCCCGAGCAGGCTCGCCGAACTGGTTCGGCGGATTGACCTGCCGGATCACGGTTACTGCTGGTTCGCCGGCGAGGCCGGCCAGGCACGTGCGGTCCGCAAGTACCTGCGCGGCCGCGGCTGGAGCATCGAGCACTACGACATCACCGGCTACTGGCGTCTGGACTCCGGCGCCTGGGACGCGAAGTTCGCCCTCGTGGATGACGACCTGTTTGCGGTGTACCAGCGCGCGATCGCCGAGGGTAGGGGCGACAAGCTCGCATCCGAGGAATTCGACGACGCCCTCGAAAGACTCGGTTTGTAGCCCGTCACTCACTCGGCGAGCACGCACCCAGCGCCTCGCCGAGTGACCAGATCGCCACACCGATCAGCACCAAATCCTTGAGCAGGAACTGGCCAGGCAGCGCAGAGAGCACCGGAAGTCCGCCGAAATGCGCGGTGACCACTCCGGGCGTGCTGAACAGGAAGCTCAACGTACCGACGAACAGGACGACGGCAAGCGCACTGCCGATCGCCGATGCCCGCGGCCAGAAGGGACGCAGGGCAATCAGCAGGGCGGCAACGATTTCCATCGTTCCCAGCGCCCGAGCGACGGCAGTGGCACTGGCGAAGTCAT
>JAEZIA010000295.1 GCA_023416315.1 Actinomycetes bacterium
CCGAGCGCCAGCGCGGCGTTGTAGTAGTGCTGGGCGAGACTGCCGGCCTCGGGCCAGAAGTCGTTGCGCTCAGGTGACCACTCGAAGAAGCGGAACTTGACGAAATCCACCGGATGTTTGAAGGCACCCATCACGACGCCTTGAGAGAACCCGCTAGCCGAGCGGCTCTCCTTGATCTCGGTCGCCGCTTCGGCGTATCCCGCTCCCAGCGCGGCGAATTCGGCGACGACCGCTGCAATAGCCGTCGTCGCCGGCCACGCGATACTGGCGCCCGCCTCCTCCAGAAAGGTCGCGACGCCGGCTGCGGTCGCGTTGAGGCCGGCTTCGGCGGCGATGGCCAATACCACCTCGGCGCCTTCGACGACCTCGGCCACACCATGAACCCAGTTGATCGAAGCCGAGGTGGGATCAGTCATCGCCTGATCGACGGCCTCTTTGATGGTTTGCAACATGTCGATCTCCTAATACTTGTTGCGTTTGACGTTGCTGTTCAACGCCGATGACGACTAGCCAACCGGGGTGATCTGCAGCTGTGTGCCGGCGAACGACGTCCAGTCCGACCACGGCCCCGCGCCATCGGGCTCCTGATACCGGACGCGGTAGGTGAACCGGGGTTGGTCGGGGCGCAGGCCCGCCACCAGGTCGGCGAAGGTGAACGGCACCGACGTGTCCGCGGAAGGTTTGTCCCGGGTGATCGTGACGGACACCGGCTCACCGTTGTCCCGTCGAATCTCACAGTCCAGCGCAAAGACTCGCGGATGTGCCGACGGGAGGTTCTCCGGGTGTGCGAGCTGGTAGCTGCTCACCGTGACTGCGGTAGTCAGCGGGCTGGCCGCGGCGAGGTCATGGATCCGTTCCAACGTCTTGATCCGGTCGATGTGCAGATCGGCCTGACCGAACACGAGCTCCGCGGCACCGACCAGCCCCGGGTCCGCTCCCTTGGTCTGCGGCACCAACCGGACCAGGACCGACCCTGGCGGCGCCGCCGGTGGCCACGGTGGTGGCCGGCGGTCGGTGTCGGCGAACAGCGTCTTCCAGGTCTCCGCGTCCACGACCCCGGTGGCCGGCAGCCCGCTCATGTCTTGAAAGGCGAGCACGACACCCTCCGTCTGATCACCGAAGTCGCCGTCGATTTCGATCGGGAAACCCAGTGCACTGAGGCGTGTCTGGACCGCGCGCACGTCCTCGGACACCACACCGGGGTTCTTGCGCAGCTCACCGGGAAATATCGGCGGCGACGGGAGGACGTCCTGCGGCACCAGCACCGGCGCCGGGTTGGGGCCGTTGAGTGTCAGCGTCGCAGGCGTTGCGGTCAGCGCCGTGGCGGCGACCGGTTGACCGTCGGCTCCCAGCGCGATCAGCGAACCGCCCAGAATCTGGGTGTCCAGCAGGCCGGTGGTCCGCGGCGATACCGCGGCATAGAGGTCCGGCGTCCAATCGTCGGGCCACAATTCCCGCGCGGGTAGCGGGAGCAGCGCGGTGTTCAGCAGGTCACCGGCGATTGCGTTGAGGCTCAATCGAACCGGGACATCGACTGTGGTCGGCGGCGCGCCGTCCTCCCCCGACATCCGCAGCATGAGCCGGACACGGCCTTCCACCGCGGTGGCGGCGGTATCGGTCGGCGGGGCGAGCTGACTACACAGGAACGTGTAGAACTCCAGGGTGGCGTCCCATACCAGTTCGAAACCGTTCGGGTCGATCCCGTCGACCGCCGAGATCGTGGCCGCCCCGAGACCGCTCAGAAACGTTGTCATGTCGAATGACGCGCCCTGGTAGCCCCCGACGACGAGTTGAGGGAACGGCACGAATTCCGAGCGACTGATCGCGGATTGCAGCGCGAGCCGCCGTTTGGGATCCACCCACGGCACGATCCGGAACCGCACCCGCACCGAGTACCCCGCACGCGGCGAATTCGGATCCACCGGCATCTCCCGTAGCAGCACACTCATCGCCGGAGTGTTGGACGCGGTGTCGAACGCCAGCCGGTACTCGTCAGGCACCACGTTGTAGACCGAATATGTCTGCGCTGCACGCCAATATCCGTTCACTGTCGATGCCCACACACTGCCGTCATCGCCGGCGTCGATACCGGGCAGACCGGCATAGATCGGCCGGTAGTAGGCGATGGCGGTGGGATCGAAGAAGAAGTTGATCGGCGACCAGGCGAGCGACACCTGCGTGACGGTCGGATCCGGGGTGCGCGTGATGTCGATGTACCTGGCGAGGTCGATCTGATCCGCAACCAGCGCTGTGTCGATCGGCTGGGCAGCGAGCCGGACCATCTGGGGCGACACGGCGACCCTGGCGCGCAGGTGCGGTGGCCGTTCCCCCGGCTGAAGCTCCATGTCTCGTTCCAACCAGCGGCGAGGAATCCGGCGCACCGGCGGCCTCGGTTCGAGTGGTGCGGCGGGAGGTGAGGTGCGGTAGTGCGCCACGGCCGTCACCTGCAGCGCCGTATCCGGGCTGCGCATCGCCTTGACGATGGATTCGAGATCGACAGTCGCGGTGGCGACCAGTCGGTCGACGGCGTCCGGGCTGGGCGACGGCTCCCGGGTCACCGCGAAGGTCGGGGGCACGAAACCGGCGACGCTCGACACCAGTCGCACCGCGTAGTCCGTCACAGGAAGCAGGTTGGCATCCGTCGGTGCCTGACCGCGGACCCGGTCGATGCCGATGCGCAACTGCCAACCGTCGGCGGTGTTGTTGAACGCGACCATGGGAACCCGCGAACTTCGGTCGCGCCGGGCCAGTTCCAGCTCGGGCACGAACCAGGTTGACCCGTCGGTGGCGGTGCTGACCGTACCCGGTGCCGGGGCCGCGCCGTCGATCACCGGCGAACCGTCGATGGCGACCTCGGTCTGGCCGGTCTGGATCTGTTCGAGCAATCTGGTGGAGAACTGCGGCATCACCATCATTGTCGAGACGGGCTGTTCCGCCAGCGCTTCGACGGTGGTGGTCACCGGGGCGTCGCCGGCCATGTCAGACACCAGCTTCCAGCACCAGCAGGGTGTCCTGGCTGGTGTTCGGACCGATGACCTGCTTGCTGCCGTCCACGTTGTACAAGGTCGTCGTGTACGTGTACGACGTGACGCTTGGGTCGGGCCGGACGATGGTCCAGGTTTGGTCGCCACCTGCAGCCGCCGTGAATTGCATGGTGTGCGTCTCTTTGTCGGGAGCATCGCTGTTCGGGTAGTCCAGTTTCACCACCACCATGCGGTACTGGGTGAGATCGAGTACGCCGGCGGTGACCGAGATCGCCAATTGCGAACTGCTGGCATCGCCCACCAGCACGGTGCCCTCCGTGCCCGGCTTCCATTGCCCCTCCGAGGTCGAACCGTCGGCGTACGCGACGTCGGCCTTGTAGCTGAACCCCCGCTTGGTCGCGTCACGCAGATTCACCGGCCAGGTCCAGGTGTCGTTGGGTGAGGTGAACACGTGGGTGCCCTCGACGTGGTAACCGGTCGCGGCGTCCTCGTATTTGGTGGACAACACAATCCGCTGGATCGGCGGAAATGCGCCCTGCGGGACGAACACGGCCTCCATCCGGTCGTTGAACGGCGCATCCAGCAGCAGGGTCGATGTCGACGCCTTGGAGTCGGTCACGTTGAGTTGGAGTCCGCTCTTCATCCGGAAGATGCAGTCATAGTGGTACTCCTTGACCTCGACACCATCGGTGTAGGTGAACCAGTTCTGGGTCGATGCCTCCCGGGTCAGAACGAGCTTCGCCGATGCCGTCGGCAAGGCCACGCCGGGTGCCGTCAGCGAAATCTGCACCGCGTCAACGACATCCCACGGCACGGCTCCGGCCATCACGTTGACCGAGACGCAACTGAGCCGGTCGTAACCGATCATCAGGCTGCGTTCGGTGGATGGCAGCGGTCCGATCTGGCTGGGCTCAGCGGCGGCCTTGTAGTTGATCTTGCTGGTGTAGGTGTAGCCGTTCTTGGGGCTGCCGTCGGCGCCCCTGGCCAGCGGGGTGCGGAAGTAGTACACCTCGTCGCCCTTGAGGTAATCATAGGTCTCCGTCTTGGCCTTGACCCGCCCGTCACGGTCGTCGGTCTGCCGGTAGTCCACGGTGACCTGGATCGAGGCGATCGGATCCTTCTCGAAGTCCGCGGTCACCCGGACCGGAACCTGAAGGATGTCGAAGATCGGCGTATTCAGATCTACCTCGTAGAACGACTGCTTCAGCTGCTCGGCGGTGACGATCCCCAGCAAGGAGCTGTTGGGGTACGCCGCGAACGTGCGGGTGATGTTCCCGGTAAACTGCATGTCGAACTCGGTGTCGGCAGTCTGCGAGAAGTCCTTGAGCCACAGCTGATTACCGCCGGACACCGGCTTGTTGGGGTCCTTGAAGTTCTGCATCGGGTCGGTGCCCAGTTTGGCCGGATCGAGTTGGCCGTTGACGAGCGGCTGGGCGAACATGCTCTTGAGGTAGCCCTGCGCGATATCGAGGGCCAGACCTTCGAGCTTCTTGGTCAGCTCCGGGTCGTTGGACGTGGCGATCTGGTTCTCGTCGAACTCGACGGTGAGCCCCGCACACATGTTGCGCAGGTCGTGCAGGGTGCTCACCTGCGGGTAAGTACGCACCGGCACTCCGCCGGAGGATTCCACGATGGTGGCATGGTCCTTCAACTCCTGGAACACATCGTGCGTGCTGCCGTGAATCCGGATGGAGATCGCGGGCACCCGCGCGGCGAACTGCAGCGAGTACGCCACATGTGCAGGCAGCTTGCCGGAATCCATGCAGCCGCGGAACAGCCGCGCACCCTCCTGGCCGAGACCGATCGTGAAGGAGGCGACGTTGGACGCTGTCAGGGACGGGTGCGTCTCGTTGTCACCCGGCTTGATGAACGTGGGGCCCAACGACGAGGGCAGACAAAACTGCACGTTGCCGTCGACCCAGGTCGGGTAGGCCAGAATCGGCTCGACCGTCAGGGCGGGCCGCCAGCCAAGGCGTACCACACCCTCGGGAGAGATCAGTGGCATCGCCAGTCCCGCTATCCCGCTGCCGCGCAGGTAATTTCGGATCGTATTCTGATCCTCCTCGGACACCGTGCACTCCACGGTGAAGTTCAATAGGCCACCTTCGGTCTCGCCTGCCGGCAACGGTGTGGTCACGCCCGCGATGAGGCTCAGATCCCGGGCAAACGCGAACAACGCCACATCGGGCTTGCCGTCGGCGCCCACCGCGGCGCGCGGCAGTTGCGGCACCATCCAGAACTTGGCCGGGTTCTCGTCGTCCTGGTAGAGGTCGACGTGCGGGACATCCGGCACCACGATCTTGTTGAAGTAGTTCAGCATGGCTGTCATACCCTTCTGTGTGTCACATTCCTTGTGGTGGAAGAACTATCGCCGCGTCTGAGCAGGTGCGGGACGGCGCTTCGGCATGCGTGCCGTCGACGTGATACACCGTCGTACTCAGCGTGTATTCCGGCTTCTCGGCGCCATTGACGGGAATGGCGATGACGGCATCGGGACCGCCGGGAGTGAGCGCGCGCGACTCGGTGACCTCGGCGCCACCCGGCCCCGGATGTCGCACGGTGATCCGGACGAGCTTGACGACGGCCGGATCCAGCAGGTCGGCGACGATTCTGACATCCAGGCTGTCGGACGGGGGTCGTCGGACTGCCAACAACGGCGAATCCGCGGTGACGTCCGTGGTGGACATGATGGTCCCGTCGACGAATCGCGTGGTCACCCGCCACTCATAGGTCCGGCTGGTCGGGTCGTCGATGCCGAAGCCGACGCTCCCCGTCGGGTGAGCGGTATCGAGGACAACGGTGCGCAATCGGCCGCCATAGCGCACTTCGACTGTGTGCGAGGCGATTCCATCGAACCCGTCGGCCACCGCCAACTCGACCCGCAAGCGGTCCGGGTACGGGTCGGCGACGGCGATCTGGTGGCCGAAGCCCGGGACTGGATCGTGGTGGATGCGCCTGCCGTCGGAGAACACGTAGTCGACCGAGTATCGCCACGCGCCGTCGAAAGTTCCGGGTGCGCGGCGAACGTAGCGCGCCCCGCGGATATCGGGCGTCAGCCGCACCGACTCGCTGGTTCGCGGGATCGGCCCATCCCCCGAGTCGATGGTCACCACGACCTGAGCGAGGTCGGTCCAGTCGACGTCCAGCGTGCTGATGTCGACGATAAGCCGTCCGACGTCGTCGAGATTGACCGTGAGGTCGCGGCCCTCACCCTGCTGCGCGGGCAACTCCAACGGCTGCGCGCTCGCTGTGAAATGGACGACGGTGCGGTACGAGTAGGTGTCGCGCAGCGCGTCATCCCAGCGGTATCGCGCATGCAACTCCTGCGCCGGTTCGGTGAAATCCAGGGTCGTGGTTTGGCCCCCGTAGCTGAGATGGATGGTCACCGCGGCGATTCCGTCGTCGACGAACAGTGCGTTGACCCGAACCGCGACATCGAGGATTTTGAAGAGGGGGTCCCCGAGGTCGAGTTCGGTGACGAAGTCGTGATCACGGACCGGATCGAAACCCAGCACCGTGCCGGTGGCGGTCAGCGGACACGCCAGCACCGTCCGACCCTCGATCAGAATGTCGCGATCGGACACCATCGGTACCTCGTCGGTGCCGCGTGGCAGTAGTGCGTCGACGAAACTCCATCCCCACTTCATCAGCTGGTCGGAGCCCTCGGCGCCGCCGTGCGGCGGGTCCAGGATCTGCACGTCGACCGCGCCTGCGGCGGCCAGCGCGGCCACTCGCTCCGTTCCGGTCAACGTGGCTGCGTTCGGCCAGGCGGCGGCCACCGGCCCAGAGTGCACCACGATGTGCATCCGGCCCGAGCTGAGTCGGCCCAGTGCACGCGGAGTGAAATCAGCCTGTAGCAGCATCTTCCCGTCGCGCAGCGCCGCCTCCAGAACTGTGGCGGTGGGCGCGTCGACGGCGTAGTTGAACTGTGCCGCACCAAAACCGAAAAGTGACAGCGGTACCTGTTGCTTCGCGGCGCCGGCGACACCGGGTACCAGCAGGGTCGCTGTGCCCTCGGTCCACTGTGGTGGCTCAAGAGTCGCATTCGGCCCGAGCTGTGCGCGCAGGGCAGCCAGGGCGGCCGGCGGCGGGGCCAGGTCGACGGCGGCGGTGAGGATTCCGCCGGAACCACCAGCGCCGTCGCGCCATTTGATCAGCTCCAGTGCGGCGGTGCCGTCCGGCCGCGATGCCAGGTGCGGTTCGGTCGCCACCACGAAGTACCGGCCGTCGTGTTCGTCGTCGGCGAAGGCGATCGCACCGTCCACCTGGGTCGGCCTGTCAATCCTGAGCATGGAATAGATCGTCACCACCACAACGGGCGTCGACATGAGTAGTGCGCTACTCGACATCGGCAATGCAATGTCGAGTAGCGCACTACTCATGTGGTGATCGTTCTCGTCCCATAGCGTCTCGCAACGTAAGGGAGGCCGCAGCCAACAAGCACATGGCGTCGGGATCGAGGCGAAATGTCCAGCAGCAGAGTTGTTTTCGATATCAACGGAGTTCACTGCTACCCGCTGGGCGACCGCAGTTTCTGCTGTGTTCCCGCTGCCCCGGTACCGGAGCGGGATCCCGCTGGGCGTCCGACATTGAGCCTGTGGGTCATCCCGCCGAAGGCGCGGCTGCAGCTCGGATCGCAGTGGTCACTGATCCCTGCGGAGGCCGCCGCAGTCCAGGCCGAACTGGCCCGCCGATCAGGAGTCGGCGCCTCCGAGATCCAACTGACCTCGGCGCCGCTGCACGTCGACACCGCCGCCCTGGTGTTGGTCGACCAGGACGGCGTCAGTCATGACCTGGCGACGTCGGCATCGTCGGGCTTCCCCCCGTACACCGCGCTGTTCGCCGTTGCGCTGGAGGAGGACGCCGCACCGCTGGTTGTCAGCGCGGTCAACGGCGCCCGTGACCGACTGTTCGTCGAGTACCGGGCTCGGGTGGAAACGTCCACGCCACTGGAACTGGCAGCCGTCGGCGACATCACCGCCGAGGTGATCGGTTTGCGGCCGCCGCTGACCCTGCAGGATGCCACAGCGGTGGTCCGACAAGCGTTGTCCACCAAGCATCTGGCCATCACGAGGACGGGGCCAGACGGTGTGCCGGAGGAGGTGTGGGCGCCACTACAGGATCGGCTGCTGGCGGCGGTTGCCGACGACGTGCAGCGTCTGATGGCGGCAGACCCTCCGGCACCGCCCACCCAGGTCTCGATCGCACGTGTCGTCACCGGGGACTACCGCGTTGCCGACTCGCTCACCCGACGCTGCGATATCGCCGACTGGTTCGCAGACGGTTCTGGCCCATCCCATATCCGCGCACTCGACATGCCGCCCGCCGGCAGCCGATGACACCCACCCACGAAAGACTCGAGGTACACCAAATGCTCAAGATAGCGCCCGAAGACGTGACCACCGTCCCCGGCATTTCGATCTACGAGGACGACGAACTGCCCTGGGTGTTCTACGCGATCAGCAGTCAGCCCACCTTCCGGCTCGACGCGCACGGCAACCCGGTGGTGAAGATGGTCAAGTACACCCTGCCCCTGGACCGTCCCGACGGCAAGAAGGGCGGCGCGCTACTGGCCTTCGACGTACAGTTTGCGCTCTCGCCGGAGCAGACCGCTGCCGTCATCGCCGCCAAGCAGAAGGTGCTCGACACCATGTACGGCGGGGTGAATGTGCCGAAGGTCGTTGTGGGTCAACCGACCTGGATCAAGGGCACCGCGTCGCTCAATCTGTCCAAGGATGGGGTGCTGGTCGAGAGCGTGATGAACCCGGCCCATCCATCACTGTACGGACAGAACGTCACGCCCTTCTTCATCGAACTCACGCCCGAGGGTGCCAGCGTGTTCGAAGCGGCGATGAGCGGTGCCGGCGGATTCGTACAGGTGTGTTACGAGTTGACTGCGGCCGTCGGCTGCCTCGTGCATGCGACCGCCACCTATGACGCGTCGAAAACCTATGACTTCAAACAGCATTACATCAGCGGGAAACATTGGGATGGGGACGACACCCAGATCAACGAGATCACCGAGGCCTGGCGCCAAACCAACGCCGTGGACATCCGACCCGAGTTCCCGATCGGAACGCCCGAAGACCTCAAAACACAGGTGACCGGTCAGCTCTTCAAGTTCATCGATCAGATGATCGCGGGCCGGCCGCTGGCCGATATCCCGCCTGCCGACCGCAGTACCGGCGACCAGGACATCGACCGGGTCGTCAACATCTCGGAGACGCAGAACTTCACCTACACGTTCCACGAGCACCAAGCCATCGACTGGTCGTTCAACCCGCAGGGCACGTTGCCCAACGTTGCCACCATCCCCGGCAAGAAGTGGTCCGACTACGTCATCGAAGTCAACCCGGAGAACGACCCGTTCTACAAGTCGATCGATGTGGCCATTCGGGTGGACATCGACTTCGACAAGCTGCCGGTGCACAGCGTGGACGTCACCGTCGACTACGGCACGAATACCGGAAACACCTTCCACTTCGAAAACGCCACGGATGTCGGTCATTTCCGTGCCTACACCAGCGATAACAACGGGTCCAAGGACTACAAGTACTCCTACCGGGTCAACTACACGGGCGAGGCCCGCACTTTGGAAGCGCACGACCTCGACGGGCACGGCAACGACTTGACGGTCACCGTCGGCGACACCGGCATCTTCAACGTCGACGTCACCGGTGCCGCCATCAATTTCGATCAGATCACCGCCGCCGAGGTCACCTTGCACTACACCGACCCGGACAACGGGGTGGAGTTCGACGAGGTGGTGGTGATCAACAAGGACAAGGCCGAGGTCACCTACCAGAACGTGGTTTTCACCCCTGAAGTGAAACCGTTCACCTACGAGGTCAATTACATCAACGCCGACGGCAAGCATTACAAGATGAGTCCGCGCACAGCGCGCCCGGGGCAGCTGTATATCAACGGGCCGTTCACCAACACGCAGACCATCAACATGCAGGTGCATTCGCCGATCATCGCGTCGGTGTTCCTGGATCTGACCTACGTCGACGAGGACAACGACTTCACCGCACAGAAGTCGTTGTCTATCAATGCCAAAGAGAAACCGTGGGAAACATGGAGTTTCCCGGTCATCGACATCAAATCCGGAACGGTGACCTACTCCGGCAACATCACCTATGCCGACGGCAGCACCGAGGATATCCACAGCACGACGTTGCCCCCCGGTGAGCGGCTCATCAAGATCGGCAGCGACGACAAGCTGATCGACCTGGTACCGGTGACGGCCCTGATCGACTGGGCGCAGGTCAAGCTGATCAAGATCGACGCCGAATACGTCGACGAAGCCAACAACGTCGACGAGTCCTACTCGTGGATCCTGCGCCAGTCGGACACGCCCGCAACGTATCAGCAGCACCTGGCGGATCCGCACCGGGACACCTTCACCTGGACCGCGACGCTGTACATGGCGACCACCCCGCCGACCCAGCAGATCATCCCGAACCAGGTCGGCAAAGGCGGCGGATTCGTCGTCGACCCGGCGCTGGCCAAGCCCAACTGATCGAAAGCCGAGGGGATCAAGGTGCTCTACCTCAATCCGCCCTACTACTACATCGACGGCGTCAGCCTCCTGCCCGACCACGAGGACCCCTTGCAGTTCTACTTCATGCCGCTGTACCCCCGGTTCAGCACCAACCCGGTCACCAATGACCTGCAGCTGTCGCTCTTGAAGTACACCGGCTTGGCCGGCGCCGACGCCGACGGTGGGTTCTTGAACTTCGACGTCAACATCGGCATCGACGACGTGGCGCTCGGCGTGATCGCCGGAAAGCTCCAGGCCGCCGCCGGCCTCAACGACAAGCCCCGGCTGTCGCCGGTGCCCCTGATCGACGGCACGGTCCGACTGATTCTGCTCGATCAACAGACCCCGGTGGCGCCGCCCGCCGGCGGTGGCGCCCCCCCCGCCGCTCCCCCGGCACGCTTCGTCGAAACTATCCTGCAGGCAACAAAACCCGCGCTCTACGGTGACAACCAGGCGGTGTTCTCCGCACAGCTCAGCGCCAACGGCGTCACCATCCTCGAGGCGGCGCTGCACGGTGCGATGACGCCGATCGCCGTCGTCTACGACCTCGACTACATCGGTCTGCGCCCAGCCTTCCAGGTGAAGCTCACCGTGGACTGGGATCGGGTGTTCAAGTATGTCGACAAGATGACCGGTGTCGACGGCTTGTTCGTGTCCACCGAGATCAGCAAGGCCATCAGCGATCTCAAGGATCAACGTGCGATCGTGATGGAGTCGGACCTGTTCGTGCCGGAGGGCGAGGACGCCTCCACCGTGGTTACCGACTTCACCCGGGCTGAGGCCGAAGTCCGCGAGATGTTCACCGACGCGTTCTTCACGCCGTCGATCCAGCCGAGCACCCAGGCCAAGGACGGTTGGGACCGCGCCGCGGACTTCGCCAACCAGTTCGGCCGGTACGCCACCACCGGCGGAGTGAGCAGCCTGCTCACCTTCCGTAAGAAGGAGGCGGACCTCACCCGGATCGACCAGAAATCGCTCAACGTCAACATCCGACAACGAACCGCCGTGCGTCGCAGCATCCATCCGCAGGGTCACCTGGGCGGGATCGCGGCGATCCTCAACGGCGATCCGTCAAAATACATCACCCCGGTCAACCTGGACAGTGCGTTCTTCAAGCGGCGGCGCTTCGCACCGACTGCGGTGGTGGACATGGCCGCAGATCAGGTGACCGGCGTACACGTGATGGCGCGCTACGGCGGCGAGCCCAAGGACATCATGCTCGACGCCCAACACCCCGGCGGCGAATTGCAGTGGTCCAGCCACCTCGTCGGAGGCGTCTTCCAGTGGCCGGTGTCCTACGACTACGAGGTGACGTTCAAGAGCGTCGACACCAGCCAGCGTCCGATGCAGCTGAGCACCATGGGCCGGCCCGGCTGGCCGCGCAGCACCGACAACGAGAACCAGTCCATCATTCCGCGGGAGGACCTCTACACCATCGTCGCGATTCCGATCATCCCGGACGCCAACGTCTTCGGCGGGTGGGCGACCGTGCTGGTCCACCTGTCTTACGTCGATGAAGCCAACGGGCTGAACCAGCACGAACGAGCCACCTTGACCAAGGCGGCGCCATCGACGACCTGGAATGTGTTTGTGCTGGACAGTGCGAAAACCGAGGTGAGCTACCAGATCACCTATATCGCCGCCGATAACGAGACCGTCGAGATGCCGGCGGCGACGACGACGGCGGGACAAATCAGGGTCGTCGATCCGTTCCCCGATTGGGCTGTGCAGTTCGCACCGTCGTTCGACTGGACAATCGTGGACCGTGCGTTCGTCGACGCGTCCTACGATGATCCGGCCAACGGTGTCAGCGAAGCGCAGAGCTTCGAGTTCACCGCCAATGCCGCAGCGACTCAGACCTTTCGAGTGAAGCTGCGCGATCCGGACCTCAAGACGGTCGCGTTCGCGGTGACGATCCTGTTCAAAGACGGCCACAGCGTCGAGGTGCCCCGTTCGCAGACGCAGCTGCCCAGGATCCTGCTCACGAAAGACATGAAGGCCCACCGGGTGGTGACCGTCCACCCCGCTGATGTCGATTTCGGTTCCGTGGGGCTGACTTCCATGGTGGTAGATCTGTCCCATACCGATAACCAGGCCGACAGCAGCGCTGCCGACACCTTCACTTTCACCGGGCGGGGCCAGGTTGAACATTTCGAGTACACCCTCGTCTCCGCCGACAAAGCCGCCTACTCCTATCGCGTGAAGTATCTCTACGACAACGGCATGAGCCGTGCCACCGACGCGACCGCCGACACCCTCGACCTGTCCGTCGCGGTGAATTGAGGAGCCCGAAATGCTGCTACTGGGAAGCAAATCCATCACCGTGGATGGTGTGCAGGTCTTCGCCGACCACGCCGACCCGAACCAGTTCTGGTACTTGCCTGCGCCGGTGTCCCTGCACCGGGACCCGACCACCCACGAGGCCAATTTCACGTTCCTGAAGTTCCGGCCCGCCGCAGTCGCCGGCGGGGCCAAGGGTGGCGGCTTTCTGATGTTCACCGTCAACCTGCAGCCGGACCCGCACCTGGAGGACCGCATCCGGACCAAGGTGGCCGCGTTGGCACCGGGCGATCCCAAGCTGTCGATGGTGAGCTTCG
>JAEZIA010000350.1 GCA_023416315.1 Actinomycetes bacterium
CTCCGCAGCAGCCGGATTCGGGCGTCCAGCTGCGAACTGCGCAGCAGGTCGAGTTTGACGGCGTCGAGCCGCTCGGCGTCGGCGGCGTCGCGGTAGGCCCGCAGGTGGCGGCCGTACATGCGGGCCGACGTCAGCAAGCGGGTGGTGGACAGGGCCCCGGTGACCGCAGCGAGCAGCCCGGGCCGGGCGGTCGGGCGGTCGGCAGCGGCGCGCAGCCGCTGCGACAGGGCGACCGCACGGGCAGGCAAGCGCGGCTCGGCGGCGGCCAGCGCCGAGGCGCCCAGATAGATGCGGTGGCCGAACACCGCGACCAGCCGGCTCTCCCACTCACCGGCCACCGGATCGCGCAAGTCCAGCAGCGCCGCCAGTGTCCGCCCGGCCAGCCGCAGCCCACCCGCGTGTACGTCCAGCGACATCGCGGTGAGCGGCCCCGCGGTGGTCTCGCTCAGCGGGCTGGCGACGAAGACCGGGAAGCGCGGGTCGATCCGGTCGTCGAATTCGCCGTCGGCGCCCTCGGGTGCGGCGCCGTGCCCGGTGGAGGCCGACGACCGCGGAATAGCGGTGACCGGCAACGGGATTCGGCCCGGCAGCGCGACCGCCCCGGCCGCGGTGACCTTGCGGCCCTGCAACCCGCGGACCGTGTCGAGCAGCGCGTCGGTTGCGCTCCAGCCACATTCGAAGCCCCACTCGGTGCGCAGCGGGGCCAGCTCCAGGGCCGGGGACAGGTGTCGCCAGCCAGGCAGGCCGCGCACCCGCGGCCGCGGGTCGATGCGGCCGAGGATCCGGCACGCGGAGACCACGCTGGTGGGGTCGGCGCCGGCCAGGTCGACGATTCCGGTGCGGTCGGCACCGGCGGCGAAGACCAGAAACCGGATCAGGTCGTCGATGTGCAGTACGTGCAGCGACCCGGCGGAGCCGCCGTCGAGCAGCGCGGCCACCGACCGGCACACCAGGGCGTCGGCGTGCCTGCCCAGCGGCGCCGCGATGCGGACCACCAGGCTGGGCGCCCAACCGGTGCTGACCAGATCCTCGGCCTGCTGCCATTCGCGAGGTGCCAGCAGCGACAGCGACGGGAACACGATCCGCGCACCGCCGCGGGCGGCGGCGTCGCAGATGCGGGCCACATCAGTGGCGCGGGTCGAGGCGCTTCCGGCGACCGGCAGATGGACCACGACGTCGGCCTGCTCGGCCAACCGGTACAGGATCGGGTGGCTCAGGGCCGCGCGGAAGAAATCGACGCCCGGATCGAGGTCGCGGTGCGGGTACTCGGCGATACCGGACACCTCATGGCCGGCCGCCAGCATGCTGTGGGCGAGGGCGCGACCCAGCTCTGCAGTGACCTCTGTGAGCAAGATCCGCATCCCACGCCCCTATGTCCCCCGTCGTGCTCAACGAGAATAAGCAGGTCGGACCGAAAATAGCGAGCTTGTGCCGGCTGGGGCGAATGCGATCAGAGCAGGCTCGCGCGCCCGTCGGGGTGCACCCGAACCTTGGCCCCGGCGATGTCTTCGCGGACGGTGACCGCCGCCGCCTCCGCGTCGTCGATCAAGGCCATCGCGCGGGCGTCGTCCGGTGTGCGGACCGCGAGGAACGCCTTCTCCGGCTGCCCGTCGCGGTCGAACGGCGTAGTCCAGGATTCGACGGTGCCCTCCCCGTCCCACTCCACCAGCGCGGTGCGGGTGGGCTGGCGGTCGACCTCCGGCTGGACGTCCTCCCAGCGGAAGGCCACCGGCGGCGGGGTGGCGCTGTAGACGCCGAAACTGTGCTTGGTCAGGAAGCCGCCGTTGGCGGTGATCAGGCCGTAGGCGGCGGGGTCCGCGCGCAGCAGGCCGGCCATGGTGGCGATGGAGTGCATGACGTAGTTGTTCCACGGCCCGCCGGCGAACGTCAGCCCGCCGGTGACCGTCAACGGCCGCTGCGGGTCGTCGATCGGCAATCCGAGCTCGCCGGCCGCCACCTGTACCGCCGACGGGAAGCACGAATAGACGTCGACGTGTGCCAGGTCCTCGACACCGACACCGGCGAGTTCGAGCGCGCGGCGCCCGGCGATCCGGATTGCCGGGGACCGGTGCAGTTCGTGGCGTTCGGCCACCGCGTAGGTGTCATGGGAATCGGTGCCCGCGTACGGGAACACCCACTGGTCGCGCGGGATCTGCAGCTCGGTGGCCCGCTCCGCCGAGCACAACATCACCACGGCGGCCTGGTTGACCATGTTGTTGGAGTTCATCAGCTTCGGATACGGCCAGCTGATCATCCGGTTGTCCGGGCCGACCTGCGCGATTTCCTCGGCGGTGCGCTCCTGGCGGCTCCAGGCCTGCGGGTTGGCCGCGGCCACCGCGCTGAACCGGGCCCACAACTGCGCGGTGCGGCGCTGGTGGTCCACGACACTCTCGCCGGCCGCGATGCGCAGCGCCTGCTCGAACAGCGGGTAGACGTGCGACGGCAGCAGCAGGCCGATGCGTTCCTCGGGCGGGCTGGACATCGGGACCTCGTCCTCGGCGCCCGGCGGCACCGCGACGTCCTCACCCTGACGGGTCCAGTCTGGCCGGATTCCGTTGGCCTTCAGGCGCTTCCGGCTGCGCCAGGTCTCTCCCCCGGCCAGCAGCACGACGTCGGCGCGGCCCTGCTGGATATCGAGGCAGGCCTGGTTGACCAGGGACTGCGGGGTGTTCCCGCCGACCCCGGTGTAGTAGGTCGACGGATTCTGGGCGCCGATCCGCTGGCCCAGCAACAGCCCGGGATCGCGGTAGCGCCACGACAGCAGGTTCACCACCCGGATCGCGTCGACGGCGGCCAGCACCCGCGCATCGGCGGCCTCGCGGGCAGCCGCAGCCATCAGGTCGACGGGTTCGATCTGCGCATCGTCGTGCTGGTTGATCTGGCCCGCCCCGACCAGTACCGGCGTCCGAGGATCCATCGGCGGCCCCTATCTGTAGTCGTGACGGCGTTTTGACGCCTGTCAAAACTTAGCATCGGTGCGCCGGCGTCCCCATGGGCGGCTCCCGCCGGCGCCGTGGGCCATGCCAGGATGGCGCCATGACGGTCGTTCTGGTGCATGGCAATCCGGAAACCGACGTGATCTGGGGCCCGCTGGTCGAGGCGCTCGGACGCGACGACGTGGTGCGGCTGTCGCCGCCGGGCTTCGGCGCGCCGCTGCCCGACGATTTCCCGGCGACCATGGTGGCCTACCGGGACTGGCTGATGTCGGAACTGGAGGGCTTCGAGCAGCCCGTCGACCTGGTCGGGCATGACTGGGGCGGCGGGCATGTGCTCAACGTCGTCATCCACCGGCCCGAACTGGTCCGCAGCTGGGCCAGCGACGTGCTGGGCATCCTGCACCCCGACTACGTCTGGCACGACCTGGCGCAGGTCTGGCAGACGCCCGGCGAAGGAGAAGCCCTGGTCGAGGCGATGATGGGCGGCCAGCTCGAGGATCGGGTCGCCCAGATGACCGCGCTGGGCATCTCGGCCGCCGTCGCCACCGAGCTCGCGCTCGCGCAGGGACCCGAGATGGGTCGGGCCGTCCTGGCCCTGTACCGCTCGGCCGCGCAGCCCGCGGTGGCCGAGGCCGGCCGGCTGCTGGCGAACGCCACCGCCCGGCCCGGGCTGTCGCTGCTGGCCACCGAGGACACCTACGTCGGCACCGACGAACAGCGGCGCGCCGCCGCCGAGCAGGCCGGTGCCCGCACCGAGGTGCTCGAGGGGCTCGGGCACTGGTGGATGCTGCAGGATCCGGTCCGCGGCGCGAAGGCGCTGACGGACTTCTGGGACTCACTGGATTAGGGCCGCCCCACCGCGGGTACGCGGAGGCGTCCCCTAACAAGGAAGTGAGGGCCGCATGGCTGTTCGATCGAGACGGATATCAAGGGCCGCTGTGACATTCGTCGGCGGTGCCGCGATGCTGACGCTGGCTGTCGGCTGCGGCAGTAGCGGCGACAAGTCCGAGACGAGCACGAGCACCACCACGACGACGCCGACGACGTCCGTGGTCGTGACGACCAGCCCCGCCGACGGTGCGACCACCGCGCCCGGCGGCGAGACCACGGCACCCGGCGGTGTGACGGGCACGGCACCCGGCGTCTCCGGCGG
>JAEZIA010000354.1 GCA_023416315.1 Actinomycetes bacterium
GGCGCAGCCGGCGACCGCGACGAACAGGAGACCGCACTCGATGGCTGAACAGTTCCACTTGTCGCGGCTGCAGGTCATCAACTGGGGTGTGTTCGACGGGTATCACGACATCCCGTTCAGTGCGGGCGGCGCGCTGATCGCCGGCGCGTCGGGCAGTGGTAAATCCTCACTGCTGGACGCCATTTCGCTGGGGTTCCTGCCGTTCAACCGGCGCAACTTCAACGCCTCCGGCGACAACACCGCAGCCGGGTCGAGCGCGGGCAGGCGTACCGTCGACAAGTACGTGCGCGGCGCGTGGGGCCAGCGCAGTGACGGCGGCACCAGCAAGGTGATGTATCTGCGTGGCGAGGGCACCGCCTGGTCGGCCATCGCCGTCAGCTACCGAAGCAACACCGGACGCACGGTCACCGGCCTGGTGCTGAAATGGCTGACCGGCGAATCCCGTTCGGATTCGTCGAGCCGGTTCGTGCTGGCCGACGGCGACCGCGATATCGAGGACGTCTGCAACCGCTGGGCGGCCGGGCGCTTCGACTCATCGGTGTTCAAGGACGACGAGTGGCGGTTCTCCACCAAGGTGGAGTCGCAATACCTGGCGCAGCTGTACGCCACCATCGGCATCCGCGCCTCCGACGCCGCTCAGCAGCTGCTTGGCAAGGCGAAGTCGCTGAAAAGCGTTGGCGGACTGGAGCAATTCGTCCGCGAGTTCATGCTCGACGAGCCGAGCAGCCTGACCCGGCTGCCCGACGCCCTCAAGCAGATCGATCCGCTGGTGGAGGCCCGCGAACTGCTGGCTGTCGCGCAGAAGAAGCGCAAGATCCTCGGCGATATCGAGAAGATCCAGCAACGCTACGCCTCGGAATCCTCCGACCTGGGCATCATCGACCTGGTGGACCAGCCGATGGTGCGCGCCTACACCGACCACGTCCGGCTCGCCCAGTGCGGACCGCAGATCGAGTCGCTCGACGCCACCATCGATCAGCTCGGCAACGAGTACGAGGATGTCACGCGGCAGCTGAATCTCGCCAAGGCCGAGGGCGATTCACTCAACGCACAGATCAGTGGGTCGAGCGCAAGCCTGGGACCGCTGCAGTCGCAGGTGGCGGCCGCCGAGGCCCAGGCCGAGCAGGTCTCGCGGCGCCGCGCCGCCTACGAGTCGATGTTGGCCGCGCACGACATCGACGTGCCCGACACCGCCGACGAGTTCTGGAACCTGCGTGAGGAACTCGCCACGCTGGTCACCGAACTATTGGCCAAGCTGGACCGTGGCCGCGAGGCGTCCACCGACGCGGAGTACGCGCAGAAGGCGGCGCGCATCGCCCGTGACGACGCCGCCAAGGAACTCAAGCGCGTCGAGCACGTCGGTTCGGCGCTGCCGGAGTTCGCGATCACCATGCGCGAACACATCTGCGCCGCAGTCGGAATCGACCCCGGCGAGCTGCCCTACATCGCCGAGCTGATGGACCTGCGTCCCGAGCAGGGCCGCTGGCGGGTGGCCGTGGAGAAGGTGCTGCGCGGGGTGGGCCTGCGGCTGCTGGTGCCCGACGAGCGGTATTCGGCGGTGCTGCGGTTCGTCAACGAGACCAACATGGGCGGACGGCTGCAGCTGCACCATGTGCGCGCCTCGCTGGTCGGTGCCACCCCGGCCGAAGCAGAACCGAATACGTTGGCGAGCAAGCTGTTCGTCGTCGACCCGACCCATCCGTGCGCGGCCGAGGCCGCCGATGTGATCGCCGCGGCGGGTGACCACATCTGCGTCGACACCCCGGACGTGTTCTCCCGGTTCCGCCGCGCGGTCACCGATACCGGCCTGTACAAGGATTCCGAACGGCTGGCCATCAAGGACGACCGTCGTCCGCTCAAACAGTCCGACTACATCTACCAGGGCGACGTTCGAGCCAAGATCGATGCGTTGACCGTCGACCTGGCCACCGCCGAAGAGGCGTACCAGCAGGCGCGGCGCACGGCCGATGAGATCGCCGCGCAGCGCCAGCAGTGGCGCGACCGGGCCGCGGCGTGCAAGGCGATCTGCGAGCAGTTCCCGCAATGGAATCACGTCGACATCGAGACCGCCGACGGGCACGCCGACCGGCTGCGCGAGCAGTTCGAGCTGTTGCTGGCCGACAACCCGGACATCGACGCGCTGACCGCCCGCGCCGACCAGTGCTGGGAGGAGATCCAGACGCTGATGACGCGGCGCGGGGCGATCCAGACCCGCCGCGACGACCTCGACGGCCGGCGTACCCAGCTGTTGGAGCTGCAGGACCGGCTGGCGCCCGCGTTCGTCTCGGAGCCGTTGACCGAGCTGCTGAACCGGTATGCCGCCGATGTGCCGGTTCCGCTGGATGTACTCAATCCGGAACCGCATCGCGAAGCGGTGTTCAACACGATCCGTCGCGAACGTGAGCAGCTGCGCGAAAGCCGCAGGCGCTCATACGATGAGCTGGCTCGCATCCTGAACACCTTCGACACGGCATTCCCGGATGCGATCCCGAACGACAGCGACGTGTTCGACGAGCGGGTGCACGATTATGTGGCGCTGTGCCGCCACATCGACGAGCGCGAACTGCCGGAGGCCTACGAGCGGATGATGCGGCTGGTCACCGAGCAGGCCCCCGACGCGATCCTCACCCTGCACCGGGTGGCTGAGCAGGAAGCGCGCCGGATCAGCGAGCAGATCGACCGGGTCAACACGGGTCTGGGTGCGGTCGAGTTCAACAGCGGCACCCGGCTGACGCTGCGGGCCACCCCCCGCAGCCTGACCGCGGTGGCCGAGCTGACCGAGATCGTGCGGTCGATCTCCCGGCGGATCGCCGAGGTGGGTCTTGGCGATAAGCAGGCGATCCTGGACCAATATGCCGACATTCTGCGGTTGCGCAACCGGCTGGCGTCGACGGCGCCGGAGGACAAGGCGTGGACGCGCGATGCGCTGGATGTGCGCAACCGGTTCACCTTTGACTGCGCCGAATGGGACGTTCACACCGAGGAACTGATTCGCACGCACAGCAATGCCGGCGACAACTCCGGTGGTGAGCAGGAGAAACTGATGGCGTTCTGCCTCGCGGGCGCGCTGAGCTTCAACCTGGCCAACCCCGAGAGTCAGGACAACAAGCCGGTTTTCGCGCAGCTGATGCTCGACGAGGCGTTCTCGAAGTCGGATCCGCAATTCGCTCAGCAGGCGCTGCAGGCGTTCCGCAAGTTCGGCTTCCAGCTCGTCATCGTGGCCACGGTGCAGAACGCGACCACCATTCAGCCCTATATCGACAGCGTGATCATGGTGTCCAAGACCGAGGCCTCCAGTCGCAATGCCAGGCCGGTGGCCACCGTGGTGTCCAAGACGATCTCGGACTTCACGACATTGCGGGCCGAGATGCGCAATTCGTCGGCACGGCAACGGGTGCCGGCCGGGGTCTGATCTTCGACCCCCGACCTGTCCGATCCGCTGATGAGCAGGCGAAGCGCGAGATCCGCGTGCTCGGCGAGATGCCGGCTCCGGCCGTTCCGCGGCCCCTCCAAGTGCAGCATCTAGGTTCAACGCGAAAAGGCCAGGGGCACAACGCCCCTGGCCTTTCGCGATTGGTTCTCGGCTACTTCAGGTTGGGCAGGTTTTCCTCGATCGCCGCGACCTGAGCCTTGCCGACGGCCTCGACGAAGTCCTGCGGGACCGGGTTGAGGTCACCGGGTGCGCTACTGAAGACCGCGACCACGACCGTGCGGTCCACCGTGAACAGCAGCGCCGCCATCGCGGCCTTGCCGTCCGGCGAGGTGCCGATCGTGACCGTCGCATCCTGGGTGACTTCAGGCAGCGGCGTCGCCGTGCCCGTCACCTGGGTGGGCACACTGTTCGCGGCACCGGCCAGACCGGACGCAGCCTGGGTGGTGTCGTCGCTGATGATCACCGAGATGTTGATCGCATCGGTCCCGGAGGTGTAGGTCTGCGACACGTCGGGCGGCGTCGGCGTCAGGGTCACCTTGGGGGTATCGCCCACCCACGGGACGTTGGCCACCTGCGGGATGTCGGCTGGCTTGACCAGCAGCGACGCGTAATCCGGCGTTCCGGCCGGCACCGTCGCCTCGGCGCTGGTGGTGGCCTCGGCAGCGACGGTGGTCGTGGTGGTCGACGTCGTCGTGCTTGTCGTCGTCTCCTCCGACTTCTCCTCATCCTTGCCGCAACCGGCGACGACGAGTCCGAGAGCGACGGCGGCCGCCGTGACTCGGACTATTGCTCGCGTACGCACAGGACTCATATCAGCGAACTCCCATCCGGCCACACCCCGGTGGAGGGCCACAGCGCAGCCTAAACGAGGCAGGTCGTCAACCTGCGGTTATTTGACGCATTCGTTACGGGGAGTGCGGAGTAACCAAGAACTTCTCCCCGGTCGCCCGCTTGACGTATTTGGTGAACGCCTCGGGACCGAGCATGCCGGCGAGTGACACCTCACTGGTGTAGCTGCTCGCGAACGTCGTGGTGAGCTCGTCGGCGACGCGCTGACGCAGCCGCCCAAGGGTTTCGGCTCCGGCTGTTGCCAGAAACGGTGTCAGCAGCCAGCCGCCGATCCCCCATGCCATGCCGAAGTTTCTGGTGAGCACCGTTGGGCCGGTGTCGAGTACACCGTAGATGTACACCTGCTTGTGGACCGTCGAGCCGTAGCGCGAGTACTCGGAGGCTTTCGAGCTGGCCACCTGCTCCATGGCGTTGAGGATGTCGCTGGCCAGTGTGCCCCCGCCGGTCGCGTCGAACGCCAGCGTCGCGTTCGTGGCCGCGAGCGCCTCCACAAGATCGGCGTGGAACGACGGTGACGTCGAGTTCAGCACATACTCGGCGCCGAGCGACTTCAAGATCTCCTCTTGCTCGGGCTTACGAACGATGTTCACCAGCGCGATGCCGTCCTTCTGGCACAGCTTGACCAGCATCTGCCCGAGGTTCGACGCGGCTGCGGTGTGCACCAGCGCCGAATGCCCTTCGCGGCGCATGGTTTCCGTCATTCCCAATGCGGTGAGCGGGTTGACGAACGACGATGCTCCGTCCCGCGCAGTGGCGCCGTCGGGCAGGACGAGACAGGCGCGGGCGTCGACGGCTCGATACTGCGAATACATCGCACCGCCGGCGATACCGACCGTCTTGCCGACGAGCGCCTGGGCCGCATCGGATGCCCCGGCGGCCACCACGGTGCCCGCACCTTCGTTGCCGACCGGAAGCGATTGGTCGAATCGTGCGGCGAGTCCGGTGAGCGACTCCTGGGGAATCGGTGCGGTGACGACCGGGCGTTCCGGGGTGCCCGTCACCGTTGCCTTGGTCATGTCGGCGGTTGCGATCAGCAGCCCCAAGTCGGACGGGTTGATCGGGGCGGCCTCGATGCGCACCAGCACCTCGTTGCCGGCGGGCGTGGGGACATCGACCTCGTGCAATGAGAGTTCGAGAGTGCCGTCCGATGTCACCAGCGAACGCAGTTCGAGAGCCTTGTCGGGGAGATCTGCGGCCATGATGGGTGCCTCGTTTCGAACGATCCGTGATGTCCTGCACGACAACGGTTTACCTGAGAGCATGCTGGGCAGCTCCCGGGATCGCGTCGAGACTCCTCGGTCACGAACAGCGTATAGGTGTCCACCCCGATCGACCAGGGCAGTGAACCTCACGGACTGCTCTGTCCTGCGCAAGCCGAGTATTCGATCACCGAAATTTTAATTCCGGCGGCAGCGACGGCACAGGGAACTGGCGCGGCCTACCGCCCACGGCGTCGGCTTGGCTGTCATGACGAGCCAGCCGCGACGGCGAGCCCAACCCACTTCCGACGTAACGTGCCAAGTGTTGAGGCGAACCTAGTCCGAGGAGATCTGTCCGTGCCTGTGAAGCTGCACTGGTTCCTGCCCACTTATGGCGACAGCCGGTTGATCGTCGGGGGCGGCCACGGCACTCCGGCCGGTGCAGCCGGGGGTGACCGGGAGGCGACCATCGACTATCTTGCGTCGATCGTGCGCGGCGCGGAACGGTTCGGCTTCACCGGTGCGCTGATCCCCACCGGCGCGTGGTGCGAAGACGCGTTCATCACCGCGTCATTGCTGGCCCGGGAAACCAGCTCGCTGGCGTTCCTGGTGGCGTTCCGTCCCGGTCTGGTCAGTCCCACCCTGTCCGCTCAGATGGCGGCCACGTTCGCCCGCCACGCCCCGGGCCGCATCCTGCTCAACGTCGTCGTCGGCGGTGAGGCGCACGAACAACGGGCATTCGGCGACCACCTCGACAAGGATGCGCGGTACCGGCGCTGCGACGAGTTCCTCGATGTGGTGCGCCGACTGTGGGCCGGCGAAACCGTCACGCACAAGGGCGAATACATCGATGTCGAGGAGGCTGCTCTGGCGGTGCCGCCGAATCCAGTGCCGCCGTTGTACTTTGGCGGCAGTTCGCAGGCAGCAGGACCTGTCGCCGCGCGGCATTCGGATGTGTACCTCACCTGGGGCGAACCGCCCGCCGCCGTGCGCAAGAAGATCGAGTGGATCCGGGAGCTGGGTGCGGAGCAGGGCCGCACGCTGCGCTTCGGAATCCGCCTCCACACGATTTCGCGCGACACCTCCGAGGAGGCATGGGCACAGGCCGACAAGTTGGTGGCCGCCTTGGATGAGGAGACCGTGCGCACCGCGCAGGCCGGGCTGGCGCGCAGCCAGTCCGAGGGGCAGAAGCGAATGCTCGCTCTGCACGAGGCCCACCGCGCCGACGGCTCCTGGAGTGACGCCCGCAGCCTGGAGATCGCACCGAATCTGTGGTCCGGCGTGGGCCTGGTGCGCGGTGGGGCGGGGACGGCTCTGGTCGGCAGCCATACCGAAGTAGCCGACCGGATCGCCGAGTACGCCGAGATCGGGATCGACGAGTTCATCTTCTCCGGTTATCCGCACTTGGAGGAGCTGTTCTGGTTCGGCGAGGGGGTGGTGCCGATCCTGCGGCAGCGCGGCCTGTTCAACGCGGGGGCGGACGAGGCGTCGACCGTGTCGATCCCGTTCGTGGGGTCGACCCGGTAGGCACACCGGTGCCCCTTCACATCACGGACGCCAGCCACGCGCTGGCGGTCGCCGCGGAGCTTTCCGAGACCTTCGCCGCTGAGGCCGGCGAACGCGACTGCGGCCGCCAGCTGCCCTACGAGCAGGTTCACGCCCTGAAAGACGCTGGGCTACTTGCCTTATCCGTTCCGGTGGAACACGGGGGTATCGGCGCTCAGGCGTCGGTGATCGCCGAGGTGTTCCGGTTGATCGCCCACGCCGATGCGTCACTGGCCCAGATTCCGCACTCGCACTACACCTTCCTGGAGGCGGTGCGGCTGCAGGGCAGCCCCGATCAGCAGGCGTTCTTCTACGAGAAGGTGTTGGCTGGGGCCTTGTTCGCCAACGCACAGTCCGAGCGCGGCCCGCACACGATCGACGTCGACACCACCACCCTGGTGCCCACCGATGCCGGTGACTACCTTCTGACGGGCCGTAAGTTCTATTCCACCGGTGCACTTTTCGCCGATTGGGTGATCGTGCGGGCCTCCCTGCCGGAGAACCCCGCACAGCCACCGACGTCGTCGACCCCGAAGGCACTGGCGTTCGTCGCGGCCGGCACACCCGGGCTGACCGTTATCGACGACTGGGACGGGATGGGCCAGCGGACCACCGCATCCGGCACGGTGACGCTCGACGATGTTCGGTTACCGGCCGCGCAGGTGGTGCCGTTCACCCCGATCTTCGCTCGTCCCACCGTCTATGGCGCGCGGGCGCAGTTGTTTCACGCGGCGCTGGATGTGGGGATTGCCACCGCCGCGCTGGCCGAGGGTGTTCGGCAGGCCGCCACGGCGCGGCCCCACTTCGAGACCGATGTGTCCGTGGCAGCCGACGATCCGACGCTGATCCAGGTCGCCGGCGATGTGACCGTGACCGTCCGTGCCGCACAGGCACTTCTGGCCGAGGCCGGCCGAGCGGTGGACGCTGCGACGGCGAATCTCGACGCGGACAGCGCGGCGGAGGCGTCGATCGCGGTCGCGGTGGCCAAGGTGGCCGCCACCCGGGCGTCACTCGAAGCGTCCACCACGCTGTTCGAGCTCGGCGGTACCCGCAGCGCGTCCGGGTCGGCCAACCTCTCTCGGTACTGGCGCGATGCCCGCACCCACACGTTGCACGACGCGACGCGCTGGAAGGTGCACCACATCGGTCGGTACCCCTTGTCCGGGACGAAACCGCCCCGGCACGGTCAGCTCTGAGCCGGCCGCTCCCCCATTCGGCATTCGCTGCTGCTCGGCACTGAGGACGTCTGCGGCTGCGACATCGCCCAGCGCGAAGCCAGGGCTTCGCAGATGGCGCGTTGCTCGGCTTCGTTCTGGTGGTGCATGAGGAGTCCTTCGACGGTGAAGATGCCGATCATCACCTCGGCTTCCACGGTCGAAGGCGGCACTCCCACCGTCTCCAATTCGTGGCGGACCAGGGCGCCGGTGATCAGGTGAAAGTTGTGATGCCACTCGGCAATGGCGGGCGAATGTTCGACGCGGGCGTGCACTGTGGTCACCAGGCGGCTCATCGAAAGGAGTTGACCGACCACCCAACACAGCCGATCGGCAAGCGGCTCGCCGGCAACGTCCTGGTACTGCGGCCACACGTCGGCCATGACGGCTGTGAGAACCGCGAGGAGGACGTCGTCCTTGTCCCCGAAGTACCAGTAGATGGTGTTGGGGGCGACTCCGGCTTCCTTGGCGAGGCGGCTCATCGGGGTGGCATCGTAACCGGCGTCGATGAACAGCCGTCGTGCTGCGGCGACGATTTCCGCGCGCTTCTCGTCGGCGGCTTGCGGACGTTTGTTCCGCGCCATCACGTCCTCCACTGCCGTCTATGTCACACGTTGTTGAATGTCATTCAAGACGCTGTTACGTTTTGTTGAACGCCATTCAAGATAGCCGACGGAGACCATGAGAATGAACCAACCACGTCGTTACGTCCGCAGTGACGTCACCTTTGACTCCGATGGCACCCCCTGCGCCGCGTGGTTCTACCGACCCGAGGGCGTTGAGAATCCGCCCATCGTCGTCATGGCACACGGGTTCGCCGCCTTCCGCGAGCTGCGGTTGGACGCCTACGCCGCGCGATTCGCCCAAGCCGGCTACGCCGCCCTGGTATTCGACTACCGGCACTGGGGTGCCAGCGACGGACAACCCCGCCGCATCCTCGACATCGCCAAACAGCAGGCGGACTGGCGGGCCGCGATCGCCTACGCCCGTAACCTGGACAACGTCGACGCCACCCGGGTGGTCGGATGGGGTTCCTCCTTCGGCGGCGGCCACGTTCTCACATTGGCCGCCCGCGACCACGGTTTCGCAGCCGCCATCGTCCAGGTCCCCCACGTCAGCGGACCCGCCTCAGCCTTTTCGCAACCCCCCGCTTTGGTAGCGCGCCTCGTCGCGGCGGGACTGCGCGATCAGATCGGCGCCTGGCTCGGGCGTGCACCGCACCGGGTCAAGTCCATCGGCAGGCCCGGCGAATTCGCCATGATGACGTCACCCGGTGCGTATGAACTGGTCGAGGAAATGGCCGGGGGTGAAGCGGCCGAGCACATGCGCGCGCAACTCGAGGCGGAGAACAGCGTCGCCGCCCGCATCGCTCTGCGCGTACCGCTGTATTCACCCGGTCGGCACGCCGCCAGGATCACTGCTCCGACGTTGGTGCAACTCGCTACGAAAGACGATGTCACGCCATACGAGAAGGCCCGCAAGATCGTGGCCCGAATCCCGAACGCCGAGGTGCGGTCCTACGACTGCACTCACTTCGAGCCCTATCTGGACCCGCACTTCGAGCAGATCGTGACCGATCAGATTGCCTTCCTGGACCGTCACGTCGGCGGTGGCAGCACCCGATGAGCGCACCGGGGACCCCTCAGCAGCAGGCGTTCGGAACTTCGGCGTCGGCGGCCTCGGCGGCGGACCCACCGCAGCACACACCACCCGCACTGTCGCCGCTGCCGTCGAGATGCTGCGGGCTGGTGCCGAACGTCTCCGCGTCGGACAGCACCGGGTAAACCTCCCACTTCTCGCCGGCCGGGCCGGTCACCCAGACCTTGTCCTGGGCGACGAAGCAGCAGGTGGTGTTCATTTCCTCGTCGGTAAACAGCCCGGCATCGGCCATCCGCGAGATCTCGGCGTGCACGGTGGCGCTGGACTCGACCTCGACACCGAGGCCTCGTCGAGGTTGTCGACGTTGAGGGCGAGTTGGACGCGAGACATGGGAACCCCCGATGAGCGAGGATGACGCCTTGCAGGTGGCGCTGCGACTCAAGGCGCTCGCCGACCCGATGCGCGTGCGCATGATGTCCGTGTTGTTCAGTTCCCCTGCGGGCGAAGAGAACAGCGGCGACTTATCCGCAGTGCTGGGATTGCCTGAGTCCACCGTCAGTCATCATCTCGCTCAACTTCGTCGGGCGGGATTCGTCGTGTCGGATCGGCGGGGAATGAACGTCTTCCATCGCCGCGCGCCCGATGCGCTCGGCGCACTGTGTGCCGTGCTCGACCCGGATTGCTGCCGCTGACTCACTCGTCGGGCTGTGCGCGATGGCGATGGCACGGAGCCCAGACTGACGTTGCGCTATGAGTACGCATTTCGTACTCTACAGGAGTACGAAATGCGTACTTGAGGAGTGATCGTGGCCCAGACCCGAAGCACGCCGATTCCTACCGCCCTCGCGCAGGCTCCGCTGCGCACAATCCGGCCACGCGACGCCGCTGCCGTGTATGCCCACCCCCGGACCCAGCTGGTCCGACTGACGGATCGCGGTCTGCTCCACCGCCTCGCCGACGGCTACTACGTGGTCGTTCCTCAGGGCATGGTGGGGCGCCGGTGGCTCCCGGACCTGGAGGCCGCCGCCGCGGGAATTGCCACAACGATCTACGGCCATGACGACATCGTCGTCATGGGACTCAGTGCCGCACGTCTGCACGGAGTCCTTCCACGCGCCGTGGCATCCGCAATCGTGGCGGTGCCACGCCGCCACCATCCCGTCGCACTGACCGATAGGCCCGCCGTTGTGCGGTTCGTCCAGCGCGATACCCGCAGTCTCGACGCCGAACGTATTCCTACCGAACTGGGGCCGACGTTGGTGACCACGCCCGAACAGACAGTCCTGGACCTGGCCCACCGCCCAACCCTTGGCGACAACGAATCCGACGTTCCTGACGCTGTCGCGGCGCTCTACTCACGCAGCGACAAGAAACGCCTCCAGCGCCTGGCCGCCGAGCAGCGCCGCGTGGCCTCCCTCCGCCGGGCGGAAGATTGGGCGGGGGTTGATCATGGATCCTGACGAACGTGATTCGGTCGCAACGCAGTTCGGCGTGTCCGCCGAACAGGTTGAGCGCGATCACCTCATTTCCCACATCCTCGCGTTCCTCAGCCGTGAGTTCGGTGACCGCGTCCACTTCATCGGCGGTACCGCCCTGGCTCGCACCCATCTGCCCGACGGCCGGCTGAGTGAAGACATCGATCTCATCGCCATCGGCAGCCGCAAAGAGGTGGCCAACGAGCTCGACGCCACACTCCCCCGCGCCGTCGCGCGCTCCCACGGCAGGCTGACCGTCGAACCCGCCTTAAGCGTTACTGCAGACACCCTGCCGGTGCTGTTGCGGCCTTCGGACGGACGCCCGGTCCGGCTGCAATTGCTCTCGGCGCGCGACCGGGTCGTCTGGCCGACGGAACGCCGCGACCTGTTTCAGCGCTATGCGGACGCACCCGCGGCTGAACTGCTTGTGCCGACTCTCCCCGCATTCGCGGCGTCGAAGACGGCGACATGGACGGACCGACACGCAGCCCGCGATCTTTGGGACCTGTGGGCGCTGAGCCGGGTCGGCGCTATCGACTCGGACGCCGCCGCACTGTTTCGGCGATACGGACCGACCAACAAGGCGCCGACACAGCGCATGTTCGACCGGGCCCCGACCGACGCCGAGTGGCAGGCGCAGCTGGCCGGACAGACCCGCCTCACTGTTACGGCAGCCGAAGCGCTCGCCGCCGTACGCGAGGCGTGGCGGCATGCTGTACGACCTGCCAACACCGTCATAAACGGTGAAGAACCGATGAGTTCCAAGAATTGATTTGGAAAACACCCTTTAAGTAGGGCGGGCGGGGCTCGAACCCGCGACCAAGGGATTATGAGTCCCCGGCTCTGACCAACTGAGCTACCGCCCCTCGTGCGGCACCTATCGTCGCACGCCGGACGCGCCGGACGGCGGAAGGTCCGGCTCAGCTCAGCGCGGTACCGTCCTCGCGCAGGATCGCCTCGACCTCACCGCGAAACGCCGACAGCTGCGCGCGCTCCTCGTCGCTGTACCCGCGGGCCGAATCGTCGAGCACACATACTGTGCCCACCACCGAGCCCGAGGCATCGTGCACCGGCAGGCCCAAGTAGTTGTGCAGGCCAAACTCCACCTCGTCCTCGTTGCCGGCGAACGTCGCATCCTCGCGGGAGTCCTGCACGAACAGCGGGTCGTCGCTGTCGACCACCTTCTCGCAGTACAGCGGCACCCGGGAGGAGTCGTCGAGCGCCTTCTTACCCGCGGCCCCCACGGTGTAGTGCTTGGTGGCCTCGCCGGCGGTCGCCGCCACCACCATCGAGTCCGCTTCGGAGCGCATGACGAGCACCGATTTCACGTTCAACGTGGACGCGAGTTCTTCGATCCGCCCAGCCAGCGGTGTCAGGCCTGCCGTGGTGTCGGTCTTGTGAGGTTCGGGCATGGCCACATTCTCGCCAGCCCCACGTAGTCACGCAATCGTTCCGCTCACCCCGAGCCCCGGCAGGAAAGGGTGCAACGATGGTTTTGTGCCCACGCCGTCCTCCGCTTTTGCCTCCGACAACGCCGCCCCCGCACACCCGGTAGCCCTCGATGCCCTCGTCGCCGCCAATACCGGCACCACCCCGTCCTACGGCGCCGACCCCATCACCGCGCGCGCCGCGGACCGCATCAGGGCCACCTTCGACTCCCCCGGCGCCGACGTCCTGTTCGCCTTCACCGGCACCGGCGCCAACATCATCGCGCTGACCTCCGCCGTCCGTCCCTGGCACGAGATCCTCTGCAGCGACATCGCCCATTCGCTGCTCGACGAAGCCGGCGGGCCCACCCTGGTTTCGGGCGCCAGCCTGCACGCACTGCCCAGCGACGACGGCATCCTCGACCCGGCGCTGCTCGATCGCCGCATCACCCGCCGCGGCGACGTGCACCACTCCCAACCCCGCATCGTCACCATTACCCAGTCCACCGAGAACGGCAGGGTCTGGCAGCCCGCTGCCATCGCCGAATTCATCGACCACGCCCATGATCTCGACCTGCTGGTGCACGTCGACGGCTCCCGCATCGCCAATGCGGTTGCCGCCCTCGATGTTCCGCCAAGCCAAGCTGTCGGCGACGCCGACATCGTCACTATCGGCGGCACCAAGAACGGCATACTGTTCGGCGACGCGATCCTGGTACGTCGCCCCGAACACTTCACCGGCATCGAGTTCGTCCAGAAACAGATCGGCCATCTGGCCAGCAAACACCGTTATGTATCAGCGCAATTCGATGCGATGCTCGCCGACGGCGCGTGGCTTCAGGCCGCCGCCCACGCCAACGCGATGGCCGCCCGGCTCAGCTCCGGCATCACGAATCTCGGCCTGCACCTGAGCTCCCCGACCGAAGCGAACGAAGTGTTCGTCGACCTGCCGTCCGAGGCGCTGTCCGAAGTCCGCGAGCACTTCGCCGTCCACGCCCCCGATCCGCACAAACCGGCGGTGCGGTTCGTCTGTTCGTGGGCCACCACCGACGACGACGTCGACGCCGCACTCCGCGCGCTCTCCGAGGCCCAAGCCCGGATCATCTAGGCCGACGCGAAGACCGTCTGACCGTCCTCGTCGATGAGGTAGCGCTCGGTGCCCTCCTCGACGCGTGCCGCGTCGGCCTTCAACGAGACCGCGAT
>JAEZIA010000386.1 GCA_023416315.1 Actinomycetes bacterium
CCGATGCCCTGGTTGACCGGTTTGACTCGGGCGTCGATCTCGCCGTAGGACAGCATCCGCACCAGATCCGAGCGCCACAGCTCCAGCCGGGTGGGCCCGGCCGACAACACGGCGCTGCCGTTGGAGCTGAGCACGACGTGCTTGTCGGCGTAGGCGGTGCGGGTGGGGCCGCGCCGCCCGCTGCCGCCGCGGATGCTGCTGACCTGCCCGCACCCGCGGACGTCGGGGTAGACCGCGACCGCGAGGTCGTAGACGTAGGAGACCCCGCACAGGTCGGTGTCGCGGGCGAAGGTCCATCGGGTCTGCCCGGTTTGCGGGTCATGGCCTTCGACGGTCCGGCCGTCGCCGGTCACCACGGTGCCGGCCACCACGATCGGGCTCAGCGTGCGTGGGCTGGCCGCGGTCCACAGCTGCTGCAGCGCCTCGGGAACCACCCGCGCCGGAATCGGGTTGGGCGCCGGAGTGGTGGCGGGCCGGCTGATCGTCGCCCGCGCGGAGCTGTTCCACCAGAACAGCGCGGCGATGATGGCGACGACAAGCGTGATCGTCGCAGCGGCGACGAGATCGCCTTTGGTGCGGCGCTCGGGTCTGACCATCAGGCGACGATAGCGGTCGTCAGCCTGCGGTTGCGGGGGCCTCGGCGGTGTTGCGCGGACGACGCCTGCGGCGCCGCTTGCGGGCCGGGCTGTCGGCCCCGCCCTCGGCTGCCTTGTCGCTGTCACCGGTGGCGGGGGCGACCGCGTCGGTCGACGTCTCCACGTGGCCGCTGGCGCCCTGGCCGCCGCGGGTGCGGCGCCGGGACCGGTTGCGGGCGGGCCGCTCCCGGTTCGAATCGGTCGAGCTGATCCGGGTGCCGTCCTGCGACTTCGCGCTCGACGACTTGGCGCCCTGCGACTTGCGCGCGGCGCCGACCGAGCCGCCGGCGTCGGTCGGGATGTTCAGTTCGGCGTACAGGTGCGGCGAGTTCGAATACGTCTCCGCCGGGTCCGGGCAGTCGAGTTTGAGGGCCTTGTCGATCATCGACCAGCGTTCCAGCTCGTCCCAGTCCACCAGCGTGATCGCGATGCCGGTCTTGCCGGCGCGGCCGGTGCGCCCGATGCGGTGCACGTAGGCCTGCTCGTCCTCGGGAATCTGGTAGTTGATCACATGCGTGATGTCGTCGATATCAATACCTCGAGCTGCCACGTCCGTAGCCACCAGGACGTCGATGTCGCCGTTGCGGAACGCCTTGAGCGCCTTCTCGCGGGCGATCTGACCCAGGTCGCCGTGCACGGCGCCGACCTTGAACCCGCGCTCGGCGAGCTCGTCGGAGACCTTCTGCGCGGTCCGCTTGGTGCGGGTGAAGATCATCGTCGCGCCGCGGCCCTGCGCCTGCAGGATGCGGCTGACCATCTCGACCTTGTCCAGCGCGTGGGCGCGGTAGACGAACTGCTCGGTGGTGTCGTGGGTGGCCGCGCCCTGCACGCCCTCGGCCCGGATGTGGGTGGGCTGGTTCATGAACGTGCGGGCCAGCGTGATGATCGGGTCCGGCATGGTCGCCGAGAAGAGCATGGCTTGGCGCTCGCTCGGGATCTGCTTGAGGATCCGCTCGATGTCGGGCAGGAAGCCGAGGTCGAGCATCTCGTCGGCTTCGTCGAGCACCAGCACCGACAGGCCGCCGAGCTGCAGGTGGCCCTGCTGGGCGAGGTCGAGGAGCCGGCCCGGGGTGCCGACGACGACGTCGACACCTTTCTGCAGGGCCTCGATCTGCGGCTCGTAGGGACGGCCGCCGTAGATGGCGGTGACGGTCAGCTTGCGGGACTCGTCGGCCTGCAGGTACTTCGCCGCCGCCACGAGGTCACCGTGCACCTGCAGGCACAGCTCGCGGGTGGGCACCACGACGAGCGCGCGCGGGGTGCCGGTCAGCGGCCGGGTGGTGTCGGTGGTGATGCGGTGCAGCAGCGGTACACCGAAGGCCAGGGTCTTGCCCATGCCCGTGCGGGCCTGGCCGATGAGGTCGTCGCCGGCCAGCGCCATCGGCAGGGTCTGCTCCTGGATGGCGAAGGCGAATTCCTTGCCTTCTTCGGCAAGCGCCCGAACGATCTCGTCGCGGACTCCGAGCTGGGCGAATGAAAGCTGGGGATGGGTTGTCAATGGGGTCATGTGGTGGCGTTGTGCCTTCCGTAGTCGGTCCTCGAATGCGTTGTCACGCGCGCACGAGTTCTGACTTCGGAATGGACTCGGGCAAAAGTTTCGATGCCCCGAATCGCCGGGCCCTGCACTGAGGGAGGCGGGCCCACTGCGTGCACGCACATTTCCTTGACCACGCCTCACGGCGTTCGTCGGCTTCCATCATAGCTGGTCGCGCTTGCTGACACCGATCGCGGCTGTGGCCGGGACTACAGTGTCGGCCATGACCGCCCCTCAGCCCGCCTCGGCGTCACCGGTGACCATCACCGCTGACCATCCCGGCGTCAACGAGTTGTTCGCTTTGTTGGCCTACGGCGAGGTCGCGGCGTTCTATCGGCTCACCGACGAGGCGCGGATGGCCCCTGACCTGCGCGGCCGCATCAACATGGCAAGCATGGCCGCCGCCGAGATGGCGCACTACGAGCTGCTGCGCGAGGCGCTGGAGGCCCGCGGCGTCGACGTCGTCCCGGCGATGACGCGCTACGCCTCGGCGCTGGAGAACTACCACCGGCTGACCACCCCGAGCACCTGGTTGGAAGCCTTGGTCAAGACCTACGTCGGCGATGCGTTGGCGGCCGATTTCTACCTCGAGATCGCCGACGTTCTGCCCGACGAGGTGGCCTCGGTGGTGCGCGGGGTGCTCGCCGAGACCGGCCACTCACAGTTCGTGGTCGCCGAGGTCCGTCAGGCGGTCACCACCAGCGGCCGTCAGCGCAGCCGGTTGGCGCTGTGGTCGCGTCGGCTGCTGGGTGAGGCGATCACCCAGGCCCAATACGTGCTGGCCGAACGCGACGAGCTGGTCGACCTGGTGTTGGCGGGCCCGGGCGGACTGGGTCAGGTCACCGATTTCTTCGGCAGGCTGCAGCGCACGCACGACGACCGGATGCGTCAGCTCGGCCTGGCCTGACTAGCGGCGCCCTCGCAGGCCCCGGCCGCGAACAGTCGCTAACTCGCCCAATTGCGCCCCTTAACGTGCGATTTCGCGTCTGCTGGGGCGTGTTGCTCGGTCGGGCCAGCGCCCCGCGCAATTGGTACTAGCGGTTGCAGGTCGCCGAGATCGTGTTCTCGGTCGAGGCGGCCACCGTCGCGCCGTGGGCATCGGTGATCCAGCAGTTCAGCTGGCTTCCGTTGCTGCTGGCGGTCACGTAGTTGACCGGCACGGTCGGGATCACCGTCAGCCGCCAGGGCAGCGACACGTTCTCCACCGTCCGCAGCGCGCCGGTCTCGTCGGCGTAGGTGATGGTCACCGGGTCGTCGGGACGCTGGTTGCCTGCGACGGTGTAGACGATCTCGCCGGGATCGACCATCGGCTGCGCCAGGGGAGCGGCGGCCGGGCCGGGCGGTGTCACCCGCACCGGCGTCTCCACCGGCAGCCCGGGAACGGTGACGGTGACCGGCGCCGGAGCCGGGGTCGACGTCCGGGGACCGGGGATGGCCACGACGGTGCGGGTCGGCTCGGCGCCATCGGATTCCGCCGTGATGCTGGCGGCGTCGCCGGTCCGCACCACGTACGTCGTCGCCGTGGCGGCGACCAGCACACCGGCGGTGGTCAGCGCGACGCGGGGCCACTGAACCAGCCGCTGACGGCGCTTGTTGTCGCTCACCACGCAAGGTTATGAATGCCCGACGCTGGTTTCGACGCGCCGCGCCTGTCTGTTGCCATGCTGTTATCGCAGCTTGACGCACTATTCGCTCACCGCGAACGGCTGGCCGTAACCGCGATCATCGGCGTCCACTAGCCTTTCTGGGTAACGCGCAATCGACGCAGACAAGAGAGAAGGGGCCACAGCGTGGAGGTCAAGATCGGTGTCACGGACAGTCCGCGTGAGCTCGTGTTCAGCAGCTCCCAGACGCCCGCTGAGGTCGAAGAGCTGGTGACCTCGGCGTTCGCCAAGGACGGCCCCGATGTACTCAG
>JAEZIA010000389.1 GCA_023416315.1 Actinomycetes bacterium
CACCTGATCTGCCCGCTGATCATGGAAGAGGCCATCGGCAGCGGCATCACCACGATCGTGGCCGGCGGCACCGGCCCGGCCGAAGGCTCCAAGGCCACCACCGTGACCCCGGGCTCCTGGCACCTGGCCCGCATGCTGGAGTCGCTCGACTCGTGGCCGCTCAACGTCGCCCTGCTGGGCAAGGGCAACACCGTCAGCGCCGAGGCGATGTGGGAGCAGTTACGTTCCGGGGCAGCGGGATTCAAGCTGCACGAGGACTGGGGGACCACACCCGCGGCGAACGACGCCTGCCTGACCGTGGCCGAGGCCGCAGGCGTGCAGGTCAACATCCACACCGACACCCTCAACGAGGCCGGCTTCGTCGAGGACACCCTGGCCGCGATCAAGGGCCGCAACATCCACGCCTATCACACCGAGGGCGCCGGCGGCGGGCACGCGCCCGACATCATCACGGTCGCGTCCGAGGCGCACGTGCTGCCGAGTTCGACCAACCCGACCCGGCCGCACACCGTCAACACCCTCGACGAGCATCTCGACATGCTGATGGTCTGCCATCATCTGAACCCCAGCGTGCCGGAGGATCTGGCGTTCGCCGAGAGCCGCATCCGGCCGTCCACGATCGCCGCCGAAGACCTGCTGCACGACCTCGGCGCGATCTCGATGATCGGCAGCGACGCCCAGGCGATGGGCCGCATCGGCGAGGTCGTGCTGCGCACCTGGCAGACCGCGCACATGATGAAGCGGCGCCGCGGGGCGCTGGAGGGTGACGGTGCGGCCGACAACAACCGGGTGCGCCGCTACGTCGCCAAGTACACGATCTGCCCGGCGGTCGCCCACGGCATCGACCACGAGGTCGGATCGGTGGAGGTCGGCAAGCTCGCCGACCTGGTGCTGTGGGAGCCGGCGTTCTTTGGGGTGCGCCCGCACGCCGTGCTCAAGGGCGGCATGATCGCGTGGGCGGCAATGGGTGACGCGAACGCCTCGATCCCCACGCCGCAGCCGGTGTTGCCGCGCCCGATGTTCGGTGCTTCACCCGCCGCCGCGGCGGCCACCTCGGTGCACTTCGTCGCCCCGCAGGCCATCGAGGACGGCCTGGCCGACCGCATCGCGGTCAACCGCAAGCTGGTGCCGGTGGCCAACGTGCGCGCGATCGGCAAGGCGCAGATGCCGCTCAACGACGCCCAACCCCGCATCGAGGTCGACCCCGACACGTTCACCGTCCGCATCGACGGACAGGTGTGGGAAGAACAACCCGCCACCGAATTGCCGATGGCACAGCGCTACTTCCTGTTCTGATGGCCTCCTTGACGACCCTGCTGACGCTGGCCGACTCGCGGTTGCCGACCGGCGGCCACGTCCATTCCGGTGGGGTGGAGGAGGCGGTGACCAGCCGGCTGGTCGTCGACCTGGACACGTTGGACGCCTATCTGCGCCGCCGGATCCGCACCAGCGGCCTGGTCACCGCGTCGCTCGCGGCCGCCGTGCACCGGGGCGAGCTGACGGTTCATCAAGCCGACGCCGAAACCGATGCCCGCACACCGGCTCCCGCGGCGCGGGCGGCGTCGCGGGCACAGGGCCGCGGGCTGCTGCGGCTGGCCCGCCGGGTCTGGCCCGATGCCCCGTGGGACTCGCTGGGTCCGCGCCCGCACCTCGCGGTCGCGGCGGGCCGCGTCGGTGCGGTCAGCGGACTGAGCCCCGAGCAGACCGCGCTGTCGCTGGTGTACACCACGATGACCGGTACCGCGACCGCCGCGCAGCGGCTGCTGGCGCTGGATCCGGCCGATGTCGCGGCGCTGACCTTCGGTCTGGCGCAGCTGTGCGAACACACCGCCGAACTGGCCGCCGCCGGACTGGCCGACCTGTCCGACCCGTTGCTCGACGAGTTCGCGCAACGGCACGCCCAACGCGAACGCCCCCTGTTCGTCTCCTGAAAGAAGTTGTATGCCTCCACATTTCATTGACGGTCAACCGCATGCCCATTCCGACCGGCCGAAGCGCACCCGGCAGCCGGGGGAGCCGCTGCGGATCGGCGTCGGCGGGCCGGTCGGTTCGGGTAAGACCGCGTTGGTGGCCGCGCTGTGCCGCCAGCTGCGCGACGAGCTGTCGCTGGCGGTGCTGACCAATGACATCTACACCACCGAGGACGCCGACTTCCTGCGCCGCCACGCTGTGCTGCCCGAGGACCGGATCGCCGCCGTGCAGACCGGCGGTTGCCCGCACACCGCGATCCGCGACGACATCACCGCCAACCTCGACGCGATCGACGACCTGATCGCCGGGCACGACCGGCTGGACCTGATCCTCGTCGAGTCCGGCGGGGACAACCTGACCGCGACGTTTTCCTCCGGCCTGATCGACGTCCAGATCTTCGTCGTCGACGTGGCGGGCGGGGACAAGGTGCCCCGCAAAGGCGGGCCGGGCGTGACGTTCTCGGATCTGTTGGTAGTCAACAAGACCGACCTGGCCCCGCTGGTCGGCGCCAACCTGGACGTGATGCGCCGCGACGCCGCCAAGGTGCGCGAGGGCCGGCCCACGGTGCTGATCTCGCTGACCGAGGATCCGGCCGCCACCCCGGTGCTGGCCTGGGTGCGTGAGCAGCTGCGCATCGACCAGCCGGTGTAGAACGTGCGTTCCGACGTCGTGGTGGTGGCCCAACCCGGGCGGCTGCCGCGCATCGAATGCCACGGCGGGCTGGCCGCCCGGCACACCGAACCCGACACCGTGCACCTGGTGTCGGCGGCGGCCACCCCACTCGGCGGGGACACCATCGCAATCCGCATCATCGTGGAACCCGGTGCCCGGCTTCGGCTCCGCAGTGCCGCCGCGAACGTCGCACTGCCCGGGGCAGGCACCAGCGAGTCGCGGGCCTGCTGGCAGATCGAGGCCGCCGGTGAGCTCGACGTCGACCCGGAGCCGACGATCGTCGCCGCCGATGCGCGACACCTCAGCGAGATGACGATCGGGCTGCAGGCCGATGCGGTGCTACGGGTCCGCGAACGGGTACAGATCGGTAGAACCGGTGAGCGGGACGGGTTTTGGAGCGGTGCGATGCGTGCCGACGTGGCCGGGATCCCGCTGCTGCGGCACCGGATGGAGTTGGGGCCGGCCTCGGTCGCCGACGATGTCCTGGGTGCCCCGCTGGCGTGCGTGAGCGAACTGCGGTATCCCGAACCCGCGACCGACGCCGCCGGGGTCACCCTCGCGCTGGCCGCCGGCGGCAGCCTGTCCACCTGGCAGGGCGCGCGGCTCTACTCGTGACGGCCCGCCAGGCTGAGCACCAGCCGAGCGCCGCCGAGCTCACTGGTGGTCAATAATGCTGTGCCACCGTGCAACTCGGCTTGCTGGGCGACCAGGGCCAGGCCCAGACCCGATCCCGAACGAGATGCCGTCGAGCCGCGGGAGAACCGTTCGAACACCGCGGCCCGCTCGTCTTCGGGCACACCGCTGCCGTTGTCGTCGACGGTGATCTGCACGCCGTCGGCCGAACTCGACACCGACAGCTGGATTTCGGTGGCCCCGCCGTGCTTGACGGCATTGGCGATCGCGTTGTCGATCACCAGGCGCAGGCCGACCGGCAGTCCGACCATCAGCACCGCGGGGGAGGGGACCAGCGACACCTTCAGGTCGCGGTAGATGCGTTCGGCGTCGTGCGCGGCCCGGTCGAGCAGTTCGGTGACGTCGAACGGCACGAAGTCGGCGGCGGTGGTCAGCTCGCCCTGGGCCAGGCGCTCCAGCGCGGTCAGGGTGGCCTCGATGCGGCTCTGCGTGCGGATCACATCGCCGATCACCTCGGTGCGCTGCTCGGGCGCGAGGTCGAGGGTGGAGAGCACCTCGAGGTTGGTGCGCATGGCCGTCAGCGGGGTGCGCAGCTCGTGGGAGGCGACGGCCGCGAAGTCGCGGGCGGACTCCAGCGCGGCCCGGGTGCGGGCCTGCTCGTCGCCGATCCTGGCCAGCATGCCTTCGACCGCCTCGGCGATCTCGACCGCCTCCTTGACGCCGCGCACCTGAACCTCGTCGGGATTGGACTGGGCGTTGATCGCGCGGGCCTGCTGGGCCAGCACCCGGAACGGGTTGATCATGATCAGCGAGATCAGCCAGCCCACGACCACGGTGCCCGCGATCACGCCCGCACAGATCAACAGCACGCGCAGATGCAGTTCGGCGATCCGGCGCTGCGTCTCGGCCACCGGCGCGCCCAGCGCGATCGTCGCCCCACCGACCGAAAAGGTCCGCACCCGGTATTCGACGCCGTCGATCGTGGTGTTGGCGTACCCGTTGTCCAGCTGGGGCAGCACCACCTCGGGCGGCACGGACATCGCCATCGCTCCGACGCGGATCGTGCGCACCAGGTTCCCGTCCGGAGTGGGCGCACCGACCCCGCCGGGGCCTGACGTGGTGAGCAACGAGCTGACGTCGCCGAGGCTGCTGACCGAATCCAGCCGACGGTCCAGCTGGCTGTACTGATCGTTGGTGACGCCCACCCACACCCAGGTGCCCAGGGTCAGCACCAGGATCACGACGGACAGGGCTGCGACGATCACGATCGTGCGCAGCGAGAGCATGCGGGTAGGCAGCCGCTGCAGCGCGCGGTAGACGATCTCGTCGGGCTTCACGACCACGCCGACCACCTTAGGGTGCGGCGGCAGGCGGGCGGGTGAGCGCGCCGGGGCGCGGCTAGATCACACCGGGTGCCAGCGGGCGCTGAATGAGTCCGCAGCGGTCCCGGAAGTCGGTCGACGGCTGGCGAATGCCATCCAGCTCGGCCCGGACCTGCGGGTTGGCGTCCAGATACTGCTGGGTCTGGGTCGTCACCTGATCCTTGGGCAGCCCCTGCAGCCCGGTGAAGAACCCATTGACGTCCGGATGGGTGAACAGGTAGTTCGACATCGCCGCCGACACGCCCGCCATGATTCCG
>JAEZIA010000469.1 GCA_023416315.1 Actinomycetes bacterium
ACACCCCAGGAAATCGGGGCACCGGCGATCTTCACTGACGTACCTCCTCGATGCGGACCGGTGCGCCGCGACGCAGCGACTCGGTGGCGGCTTCGGCGATCCAGGCGACCTCGACGGCATCGGCCACCGTGGCTCCCCGCACCGGTGCGCCCTTGACGACGTCGACGAACCCGCTGAGTTCGGTGCGAAACGCCTCGGTGAAGCGGTCCATGAAGAAGTGGTGCGGCTGCCCGGTCGGAAAGTCGTTGCGGGCATCGACGTTACGCACCGGCACTCCCTGATCCCAACCGGCGACGACGGTGTCGGCGAAGCCGTGCACCTCGAGCCGGCAGTCGTAGCCGCGGGCGTTGTAGCGCGCGGCAGAGATCACGCCAAGCGCGCCGCCGTCGAAGCGGACCACCACGGCCGCGGTGTCGACGTCGCCGTACTCGGCGAACAGCGGATCGCCCTGCACGGTGCCGGTGGCGTAGACCTCGACGGCCTCCTGCCCGGTGATCCAGCGGACGACGTCGAAGTCGTGCACCGCGCAGTCGCGGAAGATGCCGCCGGAGCCGGCGATGTAGTCCATCGGCGGGGGAGCGGGATCCATCGTGGTACTGCGGACGGTGTGCAGTGCGCCGAGTGCGCCGCTGTCGACTGCGGCCTTGGCGGCGGCGAACGCGGCGTCGAACCGGCGCTGATAGCCGATCTGCACCGGCACGCCGGCGCGTGCGATCGCGGCGGCGACCCGCGCGCTCTCGGCCGCGGTGGCGGCCACCGGCTTTTCGCAGAACGTCGGCAGCCCACGGTCGACGGCGGCCAGCGTCAGCTCGGCGTGCGCCGGTGTCGCGGCGGCGACCACGACGCCGTCGATGCCCGACGACAACAGCGCATCGACCGAATCCACGGATCGCACGCCGTATTTCGCCGCAACTTGGCTGACGACATCGGGTCGCTCGTCGGTGACGACCAACCCGTCGATACCGTCGAGCTGGCTCAGCGTTTCGGTGTGGAAGGCACCGATTCGGCCGAGGCCGATGACACCGAGTGTGGTCATGGGATTCTCCGTTCATCGTGGTCGCGCAGCGCGACGTCGAGGGCTTCGAGGGGCAGGTCATCGGCGAGGGCGGCGAGCACGACGTCCACCTGGCTGGGCGGGGCGAGGCGTCCGATGGGTTGGTCGCGGTCCAGGTTGGTGGGGAACGGATAGCCCTCGGCGGTGGCCACCACGGCGTTGCGCAGATCGCCCGCCGGGCGACCCGCGGCCTTCATCGCCCGCAAGGCGGGATACACCGCGCGTACCATCGCCGCCCGGTCCAGGGCCTCCATCGCCCGGCCGAACGGCGACGAGATCTGCAGTAGGTTGGCCATTCGCCGCACGTCGGCCGATGTGTTGGCGCCTGCGCCGTGGTAGAGCGCGGGGTTGAAGAACACCGCATCGCCCTTGTACAGCGGGATCTGCACGTAGTGAGCGCCGAAGTAGTCGACGAACTCCGGAAAGTTGAACGCCACATAGCCGCCCAGGAACAACTGCGAATAGGGCAGCAGCATCGTCGGCCCGCTTTCGAGCGGCATGTCGGTGTGCGCAACGGCCCCCTGCAGGGTGAGCGTCGCCGACAACCGGTGCACGTGCGCCGGATAGTCGGTGAGCTGCCCGGGTGCGACGAACCCGAGGTGGTAGTCGCGGTGCGGAACCTGGGGAGTCCCACCAGGATTCACGACATTGACCTGAGAGGTGACCTGATAACGCGGGCCCAGCCAGGCCTGGCAGACCAACGCCAGCAGATCGTTGGCGTAGTAGTCGGCGTAGACGTCAGGGGAATGCAGCGCGAGCTTCTGGGCGGCGTTCCACACCCGGTCGTTCACTCCGGCCGCACCGAAGTGGTCACCGGCCGCTGAGCCTGCCCGGCGCTGCTCGGCGATCAGGGCGGTGAACGCCGCGCTGGCCGCGTCCACGACGGCGGCCGGAAACGCGTCGGTGAACACGACGACCCCGGGGCCGTCGGCCAGCGCGGTGATCAGCTCGGCCTGCACCGCCCGTCGGTCGGCGCGGGCGATATCGGCAGCCGAGTACACCAGCACGTTGGACCGGACGTCGGCCGCATGCGGGTAGGCGTCGAGATCGGCGTCCCGCTCGGTCAGCGTCCGCAACTCGTCGAGCGTGAACGCCGATGCGTCCAACCATGGAGCGATCCCAGCACCCACATCGACCATGGACGAAGTCTGGCTGTGACACAGACCGCAATCAACACCATAAACCCATCAAAAAGCCATCAGCGGCCAGTAGGGTGCGGATCATGGCGCACCGCTTCAAGGTCCGCGAGATCGCCCAGCAGGCCGGGCTGTCCGAGGCGACCGTCGACCGAGTGCTCAACGACCGGCCCGGGGTCCGGGAGGCCACCCGTGCGGAAGTGCTGCAGGCGATCGAGGATCTCGAGAAGCAGCGAGCCCAGCTGCGGCTCAACGGCCGTCGTTTCCTGCTCGACGTGGTGATGCAGACCCCGCGCCGGTTCTCCGATGCCTTCCGCGCCGCGGTCGAAGCCGAGCTGCCCGCGTTCGCGCCCGCGATGTTGCGGGCCCGGTTCCATCTGTGGGAGTCGGGGTCGACCGATCAGATGGTCGAGACGCTGGCCCGAATCAAGGGCAGCCACGGCGTGGTACTGAAGGCGCAGGACGAACCCGAGGTGGCCGAGGCCGTCGACCGGCTGGTCGCCGCCGGCGTGCCCGTGGTGACCTACACGACGGATATCCCGGCCAGCGGCCGCTGCGCCTACGTCGGCATCGACAACCACGGCGCCGGGGTCACCGCGGCGTATCTGATGGGCCAGTGGCTGGGCGAAGCGCCGGGCGACGTGTTGATTACGTTGAGCCGCACGGTATTTCGAGGAGAAGCCGAGCGTGAAGTCGGCTTCCGGACTGCGCTGCGCAAATCCGGGCGCCGCATCGTCGAGGTCAGTGACAGCGACGGTATCGACGCAGCCAACGAGCGTCTGGTGTTCGACGCACTGCAGCGGCACCCCGACGTGGCCGCCGTCTACTCCGTCGGCGGCGGCAATACCGCGACGGTTGCCGCGTTCACGGAATTGCGGCGAGCCTGCCGGGTTTTTATCGCCCACGACCTCGACGCCGACAACCGTCGGCTGCTGCGGGAGGGGCACATCTCGGCGGTTCTGCACAACGATCTGCGGGCCGACGCCAGGCTGGCGATGCGGCTGATTCTGCAACAGCACCGGGCGCTGCCCAGCGAGCCCGCGCGGCCGGTCCCGATTCAGGTGATCACGCCCTACAACCTGCCGAGCTGAACTCGGCAAGTCGTCGATTCGGAGAATTCGGGACTAGCATTCCGCGCCGACGGCGACGATGAATGGCGCCGAAGAAGGAGACATGCCGTGCCACGACAGCGCGCCGAGCTCGTCGCCGGCGTGACCGTACTGGGCAATCTGGCCGTCGACGTGATCAACGGCGGTCCGAAGACCCCCGGCGGGTGCGCGGCGTTCTCCGGCGTGGCGATCGAGGCGACCGGCGGTGCGGGTGGGATCGTCGCGCTGGCCGCCGACGACGATCACGCGTTGTTCGACCCGCTGCTGGACCGGTTCGGTTCGATGATCCGCATCCTGGCCGCCGAGTGCACGAGCGCGTTCCGGCTGGACTATTCCGACCTCGACCACCGTCGGATGTCGGTGGAGTCGATCGGCCCGGTGTGGAGCGCCGCCGAGGTCGAGGAGGCGGATCCGGCAACCACGTGGGTGCACCTCGCACCGCTGCTGCGCACCGACTTTCCCGCCGAGACGCTGGCGCTGCTGGCCCAACGTGGGCACCGGGTGGCCTACGACGGCCAGGGCCTGGTGCGCGCCGACCAGCTCGGACCGCTGGTGGTGGACCGGCACTACCCGCCGGCGCTGCTCGAACACCTGTCGATCCTGAAGCTGGCCGAGGACGAGGCCGTGATCGTGGCCGACGGTCCGTTCGACGAGTCCACCGCCGCCCGCCTCGGGGTGCCGGAGATCCTGGTGACCTACGGATCCGAGGGGTGCGACATCTTTACCGGGAACGCCCGGGTGCGGGTTCCCGCGGCCTGGCGGGTCGACGGTGTGCAGACCACCGGCGCCGGTGACATGTTCACCACGTGTTATGTGGCAAACCGGGCCGCGGGTGCCGACCCGAGCGCCGCGGCCAAGGAAGCCAGTGAACTGGTCGCGAGGCAGTTGGAGAAACGCCTCGGGGCGAGCGACAACTGAGAGCTACCGAGGAGTAGCCGCTTCTCTTAGAGAATGACGTTCTCGGACAGTGACGAACGACACACTTTGGTCCTGGTCGGTCGCCGATCATGTCCGTGAGCTGTGACTTCGGCGCAGGCTGCGCGGCGTGTCGCGTCCCGGTCGCGGTTGGGCTTGCCTAAGAAAGTGCAATAATCGGTACTGCGAGTGACAGCAACTCCGGGGCTGTCGATTCCGTCGGCGCGTCCACCCGATAGCGACGCGGATCCAGACCCGGCGGGACAGGACGAAAGGCGGGGACGTGGGTCCGAACGGCAACGGGGCTGCGGGCAACCGGCAGAAGCTGGAAAAGGTCGTCATCCGGTTCGCCGGCGACTCCGGAGACGGCATGCAGCTGACCGGGGATCGGTTCACCTCAGAGGCCGCATTGTTCGGCAATGACCTTGCGACCCAACCGAATTACCCCGCGGAGATCCGCGCACCACAGGGCACGCTGCCCGGCGTCTCGTCGTTCCAGATCCAGATCGCCGACTACGACATCCTCACCGCCGGCGACCGTCCCGACGTGCTGGTCGCGATGAACCCCGCGGCGCTGAAGGCCAACATCGGCGACCTGCCGCGCGGTGGCCTGGTGATCGCGAACTCCGACGAGTTCACCAAGCGCAACCTCGCCAAGGTTGGCTACGAGAACAACCCGCTGGAAAGCGGCGAGCTCGACGACTACGTCGTGCAGGCGGTCGCGATGACCACGCTGACCCTCGGTGCCGTCGAGGCGATCGGCGCCACCAAGAAGGACGGCCAGCGCGCCAAGAACATGTTCGCGCTCGGGCTGCTGTCGTGGATGTACGGCCGCCCGATCGAGACCAGCGAGACGTTCATCCGGGAGAAGTTCGCCCGTAAGCCCGATGTCGCCGAGGCCAACGTGTTGGCGCTCAAGGCGGGCTGGAACTACGGCGAGACCACCGAGGCGTTCGGCACCACTTACGAGATCTCGCCGGCCAAGCTCGCCCCGGGTGAGTACCGGCAGATCTCCGGCAACACCGCGCTGGCCTACGGCGTGATCGCCGCCGGTCAGCTCGCCGACACCCAGGTGGTGCTCGGTACCTACCCGATCACGCCGGCGTCGGACATCCTGCATGAGCTGTCCAAGCACAAGAACTTCAACATCCTGACTTTCCAGGCCGAGGACGAGATCGCCGGCGTCGGCGCGGCGATCGGCGCGTCCTACGGTGGTGCCTTGGGCGTGACCAGCACGTCGGGCCCGGGCATCTCGCTGAAGTCGGAGGCCATCGGCCTGGCGATGATGGCCGAGCTGCCGCTGCTGGTGATCGACGTGCAGCGCGGTGGGCCTTCGACCGGCCTGCCGACCAAGACCGAGCAGGCTGACCTGCTGCAGGTGATGTTCGGCCGCAACGGTGAGTCGCCGGTAGCCGTGTTGGCCGCCAGCACTCCTTCGGATTGCTTCGAGGTCGCCATCGAGGCCGCTCGCATCGCGCTGACCTACCGGACGCCGGTGATCCTGCTGTCCGACGGCGCGATTGCCAACGGTTCTGAGCCGTGGCGGATCCCGGAGATCGGCGAATTCGAGCCCATCGACGCGAACTTCGCCAAGGCCGGCGAGGACTTCGCGCCGTACAACCGCGACCCGGAGACATTGGCGCGCCAGTTCGCGGTTCCCGGCACGCCCGGCCTCGAGCACCGAATCGGCGGCCTCGAATCGGCCAACGGTTCGGGCAACATCTCCTACGAGCCGGCCAACCACGACCTTATGGTTCGGTTGCGGCAGGCCAAGATCGCCGGCATCACGGTGCCCGACGTCAAGGTCGACGACCCGACCGGTGACGCCGAGCTGTTGATTCTGGGCTGGGGAAGCTCGTTCGGTCCGATCGGCGAAGCGTGCCGACGGGCCCGCCGTCGCGGCATCAAGGTCGCCCAGGCGCACCTGCGCCACCTCAACCCGCTGCCTGCCAATCTCGGTGAGGTGCTGCGGAAGTACCCGAATGTGGTGGTGCCGGAGATGAACCTCGGCCAGCTGGCGCTGCTGCTGCGCGGCACGTACCTGGTCGATGTCCAGTCGGTCACCAAGGTGGAGGGCATGGCGTTCCTGGCCGACGAACTGGAAGGCATCATCGATGCCGCCCTCGACGGGACGCTGGCCCAAAAGGAAAGCGACAAAGCGAAATTCGCCAGGCTTGCGGCAGCTACCGTGAGTACCGGCAACGATGTTGGCGCGGGAGTGAACGCATGACTGACCTGATCGGCTCGGACCTGCTGGCACCGAGTGTGTCCAAGACGGCGTGGGTGCCGACCACCGACGAGCCGCAGAAGGCCAAGGACTTCACCAGCGACCAGGAGGTCCGCTGGTGCCCGGGTTGCGGTGACTACGTCATCCTCAACACGATCCGTAACTTCCTGCCCGAGCTGGGACTGCGCCGCGAGAACATCGCGTTCGTCAGCGGCATCGGCTGCTCGAGCCGGTTCCCGTATTACCTGGAGACCTACGGGTTCCACTCGATCCACGGCCGCGCCCCGACCATCGCCACCGGTCTGGCGCTGGCCCGTCCGGACCTATCGGTGTGGGTCGTGACCGGTGACGGCGATGCGCTGTCGATCGGCGGCAACCACCTGATCCACGCGCTGCGCCGCAACGTCAACATCACGATCCTGCTGTTCAACAACCGGATCTACGGTCTGACCAAGGGCCAGTACTCGCCGACCTCCGAGGTCGGCAAGGTCACCAAGTCCACTCCGATGGGCTCACTGGACCACCCGTTCAACCCGGTCTCGCTGGCCCTGGGCGCCGAAGCGACGTTCGTCGGTCGCGCGCTGGATTCCGACCGCAAGGGCCTGTCCGAGGTGCTGCGGGCGGCCGCTGAGCACCGCGGCGCCGCGCTCGTCGAGATCATGCAGGATTGCCCGATCTTCAACGACGGCTCCTTCGACCTGCTCCGCAAGGAAGGCGCCGAAGAGCGGATCATCAACGTCCGCCAGGGTGAGCCGGTCACGTTCGGTGCGAACGGCGAGTACTGCGTGGTCAAGACCGGCTTCGGATTGGACGTCGCGAAGACCGCCGACGTGGCGGCCAGCGACATCGTGGTGCATGACGCGACGATCGCCGATTCGTCCTACGCGTTCGCGCTGTCGCGGCTGAGCGACCAGAACCTCGAGCACACCGTGATGGGTGTCTTCCGTCAGGTCAACCGGCCGACGTACGACGACGCCGCCCGCGACCAGGTCCGTTCGGCCCGGGAGGCGACCCCGCACGACCGGCATGCGCTGCAGTCGCTACTGCGTGGCCGCGACACCTGGACCGTCGACTAGGGCCTAGACACAATCGTGAGCACGCCCGCCCCGCTGGCCGCCGTAGTACTGGCCGGTGGGGCGTCGCGGCGTATGGGCCGCGACAAGGCCACCTTGGGGCACCCCGACGGCACCGTGACGATGGTGGAGTTCACCGTCGCCGTGCTGAGCTCCCGGTGTGCGCCGGTGTTCGTGATCGCCGCCCCGGGCCAGCCGCTTCCCCCGCTCGACGCGCAGGTGTTGCGTGACGAAGTCCGCGGGGTGGGGCCGCTGCTGGCCACCGGACGGGGTCTACGGGCGGCTGCCGACGCGGGGTTGGAGCGGGCGTTTGTCAGCGCGGTCGACATGCCGTTCCTGTCCACCGACATCATCGACGAACTGGCCCCACACCGCGGCGTCGACATCGTGCTGCCCTGGGATGGCCGGGACCACTACCTGGCCGGCATCTACCGGACCGATCTGGCCGACCACATCGACACGTTGGTCTCCGCAGGCGAACGCAGCATGCGGGCGCTGGCGGACACCGTCGTCACGCAGCGGATCGTGATCCCCGCCGGCCGCACGCTGGCCAACGTCAATTCCCCGGCTGATCTGGTTCAGCAATCCGCCGGGTGAGACGGGACCGTCGTCGTCAGCGATCTGCGATTTAGGCAAAATTCGATGCCTTGCGGTATCAACAATTTGTGGTCCAGGCCACAAATAGTGCGTGATTAATATCACGAGATTGACGCGTGTGTCAGAAAAGCTCCTGCGCGATTATTGACGGTCTGACCTGCGTGGACCATTGATAAACCACGACCGTGATCATCTCGTGATCTAAGCGAGATACGCCAGCGGCCGATGTGACTTCGCTGGAATTGCTTTGTAGCGTCCTACCCGTTCCCTTTGGGGAGCAAACAACTTCAGATAAGTCTCCAACTCATTTGAACCCTGCGTGTGAGCGGGGCCGGGAGGTCGCAGCGACCTCTTGCGGATCATCGGGTGAACAAGCCCCGGGTGATGCCGGCCGGCCGCCCGCTGTCGTGCCCGACCGAGACGGCACGACCCGAAATCGCCGATGTCCATGGGACTGCGTCCGTCGGAATGACGGATCGGCGGTTGGCGCGCGCGTGGCGAAAGGAAAACTCTTGAACTACGTCCGCACGACGCTTGCCCGCACCTTCGGCATCGCCGCCATCGGTGGCGCGGCCGTTCTCGCCCCGATGACCCTCGGCGCCGGTACCGCCGCGGCCGACGGCATGAACTGGGACGCGGTCGCGGCATGCGAGTCCGGCGGCAACTGGGCGATCAACACCGGTAACGGCTACTACGGCGGACTGCAGTTCACCATGGGCACCTGGCGGGCCAACGGTGGCACCGGATCGCCGCACAACGCCTCGCGCGAGGAGCAGATCCGCGTGGCAGAGAACGTGCTGCGGAGCCAGGGTCGCGGTGCGTGGCCGGTCTGCGGCCGTCGCGGCTGATAAGCGCCACCCTTATTTCAACGGCCACTTCCTTATCAAATTTCTCAGAAAAATCAATCGACACGCCCGTAACAACTGCATCACAGGCCGCGATTCACATCACAGCGGCACACCAGTGCCCCCTTTGTCGGGAAGGGACACACCAATGAGCACTTTGCGCAGGATCGTCACCCTCGCAGTCATCTCCGGAGCGCTTGCCCTCGCCGGGTTCGTTCTGAGCTGCGGCAATGCCAGTGCAGAGAGCGGTGTGAACTGGGACGCGATCGCGCAGTGCGAGTCCGGCGGCAACTGGGGTGCCAACACCGGTAACGGCTTCTCCGGCGGTCTGCAGTTCAAGCAGGCCACCTGGACTGCCAACGGCGGCGTCGGCGCCCCGCACCAGGCGTCCCGCGAGGAGCAGATCCGGGTCGCCGAGAACGTCGCCCGCAAGCAGGGCCTCGGCGCGTGGCCGTCCTGTGGCAAGGCCGCAGGCACCCCCGCCTTCGCCACGCCGGTCTCCGCGGGTGCGCCCGCGGCGCCGGGCGCCTGCGCCAACGTCTTGAGCGGCCCGTTCAAGTCGATCGACTTCAACAAGATGTGCCAGGCCTTCCACGACCCGGGCCGGGCCATCGCCGGCGCGCTCGGCCTGCGCTAACCGACCTCGGGCAGCCGGAACGCCGACCGGGCGGCTATCGACGCCAGGTGCCGGGTCACCAGAAACTCGGGAACCACCACGGTCGCCCGACTGGCCAGCGCGCTGAGCATCGCCGGCCGCAGGTTGACCACCCGCCCGATCAGCCGCGATTCCCCGGCGATCGCGCGAACGCGGCGCCGCCGGAATGACGCGAACGAGGCAAAGGCGGTCGGCAGGTCGGAGGATCCCTTGACGAACTCACCCAGAACGGCCGCGTCCTCCAGCGCCTGACCGCCGCCCTGACCCAGATGCGGCCGCATCGGATGGGCGGCATCGCCGACCAGCACCACCGGTCCGGCAGCCCACCGCCGGGCCGGGCTGCGGTCGTAGAGGTCATTGCGCAGCACCTCGGCCGGGTCGGTGGCGGCCAGCATCGCCGGAATGGGTGCCGCCCACGACGCGAACTTCCCGCGCAGATACGTCAGCTCGCCGCGCGGCGCGCAGCCGCCCTCGGGCGTGCGCTCGGTGGCGAACCAGTACGTCCGATCCGGCCCCATCGGTACGTGCCCGACCTCCGCCCCGGCGCCCATCGTCTCACCGGCCAGGTCCGGATCGATCGACATCGACGCGACACCGCGCCAGGCCGTGTATCCCGCGTAGCGGCGCGTCAGCGGGCCGTTGAGATGGCGGGCCACCACCGAACCGGTGCCGTCGGCACCGACCACCGCATCGGCCTCGCGCTCCGAGGAACCCGTCAGGTGCAACCGCACCCGATCGCCGGCCGTGTCGAGGGTGCGGACCGCGACTCCGTCGACCACCGTGCCCGGTGCCAGCGCGCCGGCCAGGATGTCGCGCAGCGCGGCCCGCTGCAGCACGACCAGCGGTTCACCCAGGGCGGTGACGATCCGCTCACCGGCCGGGCGGCGCAGCCACGTGCCGTCATTCCAGCGGATGGCCCCGGCGGTCACCCGCCCGCCGGCCGCCCGCACCTGATCACCGAGGCCGAGGTGATCAAGCGCGGCAAGCGCATTGGGCCAGATGCTGATCCCTGCGCCGGACGAGGTGTCGGTGCGCTCCTCGAGCACGATGACGTCGTGGCCGAGCCGCTGGAGGGCGACAGCCGTCGACAACCCGGCGATACCCGCGCCGACGACGGCGATGTCAGCCATCCGCTCATTCTCACGGACCGGATCAAGAAGCGCAGACCCGACCGGCCGCCACGCCAATTCGGAGGGCGGCCAGTTTCCGTCACTCAGTACGGTGTCGGCTCACCTTCGGCAGCCGGCCCGGGTTCGACGGGCTTGTGCTCGATGATCGCCTTGTACGCGTGGTTCTCGTGCTGGACCATCCGCACGATGAATCCCACGAACAGCACCACCGCCAGGATGAAGGCGACGTAGGCGCCGACGGAGAAGCCGCCGAAGGTGAACACCACGCTCGCGTCGTCGTAACTGTCGATCGGGGAAAACATTTAGTTACTCACCTCCACCGGGACGGCAACGACCTTGACACCGTTGACGGGCAGCGGGGAAACCGGGATTCCTTCCGGATAGGCCGACGCCGGCACCTCGCTGAGATCCAGCCCCTGCTCCTCGACGGCAGCCGGGATGCGCAGCAGGCCAACCTTTTTCAGGAACAGCGACAGCAGATAGGTCGGGATGAAGCCCAGTGCGGCGAAGACCACGATGCCGACCACCTGACCCCATAGCGAGACCGACGGGTTGCCGTCGGTGTTCGGGTAACCCGACAGGAAGATCCCGGCCGCCAGCAGCGACCACACACCGATGCCGCCGTGCACGGTGACCGCACCGACCACGTCATCGATCTTGAACTTCTCGATCAGCTTGCCGATGTAGGGTATCGCGCAGCCGCCGATCAGGGCGATCACGAAGGCCAGACCCGGGTAGTACAGGTCCATCCCCGAGGCCACCGAGATCACCCCGGCCAGACCGCCCGAGATGGTCCAGAACGGTTCACCCCGCGACGTCATGTACGCGCCGATGATGCCGCCCGCCAGGCCCATCAACGTGTTGAAGGCGAATGCGGACAACGTCGTCGGGCTGCCGTAGATGGTGATGTAGCCGCCACCCTGGTAGACCACGCAGCCCATCAGGAAGCCGAAGAAGCCGGTGAAGATCAGCATCAGGCCGAGCATCGTCAACGGCAGATTGTGCGGCCGGATTGTCACCGCGGTGCCGTCCGCCCGGAACCGGCCGATCCGCGGACCGAGGTTGATCAACACCCCGAGCGCGGCGAAGCCGGCGATCATGTGCACGCAACCGGCGGCGCCGACGTCGTGGAAGCCGAGCTTGGTCAGCATCCAGCCCGACCCGTGCCAACCCCAGGCGGCGCCGATGATCCACACCACGGAGCCGACGAACACCGTCAGAATCATGAAGCCACTGGTGCGGATGCGTTCCAGCACCGCACCGGAGATGATCGAGCCGGTGGTGGCGGCGAACAGCGCGAACGCGCCCCAGAAGATGCCACTGCTCTGGTCCTTGACGTTCGGACCCATGTTGTCGCTCCACGGCAGCGCGCCCTTGGCCAGATCGTCGATCGCGATCCAGCCGCTGGGCATGGCGTTGTAGAGGAACCAGCCGACGAAGTAGAACGACGCCACGATCGTGGCGAACGCCAGCAGGTTCTTCATGGCTGTGGCGAGCACGTTCTTGGATCTGGACGCGCCGACTTCGTAGGCCAGAAAGCCCGCGTGGATCAGCATCATCAGCGCGATCGACATCCAGTAGAAGAACTCGGTATTGGTGGCCGTCGCGGCCGCGAGAGCATCCTCGACTTCGGGTGGCACAAAAACCTCCGCTGCTCGGGGGACTGGGGAACGAACGTTTCTTCGCAGTGTCTTGGGCGTACTGACGGTGTACGGGGATGACGCTAACCTGCCGTACATGACACCTCGGTCACCATGTGTTAACACCGGATGAAGTCGCGTTACCGTCAGAACTATGGGCTCATTCGACAATCTCGACGACTACATCGCGCTGCCACGAGTCTCCGGGTTGGCAGTGTCCGCGGACGGCTCACGCGTCGTCACCACCGTTGCTGAACTGAGCGCAGGCAAGACCGAATACATCACTGCGATCTGGGAATTGGATCCGGCCGCAGTGACCCCGGCGCGCCGTCTGACCCGCGGCGCCAAGGGCGAGGCGGCGCCGACCTTCACCGCCGACGGTGATCTGTTGTTCACCTCGGTGCGGCCGACCGAGGACGACGACTCCCCGCCCGCGGCCCTGTGGCTGCTGCCCGCCGCCGGTGGGGAATCCGTCCCGCTGGCCGAGTTGCCTGCCGGTATCAGCGCCGTGCGGGCGGCCCGAAGCGCGCCCGTCGTGGTGATCGCCGCGCCGCTGCTGCCGTCGTCAGACACCGTCGACGACGAACGCCGGCTGCGAAAACTCCGCAAGGACAACAAGATCAGCGCAATCCTGCATACCGGGTATCCGGTGCGACACTGGGACTCCGACCTGGGGCCGGACGAGACCCACCTGTTCCGCGTCGGCGCCGACGGTGAGCTCACCGACGTCACCCGCCGGCCGGGGCCTGCGCTCGGCGCCGCGGATTTCGCCGTCTGCCCCGACGGCACGTTCGCGGTCGCGACGTGGCGGGTGCCGGCGCCGAGGGCGGCGCTGCGATCGGTTCTGGTGCGCATCGACCTGCAGACCGGTGAGCGCTCGGTGATCGCCGAAGATCCCGCCGCCGACCTGGAGCACCCGGCGATCTCGCCGGACGGCACGACGGTGGCGTTCACCCGCGAGACCGCCTCGACGCCGGAACAGGCACCGCGAATCACCCTGTGCCACTTGGCACTCGGTGCCCGGGAATGGACTCAGCTGGCCGCCGACTGGGACCGCTGGCCGGCATCGGTGACGTGGACCCATGACGGCTCCGCACTGCTGGTCGCCGCCGACGACAACGGGCGGCACCCGATCTTCGAAATCGGACTCGACGGCGGCGTGCGCCGAATCACCGCCGACGATCACAGCTACACCGACATCATCGGCGCGCCCGGCGGCGTGATCTACGCGCTGCGTAGCTCCTACGCCGCGCCGCCGCACCCGGTGCGCATCGACCCCACCGGTACGGTGACCGCACTGCCGTGCGTGGACTTGCCGGAACTACCAGGCGAATTGACCGAGATCGTCGCCACCGCCGCCGACGGCACCCCGGTTCGGTCCTGGCTCGTGCTGCCCGAAGGTACCGATAGCACGCCCGCACCGTTGCTGCTGTGGATCCACGGCGGCCCGCTTGGCAGCTGGAATGTCTGGTCGTGGCGGTGGAATCCGTGGCTGATGGCCGCGCGGGGGTATGCGGTGCTGCTGCCCGACCCCGCACTGTCGACCGGATACGGGCAGGACTTCATCCAGCGCGGCTGGGGTGCCTGGGGCGGCCCGCCCTACGAGGATCTGATGGCCGCCGTCGACGCCGCGGTGGCCGACCCGCGCATCGACGCAGGACGCACGGCCGCGATGGGCGGGTCGTTCGGCGGTTACATGGCGAACTGGGTGGCCGGGCACACCGACCGCTTCGCGGCGATCGTGACCCATGCCAGCCTATGGGCGCTCGACCAGTTCGGCCCGACCACCGACGGTGCCTACTACTGGGCTCGGGAGATGACACCGGCGATGGCACAGGCGAATTCGCCGCACCGCTTCGTCGAGAACATCGCCACTCCGATGCTGGTGATCCACGGCGACAAGGACTATCGAGTGCCGATCGGCGAGGCGCTGCGACTGTGGTACGAGCTGCTCACCGAATCCGGGCTGCCCGCCGCCGACGACGGCACCTCGGCGCACCGGTTCCTGTACTTCCCGTCGGAGAATCACTGGGTGCTCTCTCCGCAGCACGCCAAGATCTGGTACCAGGTCGTCACCGCGTTCCTAGCCGAGCACGTGCTGGGGGAGCCCGCGCAGTTCCCGGAAACGCTGGGCTGACCCGCCCCGGTAAGTTGGCCTTCATGACGGCAGCGCAGCGAGAATTCGACATCGTCGTGTACGGGGCCACCGGGTTCGTCGGCAAGCTCACCGC
>JAEZIA010000476.1 GCA_023416315.1 Actinomycetes bacterium
CACCCACTGCACACGCCCACCGAGTAGATCGGTGGCTTTTCCTTTGCCCTCGTCGCCCCACTGGGCGCCGATGAGGACGATTGCCGGCATGGTGTTTCTCCTGCTTATTGTGGTCCAGCCGGTGACCCACCCTATCGGAGCGCAGCAGGAGGAGCGTCGTTGACCAACACCACGATCGCCGTGTTGCGTTTTGGCGGCCGCCGGCTGCCCCGCGCGCTGGCCTCGTTCCCCTGCCATGACGGGGGCGATTCGACCGCGATCGACGCCGCCGTCGCGCAGGCCGCACGGGTGGTGGTGCTGGGGTCGGCGGCCGACCTGGCGGCGGTGCTGACCCGGCTGATGCGGACCGATCGGCTCGACGTCGAGGTGGCGCATCCGTCCCGGTGGGGCGGTGTCCGGCGGGCGTTGACGGGTGCGGCGCAGCGCATTCCGCTGATCCGGGACGAAACCGGAACGGCGTTGGTCGACGCCGCGTTGTGGCTTCCGCCCGGCGAGGAACGGGCGCTTCGCGGGGAAGCCGTCGTGGACGACGACGTGCTGTTCGACGGGGCGGTGACCGGCGTGCGGATCGAGCCGATCGCCACCATGCCTGGCCTGCGGGCGGCGGCGCTGAGCGGCCGGCTGCGGCCGCGGCGATGGCTGACCGGGCGTGCCGCGCAGTTGGGCACCAGCGGCGCCCGGGTGGTCCGCGACGGCGAACCGATGCCGCGCGAGGTGAAACGCTCGGCGTTCTACCGGCACACCACCGGCTGGCTGCGGGTCTCGTGAGAGAAGTACACCCGGGTGCCGTTGCGGGGCACGAGCACCGGCGTTGCCCCTGATCGGGGGGTTTCCAGATGGGGACTGACCGGCTCCAACCGGCCTGCACGCAGCACGGTGTGCAACACGGTGACCAGCTCGCACATCGAGAAGCTCGCGCCGATACAGCGCTTGACCCCGCCACCGAACGGGATCCAGGCGTAGGGGTGCGGTCGGGCGCCGACGAAGCGTTCCGGGCGGAACTCGTCCGGGTCGGGATAACTGTCGGGGTCGCGGTTGATGACATCGAGCAGCAGCACGATCCGCGTGCCCGGCTCCAGCGTGTAGTCGCCGAGTTGGTAGTAGTCAGCTGTCATGCGTCCGGTGATGGGGGCGGGTGGACGCAAGCGCAGCGTCTCGTTGATCACCGCCTCGGTGAAGGCCGACGCGCCGGAGTGCGCCTCGGCGCGGACCAGCTCCATGGTCTGCGGATGGTGCACCAGCAGGTCGATCAGCCAGGCCAGGGTGGTCGCCGTCGTCTCGTGCCCGGCCAGTACCAGGGTGACCAGATCCGCACGAATCTCCTTGTCGGACAGACCCTCGCCGTCTTCGGCTCGCGCGTCGACCAACATCGACAGGATGCCACCGCCGGGTTCGGCTCGACGTTCGGCGATCAGACTGGACACGGTCTGGTCAATCCGCCGGTTGATCGCACCGAGGCGTCCCCAGGTCCGCAGCGCCCCAACCTTGCGCAGGGCGTAGCGCAGCGGGGTTTCCGGGGAGATCGCCAGCGCGAGCAATTCCTCGAACGGCTCACCGAGCCGTCTGATCTCGGCCGGGTCGTCCACGCCGAACATGACCTGAATGATGACGTCGAGCGTGAGCTCGCGTGCGGCATCGAGCATCCGCATCGGCGTGCCGACCGGCCAGGTCGCCATCGCGGCGCGGGCGGCTGCCTCGATGACGGGCACGTAGCCGTCGAGCGCCATTCCGTGCAGCGCCGGGGTGAGCAACCGGCGCCGGCGCAGGTGTTCGGGCTCTTCCTGGACGAACATCGATGCCGACCCGTAGATCGCGGCGGCGGGCCCGACTCCCTCACCACCGAGCAGCACGTCCGGCTTGGCGGTGAACACCTCTTTGGCCAGCGCGGCATCGGCGACCGCGACGACCGGGCCGAAACCCAGCACCGGCAGCGCCACCACCGGCCCCAACCGCTTGACGGCCTGATGGACCAGCGGCTGGCCGCCCACTCCGTATGCCGTCGCATACAGGCCGCCGAACAGGGCCGAGAACGGTTTGGGCGCGGGAAGGGCGGGCGGGCGCATGCTGCAACGATCTCAGCTGGTGAACGCTTCGTCCGGTAGTTTCGTGAGGTGAGTGTTCGCCCGCTGCGGCAGTCGGTGCGGCCCAGCCCCGTCTTCCTGGTGATCGTGGCGGTCACCGTCGCCGGCGGCGTGCTGGCCTGGCTGGCCGCCGACAATGTGCGGCCCCTGGCTTACGTCGGGGTGTTCGTCTTCGTGATCGCCGGCTGGCTGGTGTCGCTGTGCCTGCACGAATTCGGCCATGCCTTCACGGCCTGGCGCTTCGGCGACCACGATGTCGCGGTGCGGGGCTATCTGACCCTGAACCCGTTGAAGTACTCCAGCCCGCTGCTGTCGCTGGGGTTGCCGCTGCTGTTCATCGCCCTCGGCGGGATCGGACTGCCCGGTGGCGCGGTCTACGTCAACACCGGGTTCATGCCCCCGCGCCGGCGCACGCTGGTCAGCCTGGCCGGCCCGGCAGCCAACCTGGTGTTGGCCGTCGCCCTGCTCGCGGCGACCCGGCTGTTCTACGACCCGGGCCATCCGGTGTTCTGGTCGGCGGTCGCATTCCTGGGTTTCCTGCAGATCACCGCGTTGCTGCTGAACCTGCTGCCGATCCCGGGCCTGGACGGCTACGGGGCGCTGGAACCGCATCTGAGTCCCGAAACACAACGCGCGGTCGCTCCCGCCAAGCAGTTCGGCTTCTTGTTCCTGCTGGTTCTGCTGCTTGCCCCGGCATTGAACCACTGGTTCTTCGGGCTGGTGTTCTGGTTCTTCGACCTCTCCGGGGTTTCCGGCGGTCTGGCCTCGATCGGCTCCCAGCTGACCCGGTTCTGGTCTGCCTGGGCCTGATTTCGGGCACCGAGACGGGGGGCAGCGATCCCCTCCGTCGTTGCCCCCCGGCTCAGTCCGTCCCCCGGTTGGCTGTGATCAACTTAGCGAGCCGGGCGACCGGCTGGGAGCGAGTTTGCAGGATTCGGCGAGTGAATTCTCAGTCGAGACGGTCGAACTCGCGCTCGGCACCGAAGGTGGGCTTGCCACGACCGTCGCCCTTGGCCCGGTACATCGCCGCGTCGGCGTGCGCGATCAACGCCTGGCACGTCGTCCCGTCGGTCGGGAACACACTGACGCCGATGCTGCCGGACATATGGACCGCCCGCCCCTCGGGGAACACCGGCTCCCCGAGGTCGTCGACGATCCGCTGAGCCAGCGCACCTGCTTCGGCCCGGCCTGCGCCGTCGGACATCAGGATCAGAAACTCGTCGCCGCCGTGGCGGCCCACCATCGCCTCGCTGCCGGCCAATGTCACCAGCCGATCACCGACCGCCTTGAGCACGGCGTCGCCGAAGGCGTGGCCGTAGCCGTCGTTGACGAGTTTGAACCGGTCAAGATCCACGTACAGGACCGCGAAGGTCTGCCCCACGCCACCCGCCCGGGCGATCGCCTGCTCGATCCGCTGCTCGATCAGGCTGCGGTTGGCCAACCCCGTCAACGCGTCGTGGGTGGCCAGGTGGCGCAGGCGACGCTGGGCGTCGCGATACCGGGTGATGTCGCGGAAGCCCCAGATCCGGCCGTAGTGGCGGCCGTCGCGGCCGACTACCGGGCCTGAATGCCGTTGCAGGATAACGCCGTTGACGAGTTCGATCTCGTCAACGGCGGTTTCCTCGGGGTGTTCGACCAGCCACCGTACCTTGGCGATGAAGGCTTTCGGATCCGTCGTGCGGCCGGCGGCAAAGCCGGTCAGCCGCACAGCGTCCGGGTCGTCGGCGATCTCGGGCGGAATATCCCAGAGTTCCTTGAGCCGCTGGTTGTGCATGATGGTCCGGTTCTGCAGGTCGACGACCAGCACACCTTCGGGCGCGTTCTCCACCATGGCCTCGAAAAGCGCTGTCTCCTTGCGCAATTCCTCTTCCATGCGTTTGCGCTCGCTGATGTCGATGGCCAGCCCGACGATGCCGGGGCGGCCGTCGTGGTCGAAGCGCACCGCGTTGAACAGGTGCGGCGCCTCGGAGCCGTCCTTGTATCGGTAGCGCAATTCGCCTGAGACAGCGCCGGTTTCGAGCACTTCGGCCACCGCGCCGGCGGCGATCTCCCGATCGTCGACCGCAATGAACTCGAAGGGATGCATCTGACCGATGTCGTCATCGGAGTATCCGGTTATCGGTGAGGTCGTCCGATTCCACCGCAGGATGCGCATGTCGCTGCCGTAGTGGAAGAAGATGCCCGGCAGACTGTTGATCACCGCGTCCAGGTAGTCGCGTTCCTGGCGCAACTCGTCCTCGGCGCGTTTGCGCTCGGTCACATCGTGGCCGACGGTGGTGATGACCCCGCCCTCTTCGGCGACCAGCGACCAGAGCGTGTGCCGGATGTCGCCGGAGCGGTGGATGCACCGGCATTCCACGTCGCCGACCCGATCGCCGCTGACCACCGCGGCGAAGTTCTCGGCGATCTTCTCCAGGTCGTCGGGGTGCAGCACCTCGGTGAAGCTCTTGCCGACCAGCTCCTCAGGGTCGTAGCCCAGCATTGCCTTTGCGGCGGGGTTGACGATCAGCAGACGACCCTCGGCGTCGACCGAGACGATCAGGTCAAGCGAGTTCTCCAACAGGAGCCTGGCCAGCTTGTCCCGACTCGCTTGCCGCTGACGGGTTTGGACAGCTCGTTGGATCGCCGTCCTGATCCGCCCGAAACCGGACGGCGTCGTCATCTGATCCCCCTAGATCCTCACCGCTGGTGGCTGCCAGCGTGCCAGAAATCACACCCTGTCTGCGGAGGTTTCCCGTCGCTCGCACCCCTTCAACGTGATGTTCACCCCTTGCGACATATGCGTTGTTATGCATATATTGCTGGCATGGGTGCCGGACACGACCACAGCCACGGTGGTGACACGCGGGTGAGCCGGATGCTCATGGCCGCGGGCATCCTCACCGTGTTCTTCGTGATCGAGCTGACGACCGCACTGATGATCAACTCGATCGCCCTGCTCGCCGACGCCGGCCACATGCTGACCGACCTGGTCGCAATGTTCATGGGTCTGACCGCGGTGCTGCTGGCCCGGCACGGTCCGGCGTCGGCGGCCCGCACCTACGGCTGGCATCGCGCCGAGGTGTTCACCGCGGTGGCGAACGCTGTACTGCTGCTCGGCGTCGCGGCGTTCATCCTCTACGAGGCGTTCGAACGGCTCGGCGACGCACCCGAGATCCCCGGTGTGCCGATGATCGTGGTGGCGATCGCCGGATTGGTCGCCAACTTCGCGGTCGTGCTGCTGCTGCGCTCGCAGTCCCAGGAGAGCCTGGCCGTCAAGGGCGCCTACATGGAGGTGGTGGCCGACACCGTCGGCAGCATCGGCGTGCTGATCGCCGGCATCGTGACCGTCACGACACGCTGGCCCTACGCCGATGTGGTGGTCGCGGTGTTCGTCGCGCTCTGGGTGCTGCCGCGGGCGATCGGACTGGCCCGCGCCGCGCTGCGGATTCTGAGCGAATCCTCGCCCGCGCACATCGATGTCGACGAACTGCGCGCGGCGTTGGCCGCCGTCGACGGTGTCACCGAGGTGCACGACCTGCACGTGTGGACGCTGGTGCCGGGCAAGGACATGGTGACCGCGCACCTGACCAGCAGCGGGAATTCGGCCCGGGTGCTCGACGACGCCAGGGCGGTGCTCTCCGCCCGCGGCCTCGATCACGCGACGGTGCAGGTCGAACCGCCCGGATGCGCCGGCGACTGTCCCGGTCAGACCGACTGGTGAGCTAGTTGAGCACCCCGTCGCGGTGGCCCATCGGCCTGCGCGCGGCGGTCAGCACCGCGATCCCGGTGACCGCGGGGTGGGCCGCAGGCGCGATCGGCTCCGGGCTGATTGCCAGCCTGGGCGCCTTCACCAGCCGCTTCGGCGGCGACCGGCCCTACGCCAACCGCGGCCTTCAGCTGGCCACCGTGGCGGTGTCGCTTGCCGCGGCCGTCGCCGTGGGCGACTGGTCGGCCCAGGTGCCCTGGGTCGGTGTGGTGACGGTGTCGCTCGTCGCCGTCTCGGCGGTATGGCTGTGCAACGCGCTGGCCGTCGGCCCGCCCGGGGCGTACGTGTTCGTGGTGGCCTGCGCCGCCGGTATCGGGGCTTCGGCGGCGCACCTGGCGCCCTGGACGATCGGGCTGCTGGTGCTCGGCGGTGGAGCCGTCGCCTGGCTGGTGCAGATGGCCGGCGCGCTCGTCGGCTTCCGCCGCCCGGAGCGCGCGGCGGTCGCGGCCGCCGCTGAAGCC
>JAEZIA010000008.1 GCA_023416315.1 Actinomycetes bacterium
GGCTCCCGGCGGTGGTGGGCACCGCCGATGTGTTGGTGAGCACGATCCCCGCCGACGCGGCGGCCGCCTACGCCGAAGTGTTCGCGAGCGTGCCCGTGTTGCTCGACGCGATCTACGATCCGTGGCCCACCCCGCTGGCCGCTGCCGTGCTTGACGCCGGCGGCGAGGTGATCAGCGGAGTGCAGATGCTGCTGCACCAGGCGTTCAGTCAGGTCGAACAATTCACAGGCCGGCCCGCTCCGCGAGAGCAGATGGCGGCCGCACTGGGTTAACGTCCGGGCATGCGGACGACCGTGTTCGGGATCGTGGTGCTGTGGGCGCTGGCGCTGACGGTGTTCGACATCCGCCACCGACGGTTGCCCAACGCGCTGACGCTGCCCGGTGCCGCTGTGGTCCTCGGTGGTGCTGCCGTCGGCGGCCGCGGGTGGCCAGCACTGGTCGGCGCGCTGAGCCTGGCCGCGGTGTATCTGGCCGTGCACCTTGTGGTTCCGGGCGGACTCGGCGCAGGCGACGTCAAGCTGGCGCTCGGTGTCGGCGGGCTGACGGGGGCGTGCGGGCTCGACGCGTGGTTGCTGGCCGCACTGGGCGCACCGGTGCTGACCGCGCTGCTGGCCGTTGCGGTGGCGGTACGCGACCGGACGGCGACGGTGCCGCACGGCCCGTCGATGTGCGTGGCGAGCCTGGCCGCGGCGGCGCTGGTGGTGCTGTGAGGTTGAGTCAACCGCGGTGGGCGAGCGGACCGAATCTCGCGACGGCGTCGGCGAGTTCGACCGGAGCTTCCAGCGGGCTGAGGTGGCCGGTATTGGGGATGACGGCGAGTGTGGCGTCGGACAGGTAGGGCATGAGGTTGTCGCGGAGCACCTCGACGGGTTCGACCCGGTCGTTGCGCCCGCCGATCACCAAAGCCGGAACCGAGATCGCACGCGTCTGCTCGGTGATGTCCTGAACTATGCCGTGCAGTGGCCACTCTCGGCGTGCACCGTCGGCACTCGACGACGAATCGGCCAGGACTCTTGCTTTCGACGCCTCGGACAGTGGTGTCGCGGTCAGGACGGTGTCTCGCGCCGCCGCGATGGACTCCTCGGAGTCGTACGCGTGCGCGAGCTGGTCCTGATACTGCGGCGTCACTGTGGCTGGAGGTTTCGCCGGGCCAGGCGCCACCAGGACGATGCCGCGCAGGCCCACCGGGTGGCGAGCAGCCGCCAGCTGAGCCACTTTTCCACCCATGGAATGGCCGAGGAGAACGTAGTCCTCGACGTCGGCGGCTCGGACGATGCCGAGCACGTCGTCGGCGAATTGTTCGAGGGTGTACGGGCCGGCCAGATCGCGCGAGCGACCCCACCCGCGAAAGTCCACGGTCACCACGTCCCGGCCGGGCAGGCAGTCGACGACGGGATCCCAGGTGCGGGCGGAGCCGCCCCAGTAGTGCAGGAACACCAACGTCGGTCCGTCGCCGGGGCGGTGGTCGTATACCGGCCGTTGCCGCGCGCTGTTGCTCACGATATTCACCCTGCGTCGCTCCCCGACGACGCAGCGTCGGTGAGTAGTTGGCGCAGCCGGTCCAGCGGATCGCCGCCGCCCAGCTCATGTGGCGGCGACGGCGGCGCTCCCGGACTGGGCAGCCGGTCGGGGGCGACATCGGACAGCCCCTGACCCGACGGGCCCAACGCCGGTGCCGGGGAATCGGATTCGGCGGGCGCGGCGCCGGCCGGTGGCGGGGGCGGCGGTGGTGGTGGCGGCGCAGGATTCGGTTCCGGTGGTGGCGGAACCCCCTGCAGCCACGCGATTTTCGCCTTCAACCTGCCCTCGGCTGCGGCACGCACAGTGCGTCGGTCCGGCTCCGGGTCGTCATTGTCTGCGAAACAGCCTGCGGGCGCCCCCTCGACAACGCCCAGGGCACTGCGGTAGCGCTCCTCGGCTGCGGCGCTGCGGCCCGCCGCGGCCGCCACATCGCCTTGCGTCTCCCGGACGAGCTCAAGATTGATCCGCACCGGGCATGACTGTCCGTGCGACAGTGCGCGGGTGAAGTCGGCGTCGGCGTCGTCGAGGCGGCCGTCCAGCACCGCGGCGGCGCCCCGGGCGAACGGCGCCCTCGCCGGCTCGATCACATTGAGCACGCCCAGCGTCGATGCGGCGGAGTGCAGGGCGGCGCCGTCACCACGACTGAAGTGTGACACCGCCGAATTGCCAACCAGCACAACGGTGATCATCTTGATCGCCGCCGCCACCGCCAGCAGCACCACCGGTGCCGACCAGATCAGTAGCCCGCGGCGCAACCGCAGCCTCGCCGCCGTCACCGTGCCTCCCGCCGCGTCATCCGACTGCGGTGGAAGTCCCGCACCGCCAGATAGATCTCGGGCAGCAGTCCGATCGCGGCCAGCAGCGCGAACAACCAGTACAGCTCGACCCGATCCGGCACCGGGGTGCCCGACAACGCCGCGGCCTCCGTACCGCTTTCGGGCTGCAGCTGCGGCAACGTGCGGGTCACCGGCTGGCCCGGATCACGGTGCACGTACTGCACACCGAGTTCGTCGGCGATGTCGCGTAACCGCGTCTCGTCGATGGCGGACACCGCAGGCGCGCCGGATCGGCTGTCGGCCAGATACGTCACCGCGCCGTCGACGTAGGACCCGGGGATCGGTCCGCCCGCCGCGGTGCCGTAGCCGTACACCGCACCGCCGGACACCCGGTCGTCGACCGAGAAGCTGCTCTGCGGCGCCGTCGAACCACCGGCACCCGCGCCGAGATAGAACACCAGGTTCCGCGCGCCGGGGTACTGCTGATCGGCCTGAATGAGTTGGTAGCGCAGCAGATTCGCCGCAGCGCCCGAATTCACCTGGGCGGCGGCGTCAGGTGGCACGGTGACGTAGGGGGAGAGCCCCGCGATCACCGCCTTCAGGCTCCAGATGTCCTCGGAGAGCGGCCAGTCGATTTCCGGTGCCGACGCGAACCCGATCACCGCGAACCGCGCCTTGGGGTAGGTGTCGACGATCGCCGCCATGTCGTCGCGAATCCCGGACATCCGGGTCGCCCCGCCGTAGTCGGTGACCCGGGAGTCCACCGAGCGGTCCACGACGAAGAACACGTTGACGTCCGCGCCCTGGCTCACCGCCGTCGCGTCACGGTCGGGTTGCGCCCGAGCGGAGGAGTCGATACCGGGCCGGGCGGCCGCGATCACCAGCAGCAGCAACGCCGATGTGGTTGCCGCCCAGCGCCACAGCGCCGGGCGACGGTGACCGTCGTTGGCCAGCAGCGCCGACAGCGTCACCGCGCGGGCACCGACGATCACGGCGGCCAACACCAGCAGCAGCGCCATCGGCAGTACCGGATGCAGGCTCATCGGCGCACCACCACCAGCAGCACACCCAACAGCACGGCGCCCACCAGCCCGGTGATCAGCAGCGGGCCCGGCTGGTCCGGCAGCTGCCCGCTGATCCGCGCGCCGCCGGGTAGCACCACCGGCGCGGGATTGGCGCGGATCGCGTCGAGGCTGTCGGTCAACGTCGGATCCGAGCCGCCGGGGCCTGCGGCGTGATAGCGCAGGAACCGACCCCCGGTCCGCTCGGTGAGCGCGCTGAGTTCGGCCTCCCCGCGCCGCGCGGCGTCACTGACGTCCACCCCCGCGATCGCGTTGACCTGGATGCCGGCCTTTTCGGCCATCTCGGCGACCTGCTGCTCACTGAACAACGCGTCGCCGCGCCCGAACGTGGTGGGCCCCAGATAGATCAGCGAACGACGGTGGGTGGTCGGTTCGGTCCCGAACCCGGTCATGCACAGGGCGACGGTGTCCCGCAGGGTGGGGGCGTAGTCGGTGTAGGCCACGGTCTTGGCGAACTCGGCGGCCTGTTCGGGCGTCGGTGCCCCGTAGTCGCCGAGGCGCTGGGCGGCGTACTGGTAGTCGCGCGTCAGCGGCAGCACCCGTACCGTCGGCGAGGTCAGCCCGATCCGTTGAGTGTCGAATGTGGTTGCCTCGTGGGCGAAATGGTTCAGAAACTGAGCCGTGGTTCCGTCGGTGACCGGGGCGCCGACGCACAGCATCACGTCCTCGGGGTGCAGTGCGTCGAATTCGCGTCCCGATCCCGACGGCCGCGCGGCGGTCAGCGCTGCGGTCAGGAACACGGCGACCAGCAGCGCGATCGTCGTCGCCGCCAACACGGCTTCCCGCCGCCGGATCCGGGCGTATTCGGGCAGGGCGGTCAGCCGGTCGACGTGGGCCAGCGGCCGCAACCGCCGCTGCGCCTGCGCACCCGACAGCACCACCGCGAGCACCGCGCAGACGGCTAGGCACACCACGCCGGCCAGTGCGATCGGCCACCACCTCAGATCCACGAGCGGATCAACTCCTCGGCCTGCGCGCCCAGTCGGTCGGGGTCGGCGTCGGCGCCGGTGTCGAACCGGGCGTCGCACAACGCCGCGATCAGTGCGGCGGCCGGGGCGAGCGGACCGGCGGCGATCTCGTCGACGTGGAGATACTGCGCCCGCAGCCCGGTCATCTGGTGCAGGAAGCTGCGCACGGTGTGACTCATCTGGTCGTAGGCCTGCGCGTCGGAGAGCTCGCCGCGGCGTCGCCGTTCGGTGATGCGGCGGATGCTGCCGGCGAACCGGCGCCGCAGCAGTCGCGCGTGCACGTCGCCAAGCGCAGGCAGTTCACGCAGCCGTTCGGTCGGCAGCGTGGCCACGAAAACCGAGCTGTACCAAGCGATCACGACGACCAGAAGCAGCACAGCAAGCCACAGCCACCACGATGAGTAGGGTGTCGGACCGCCGATGAAGCGCAGCAGGTCACCCGGCACGGGCGAACACCTCCGCCATCGCCGTGAGCCGCCGCCGGATCTCGTCGCTGCGTCCGATCGTGGTGAACGGGATCGCATGGGCGGTCAGGAACGCCTCGAGCCGCGCCCGCCGCCGCTGCTCGGCGCGGCGGTAGGCGACCTCGACCCGTCGGCCAAGCCGGGTCCGGTTGGGCACCACGGCGCCGGTCGCGACGTCGTAGCCGTCGCTGTCACCGCTGACCGCGGGCATATCGGACACCATCACCCACAACATGTCGTGACGGGCCGCCAGCCGGCCCGTCACCTCGTCGAGCGCGTCGGTCACGTCGGGCTCGTCGGACACCACGACCACCAGCATCCGTCGACGATAATGCTTTGCCACGTAGTGCAATTGGGCCTCGATATTGCTCGGTCCGGGACCGGTCGCGGTGTGCCGGTAGAAATGGTCGAGCATGCCTTCGATATGCGTTTCGCCGCGGCCGGCCCGGATGCTCACACAGCCCCGCGCGTCGCCGAACACCATCCCGATCTCGTCGGAGCGGCCCAGCGTGATCAACCCGAACGCACCCAGGATCGCCACCGCCACATCGCGTTTGATCTCTCCGCCGGCCGCCAGCGCGGTCATGTTCCGGCCGGCGTCGGCCACCAACAGGATCTTGTGGTGCTTCTCGGACACGAACCGTTTGATCAGCACCGTGCCCGAGCGGGCGGTGGCCTTCCAGTCGATGTCGCGGACGTCGTCGCCGGGAACGTAGGGCCGCAGATCGTCGAATTCCATGCTGCGGGTGTGCAGCAGCGCGTACCGCCCGCCTTCGAGAAGCCCGCGGGTGTCACTGCCGAAGAACCGTTTGGCACGGTTGAGGAGCTGGCTCATGGCCGTCAGGGCACGCGGACCGCGTGCAGGATCGCGTCGATCACGGTGTCGGCGGTGACCCCGGACGCGGTGGCCTCGAAGCCCAGGATCAGCCGGTGCCGCAGGATCCGATGGGCGAGCTTGGCGATGTCGTCGGGAATCACATGGCCCCGCCCGGACAGCACGGCAAGCGCGCGGGCGGCCCGGCAGAATGCGATCGTCGCGCGCGGGCTGGCGCCGTACTCCACGAGGCGGGCGAGCTTGGGCTCGAGATACACCTGGGGGTTGCGGCTGACCGCGACCAGCTCGCTGGCGTAGCGCATCAACGCCGCGTCCATCGTCACTCCGCGCACCACGTGCTGCAGGGTGCGGATGTCATCGAGGCCGACGACCGGGCCGCGGCGACGGTCCTTGTCGAACAGCCCCGCGTCCATCCGGTGGATCATCTCGACCTCTTCGGTCACCGACGGGTAGTCCACGACGTCCTTGAGCATGAAGCGGTCGGTCTGCGCCTCCGACAGCGGGTAGGTGCCCTCCTGATCCACCGGGTTCTGGGTGGCCACCACCAGGAACGGCTCGGGGATCGGGTAGACGGTGCCCGCGATGGTGGTTTGGCGTTCCTCCATCGCCTCGAGCATCGCGCTCTGGGTCTTGGCGCTGGAGCGGTTGATCTCGTCGAGCAGCACGATGTTGGTGTGCACCGGGCCCAGTTGGGTGACGAACGTGTTGGTGGCGGTCTCGTACACCTGGGTGCCGATGATGTCGCTGGGCAGCAGGTCCGGGGTGCATTGGATGCGCTGGAAGCCGCCGTGGATCGTTTCGGCGATCACCCGCGCGGCGGTGGTCTTGGCCAGCCCGGGCACGCTCTCGATCAGCACGTGCCCACCGGCAGCCAGCCCGATCAGCAACGATTCCCGCAGGTTGTCCTGGCCGACCACGGTCGAGGAGAAGGCGCCCGACACCGCGTCCACAGTGCGGCGGGCCTGGTCGAGGTCGCCGCGGTCGGCGTGCAGTCGTGCAGTTGTCATCGGTGCCGGTTACCCGTCGGGCCAGGACCGAACACGTGTGCCCGTGCATAGCAGGTTGGGTCTGCCGTGACCGCCATGGGAAGATGGGACGCGTGTTGCGATGGACGACCGCCGGTGAATCTCACGGCCGCGCGCTGGTAGCCGTGGTCGAGGGGATGGTCGCCGGTGTGCAGGTGACCTCTGCGGACATCGCCGAGCAGTTGGCCCGGCGGCGCCTGGGCTACGGCCGCGGCGCCCGGATGAAGTTCGAGCAGGACCAGGTCACCGTGCTGGCCGGGGTGCGCCACGGCGAGACACTTGGCGGCCCGATCGCGATCGAGATCGGCAACACCGAGTGGCCGAAGTGGGAAACCGTGATGGCGTCCGACCCGGTCGCCGCCGAGGACCTGGATGTGGCGCGCAACGCGCCGCTGACCCGGCCCCGGCCCGGTCACGCCGACTTCGCCGGCATGCTCAAGTACGGCTTCGACGACGCCCGCCCGGTTCTGGAGCGGGCCAGCGCCCGGGAGACCGCCGCGCGCGTCGCGGCAGGCACCATCGCCCGGTCCTTCCTGCGCCAGGCGCTCGGCGTCGAGGTGCTCTCCCATGTGATCTCGATCGGGGCGTCGAAGCCCTACGACGGCGTCCCGCCGGCCGCGGGCGACCTGGCCCGCATCGACGAGAGCCCGGTGCGGGCGTCCGATAAGGCCGCCGAGGCCGACATGATCGAACAGATCGAGGCCGCCAAGCGCGACGGCGACACTCTCGGCGGCATCGTCGAGGTCGTCGTGCACGGCCTTCCGATCGGGCTCGGCTCGTTCACCAGCGGGGACAACCGGCTGGACAGCCAACTGGCCGGCGCCGTGATGGGCATCCAGGCCATCAAGGGCGTCGAGATCGGCGACGGCTTCGAAACCGCCCGCCGGCGCGGCAGCCAGGCGCACGACGAGATGTATCCCGGCCCCGACGGCGTGGTCCGCTCCACCAACCGGGCCGGCGGTCTGGAGGGCGGCATGACCAACGGCCTGCCGCTGCGCGTGCGTGCGGCGATGAAGCCGATCTCCACCGTGCCGCGCGCCCTGGCCACCGTCGACATGGCCACCGGCGACGAGGCCGTCGCAATCCACCAGCGGTCCGACGTGTGCGCGGTGCCCGCCGCGGGCGTCGTCGTCGAAACGATGGTCGCGCTGGTGCTGGCCCGCGCCGTGCTGGACAAGTTCGGCGGTGACTCGCTGACCGAGACCCGCCGCAACATCGAGAGCTACCTGCAGGCGGTGGCCGAGCGGATGCCGTCCGACTCGCCGGTTCGGGCGTCGGGGTAGCGAGGTGGCGCCGAAGGCCGTGCTGATCGGGTTGCCCGGCTCGGGGAAGTCGACCATCGGGCGGCGGTTGGCCAAGGCGATGGGGGTGGCGCTGCTCGACACCGACGCCGCCATCGAGGAGAAGACCGGGCGCACCGTCGCCGACATTTTCGCCACCGACGGCGAAAAGGAATTCCGCCGCATCGAAGAAGAGGTCATCCGCGACGCGCTGGTCAGCCACGATGGTGTGCTGTCGCTGGGCGGCGGCGCGGTGACCACACCCGGGGTTCGCGACGCCTTGTCCGGGCACACGGTGATCTTCCTGGAAATCAGTGCGGCCGAAGGGGTCCGGCGGACCAGCGGTAGCACGGTGCGTCCGCTGCTGGCCGGACCCGATCACGCCGAGAAGTACCGCACGCTGATGAACGAGCGGGTGCCGCTGTACCGCCGGGTCGCCACGATCCGGATCAACACCAATCGTCGCAACCCCGGCGCCGTTGTGCGCCACATCATTTCGCGACTGGAGAATCCGCAGCCCGCGCGCAGGCGCAGGCCGCCGTGGCGGCGCTCGTCGGCGGCCGAAAAAAGCGCCGATCCAACAGCACCCGCCGAACCGTCCGAATCCACCCCGGTCACGCCCGCCACCCCGGCGGCCCTGGCCGCCCGCCGCGCCGGAGTCCGCAAATGACCGATACCCGTGAGCCGGTGACCATCGAGGTCGCCGTCGACCCGCCCTACCCGGTGATCGTGGGCACCGGCCTGCTCGGTGAGCTCGGTGAGCTCCTCGGCGGCAGGCACAAGGTGGCGATTCTGCACCAGCCGGTGCTGACCCAGACCGCCGAGGCGATCCGGACGCACCTGTCGGAGCTCGGTGTCGACGCGCACCGCATCGAACTCCCCGACGCCGAGGCGGGCAAGGACCTGCCGGTCGTCGGGTTCATCTGGGAAGTGCTGGGCCGCATCGGAATCGGCCGTAAGGACGCCCTGGTCAGCCTCGGCGGCGGCGCAGCCACCGACGTGGCGGGCTTCGCCGCCGCGACCTGGTTGCGCGGGGTCGACATCGTGCACATCCCGACCACGCTGCTGGCGATGGTCGACGCCGCCGTCGGCGGCAAGACCGGGATCAACACCGAGGCGGGCAAGAACCTGGTCGGCGCGTTCCATCAGCCGGCCGGAGTGCTGGTCGATCTCGCGATGCTGGAAACGTTGCCGCGCAACGAACTCGTCGCCGGGATGGCCGAGATCGTCAAGGCCGGCTTCATCGCCGACCCGAAGATCCTCGACCTCATCGAGGCCGACCCGCAGGCCGCGGTGGACCCTGCCGGTACGGTGCTGCCCGAGCTCATCCGCCGGGCGATCGCGGTCAAGGCCGAGGTGGTGGCCGCCGACGAGAAGGAATCGGCGCTGCGTGAAATCCTCAACTACGGCCACACATTGGCCCACGCGATCGAACGCCGCGAACGCTACCAATGGCGCCACGGTGCGGCGGTGTCGGTGGGCCTGGTGTTCGCCGCGGAGCTCGGCAGGCTGGCCGGGCGGCTCGACGACGACACCGCGCGCCGGCACCGCAATGTCCTGTCGTCGCTGGGGCTGCCGGTCAGCTACGACGCCGACGCCCTGCCCGATCTCGTCGAAAGCATGGCCGGCGACAAGAAGACCCGCTCCGGGGTGTTGCGGTTCGTCGTGCTCGACGGGCTGGCCAAGCCGGGGCGGCTGGAAGGACCGGACCCGGCGCTGCTGGCGGCGGCCTACGCGGAGGTGGCGAAGTGACCACAGTGTTGGTGCTCAACGGCCCCAATCTCGACCGGCTGGGCCGGCGCGAACCCGAAATATATGGCAGCACAACGTATGACGACCTCGTCACGCTGATCGAGACGCAGGCCGCCGAACTGGGGCTGACGGCGGTGGTGCGGCAGTCCAACAGTGAAGGCCAGCTGCTGGATTGGCTGCATGCCGCCGCCGACGCCGGTGATCCGGTGATCATCAACGCCGGTGCGCTGACCCACACCTCGATCGCGCTGCGCGATGCCTGCGCCGAGCTCACAGCGCCGCTGATCGAGGTGCACATCTCGAATGTGCATGCCCGAGAAGAGTTTCGGCATCACTCGTACCTGAGCGGCGTGGCCACCGGCGTGATCGTCGGGCTCGGCCTCCAGGGCTACCTGCTGGCGCTGCGCTACCTGGCCACCTTGGAGGCGAGCGGGCTCGACGAGTCGTGACCCACCGGATGGCGTTGGGCGGGGCCACCGTCACACGCGTCGTCGAAACGCAGATCCAGATGCGGACCTCGGTGTTCGCCGACACCCCGGCAGGCGCCTGGCCCGGCAACGCCGACCTGTTGGAGCCGCACTTCTGGGACCGCCAGGCCGAACAGTGGCGGATTGCCATGCAGTCGTGGGTGATCGAGGTCGACGGCTTGGTGGTGGTGGTCGACACCGGCATCGGCAATGACCGCGAGCGGCCGCAGATGCCGCCGCTGCACCATCTCTCGACCGATTTCCTGTCCGCGTTCACCGCCGCCGGCTTCGACCCGGCCGACGTCGACGTCGTGGTCAACACCCACCTGCACACCGACCATGTCGGCTGGAACACCCAGCTGGTCGACGGTCGGTGGGTGCCCACGTTCCCCAACGCCCGCTATGTGATGCCCGAGCCCGACTACCGTTTCTTCGGTCCCGGAGGAGCGGGCGAGAACGACGGCATGCGAACGGTGTTGGCCGACAGCGTGATCCCGGTGACCGATCAGATCCAGCTGTGGTCCGACGACCTCGAGCTCAGCGCGTCCCTGCGGCTGCGCCCGGCCGCCGGTCACACCCCGGGGTCGTCGGTGCTGTGGCTCGACGCCGGCCGCCCCGCGGTGTTCGTCGGCGACCTCACGCATTGTCCGATCCAGATCCGCAGGCCCGCCGATGCCTGCGCCTTCGACGTCGACCCGGCCGCCGCCAGCGCCACCCGGTGCCGGGTGTTCGCCGAGGCGGTGCGCGCCGGCGCGATGGTTTTCCCCGCGCACTACCCCGGACGCGGGGCCGCCGTGCTGGCGACCGACGGCGAGGCCTTTGATGTCGACGACTGGTCGCCGCTCGCTGAGATCTAACGGGCTGTAGGTCTGGACAGCCGGGCGTTAGTCGCGTGCCGCACGTTGGTGCTTCACATCCGCGACGCGCTAGTACGCGCCTGTACCGGCCGCTGCTCCCGTAACGATCGCCACCGAGGCGGAAGCCCCGATGCGGTCCGCTCCAGCTTTCAACAGCGCATTCGCGTCCTGGACAGTCCGCACACCCCCAGAAGCCTTGACGCCTAAATCTTTCCCGACAACCGCGCGCAACAGCGCAATGTCTGAAACGGTGGCGCCGCCACCGCCGAAGCCCGTTGAGGTCTTCACATATGCCGCGCCCGCGCGCGACGCCAATATGCACGCCACGGCAATTTGTAGCGGCGTGAGCAGGTGGGTCTCCAGGATCACCTTGACCGGCGCAGGCTTGGCCGCTTCAACGACGCCAGCGATGTCCTCGTATACTTCGATCAGCTTGTTCGACAGCATGCCACCGATGTCGATAACCATGTCGACTTCAGCTGCGCCCTCAGATATCGCTACGCGCGCCTCCTCGGCCTTCGCGCGCCGCGTTGTGGCGCCCAGCGGGAAGCCGACGACGGTGCACACCATGACCGACGAGCCAGCCAGCTGCGCGGACGCCAGAGGTACCCACCTACTGTTGACGCATACCGATGCGAACCCGTGTTCACGGGCTTCTAGGCACAGTGCGATCACAGCCTCAGCCGTCGCCTCGGCTTTCAGTAACGTGTGGTCGATCCGGCCCGCAACGGTATCCGCATCGCGCAGCGCGTCGGGAGCAGCCGACGTGGTGTTCAGCGTTGGTGGCAACGCTTCGTCCACAATGTTGTGCGCTTCGGCGATAACTTTGTCAAAGTTGTCCACTGCCAGACCTTTTCATCCTGCGATTCTGTTCACCGCGTACATCAACAGCTTGCCTTGTACTCATATTGATCGGCCTTGGCATTCTCGCCTTCGCGGATCGTGACCAACTCGGTGGTGATCACCGGTTCCACCTTCTCGCCGTCAAGGAGCCGCCTGACCGTCTCCATCGCTACCTCGCCCTGCTCAGTCGGGTTCTGGGCGATCAGCGCCTGGATTGAACCGTTCTTGAGGGCGTTGACCTGAGCAGTGGCCGCATCGTAGGCCACGACCTTGACCCGACCCACGGCATGAGCCTGTTGTAAACCGGTGACTACTCCGATGGAGCCTTGGTCATTGGTGGCAAAGATGGCCGCCAAGTCCGGATGCGCTGCCACGGTCGCGGTCACGATCTGGGCGGCCTTCTGCGGATCGTTGGATTGATACTGTGGGCCTAGATACTCCAGCCCAGGGTAGCCGCCCAGCTTCTGCTCAAAGCCTTTCGTGCGCTGATCCTGAGCCGTTGAGCCCGGTGGTTGCGTGACGACCAGCACTTTGCCGTGTCCGCCTGTCAGGCGGTTGACTTCGTCGGCGGCCATCCCGCCACCGGCGAGGTTGTCGGTGACGACCTGGCTCTTCAGCATGCCAGTGTCAGCCAGCGTCTGGTCGACGGTGACGAGTTTGGTTCCGCCGCGGGCCAGTTGCCGAAGCGGCGGGATCAGCGCCTGAGCGTCGGTGGGGACCACAGCAGCTGCGGCCGGCCGCGCGGCGGTGACTGCGTTGATGATCGGGATCTGCGCGTCGGCGGCAAAGGCGTTGGCGGCACTGACATCCAGATTCAGCTTCAGTTCTCGTGCCTTGACTTTGGCGCCGCAAGACAGTGCCTCATAGAACGGGCTCCCGGTGGTGCCGAGCACCAGGGCGACATCATTGCCGGGTACGTCGCCGCCGGCGCCGGTGGTGGCGCCGCTGGTGCAGCCGGCGAGCACCGTCGCCAGCGCCGCTGCCGCGCTGATCGCGACGGGAGTCTTCCCCATCATGAGCTCTCCTTTGGTTGTAATGAGTTGCGTTGTGTCACGATAAGTTTCGAGCTCGACGCTTCAACTGGTCGAGGTAAACCGCGAGTATCAGGACCGCGCCCATCGCCACGGTCTGCCAGAACGGCGGGATTCCGGTGATGACGAACCCGTTGAGCAGCACGATCGGAATGAACACCCCGATAACCGTGCCAAGGATCGTGCCGATCCCGCCGAAGAGGCTGGTTCCCCCTAGCACCACCGCCGAAATGGTGGCCAGGTTGTCTGCTGTGTGGCCCCCGATTGTGGTGGTGGAGAACCGCGCCACCGACATGAATGCGGCCAGGCCGGCCAACGAGCCCGAGATTGCGTACACCTTTATGATCTGCGCTCGAAGTGGCACGCCGGAGCGACGAGACGCTTCCGAGCTGGACCCGACGGCAAACGTCCAGATGCCGAATCGGGTGCGGTGCAACACGATACCCGCGACTACGGCTACCACGGCTGCGATGATCACCAGGACTGGTGCACCGGCGATGGCTCCGTTTCCCACAACGTCCACCAGCAGTTGTGGTACGGCGCGCACATCCTGGCCATTGGTGATGAGCTGGGCGGCGCCCAACGCGATACCCAGGGTGCCCAGGGTGACGATAAGCGCCGGGACCCTCGCGTGCGCCACGAGGAATCCGTTGATCAGTCCGAACGCCAGCCCAGCCACCACGGTCACCGCCAGGCCGACAGTGATGACTAACCAGCCAGCGTTGGTGGTGCCATAGGTCGCCCCGTCGGCATCAGACAGGGCCAGCATCACCTTGGTGCCGACGACCGAGGAGAACACCAGGACCGAGCCGACCGAGAGATCGATCCCGGCGGTGATGATGACGTAGGTCTGGCCGACCGCCATCACCAGCAGGATCGCGGCATCGATCGCGAGCGTGGACAGGTTGTACCCGGTCGGGAACCTCTGCGGCTCGGTGATGGCAAAGAACGCGACGAGCGCGATCAGAAAGATCAGCACCCAGCCGCCGCCGAGCCATCGAGTTATCCGATCGCCGATCGAATCCCGGGCGGCAGCGGGTGTGACTGCAGTTGGCATTGCTGTCGTTACGTTCATCGGGACTCCGCCTCAGTTGGCTCGATATCGGTTGTTCCGCTGGTCATTGCTGTGACAAGGCGGTCGACAGTCGCCTCGCCGCGGACGAAGGTGGCCACCGAGGAGCCAAGCCGAAGAACTTCGACCCGGTCCGCGACTTCCACGACGTGAGTCATGTTGTGGGTGATGAGCACCACACCCAGACCATGGTCGGCCACCTGACGAACCAACCGCAGTACCCGGTCGGTCTGGACTACCCCGAGCGCGGCGGTCGGCTCATCGAGGAAGATGACGTTGTGGGCCCACTTTGCAGCACGGGCGATGGCGACCGACTGGCGTTGACCACCTGAGAGCGAGGCTACCGACACCGTCGGAGAACGAAGGGTCACACCGAGTTTGGCGAACTGTTCGGCGGCCTGGACCCGCATGGTTTTGCGGTCGAGTAGTCCGACTCGTCCGGCGATTCCGGGTTTGAGTATCTCGCGTCCAAGAAACAAATTGTCAGCGGCGGTTAACTCGGGTGCCAGTGCGAGATCCTGGAACACCGTGGCGATACCCAGATGTTGGGCGGCCACCGGTGACGGGATTTGCACTTCGGTCCCGTTGATCCGGATTCTGCCGCTGTCGGGTATCTCGACCCCGGAAAGTGCCTTGACCAAGGTGGACTTGCCGGCACCGTTGTCCCCGACGAGAGCGCACACCTCGCCGGCGTACACGGTCAGATTGGCGTCTTCGAGCGCAGTGACCGATCCGTAGGTCTTCTTGATGTGTCGCGCGGTCAGGAGGGGTTCGGCCGTTGTCACGATCGACGTCCTACGTTGTTGGCGAAGTCGTACCATTCGGCATACCCAGCCGACACTTTGGCCGCCCAGTAGTCATACGCGCTGTCGTAGCTCGGGAAGGCCCAGACCGAGGCGGTCGCGTAATCGCTTTGCCCGCGAATGAAGTAGGTGCCCATGTTCTGCGCACCTGCTGAAATGGCATCGTTGTCGATTTTGTCCCAACGCTTTTGGAGTTCAGCTCGGGTGTCCTCGACCAACTCGTACCAAGAGCTGCGGGGTAGGGCGTAGTGGATCCAGATGGTGTCGTTCACAGTGGAGCTCCCAAGACGTCGGACATCGGACGCCGACGTCCGATGTAGTGCAACGAGGTTGTGAATTTGAAATCGGCGACTCGTTCATGGGTTGCCATCGCGTGGTCGAGCAGATCTAGGTCGGGCACCTCCCAGATGCCCAGGTGGTGCCAGCGACTGGACATATCGAGACGATGTCGCCCGGCGATCGAGATGCCTGACCGCACATCGGAGCTGAACGCCGTATCACACTCAACGTCGTATTCGAGCCGTTGTTGTACGGTGGCGCGCTGCCAGGCGTCGTTCCACTGCCATAACGCGAAGAATGCCCATGGGGAGTTGGGATCGCGTCCAGCTGTCGACGGCACCGGAGCAAACTCTCGCCTCCCCACCAGCCACGAAGTGCGGAATAGTTGTGACCAACCGGTGCGCTCCAAGAGTTCAATTCCGGCATACGCGGCGTTGAGACCGGGCGCCTCGAACACGCCCACAAAATCCACATCGTGGGCAAAACCGGCGTCGTAACACGATGCTTCGTCACTGTCGGTGAACATCGCGTCCACCGACAGTCGCCATCCGTCCTCGCGCAGCCGATGCAAGGCGCCGCGGAGCAACTCGGGCGCGGGTGTGGACGAACGGCGCCGGGCGGTGTAGAACACGACGGCACGTTCATTCTGATCGAGTGCGAAAAGGTCTGTGGCGACCGTGACTTCGGCGCTCCCACGTTCTTCGGTGCTCACAACACAGCCCGGAATTTCTCCGCGGCAGCGACCAGACTTGCCACGCGCTGCGGATCAACGGGATTCCACCACCGGCCGTCGACTTTGAGCCACTGTCCGACGATCGCGCCGTCGGCAACGTCGAAAAGGGCCGGCAGCTGATCTGGGTCGAGCCCAGAACCGACGATGACCGGCAGGTTGGTGCCGGCGCGGACCTGATTGACTTCGTCGGGCTGCGTCGGCGATCCGGTCCGTGTGCCTGTGGCGATCAGCACATCGGCATCGAACCACTCGGCGTCGGTTGCCTGTTCGGGGATACTGCGATCGGCGGTGATGGCATGCGCACCGAACTTGACGTGGACGTCTGCGAGGATTCGAACGTCCTCTGCGTCGATGGATTTGCGGTAGCGCAAGGCAATTGGGGCCGGCCCGTTCAGGAAACCTTCGTTGGCCACATATGCATTCACCCACTGGTTCGCACGCACCCATCGTGCGCCCGTGGCCTTGGCGACCGCGAGGGCTGGAATGACCCCGTTGGCCACGCAGGTGATTCCGATTGGGATGTCTACCGCTGCGGTGATTTCCATGCACGCCGCGGTCAACGCGGCCACTGTCTCTGGTCCGATCTCCTCGGGCCTCAGAAATGGCATGTCGGAAGCGTTCTCGACCATGATGCCGTCGACTCCGCCTTCGGCGAGGGCGCGAGCATCGGTAACCGCGCGCTGGTAGATCTCGCGTACCGGCTTGCCCTGATAACGGGGTGCGCCGGGAAGCGGCTCGAGATGCACGACGCCGATAATTGGTTTCAGAGCGGGGAACAGTTCGCCCAGCGCACTAGGGCGTGGCGGGTGAACCTGGGGCGCGGTCATTGAGGTCCTCTCTCGGTGCTCGCGGTCATGTGTTTGGCGTGATGTCGTCTGCCAAAGCCAGTACGTCAGCGGGGTATGGGTAGCTGGATGCGGCGCCGATCCGCCGGACCGAGAGACTCGCGGCGGCGACGGCCACGCGCAGTGCCTCGACGGCTGTGTCGCCGGCAGCCCGCCGTGCGGCGTGCCAGCCTGCCAGGGCATCACCGGCTCCGGTGGTGTCAACCACCGGTGAATCGATGTGGGGCGGGTCAATGGCCACCGTCAGACCATTCTGATGGAGTCGGATACCCCGGGGCCCAAGGGTTTCGACGACTTCGTGGGCTCCGAGGCTCAATATCCGGCTGACGGCGTCGGAGCCGATCACCCCTACCGATCGCTCGTTGAGGAATACAGTGTGGCAGCCGGCCAGATGCCGGTGCAGGTCTGTCAAGCCGCCAGGCATGGTGGCGGGCTCGAGATCCATCGATACTGGCACGTTGGCCGCCACACAACGTTCGATCAATCGAGCGCTGCTGGGGCGGTCGTATGCTGCCGTGTGCAGCCACACAGCGCCGCTCAGGTCCAGGCACTCGATTGCCTCGACGCTGGGATACATGGCGACATCCGGGGCGAGGACCAAGCGCTTCTCTCCGCCCTCGTCGACCAGGATGATGGCTCGGCAGGTCGCTTTGTCCGACGGCTCGACACGCACGTCGATGCCCTCGGCGGCCAGCCGAACCGGAATTGTGCGACCGGAGATATCGCCGCCGGTAGTGGTGAGAAGCGTGACGGGGGCGCCGGCCCGCGATGCCGCCACCGCGGCATTCGCGACTACGCCGCCGGTGGCCTCGTGCAGCTCGTCGGCAACCACCTTCTCGTCGGGTGCCGGCACAGCGCGTAAGCGAACGGTGGTGTCGATGCCGACGTCGCCGACGAAGAGGACTCGGGGCGACGTCATAGTCGAGTCAGCTCGATCCGGTAGCGGTAGCGATCGGCGCGGTAGTGCCGGATGGAGTACTCGACGGGCACACCCTGTGGATCTCGCGCGGTGCGGCGGGCAACCAGCACCGGGTCTCCCACCGCGATATCGAGGGCCGTGGCCTGATCCGCGTTTGCTATCCCAGCTTCTATGATTTCGTGACCGGCTGAGACGCGGAGATTGCGATGTCGTTCCAGCCAAACGTAGAGCGACATGATCGAAAGCTTGTCGGGGAGCTCGTCTTCGGGGTCTGCCGCGGTTGGGGCCAACCAGGACTCGCTGGTACCCATCGGGATGCCGTCTGCCAACAGCAGCCGGCGGATTCGGACCAGTTTCGCTCGTTGCAGGACGGCCAAATCAGCGGCCACATCGGCCGGCGCGTGGGCGACGTCCACCCGCACGTCCCGATAGCCGGGGGTCAGGCCTCGGGCGCGCATGTCTTCGTTGAAGCTCGACAGCAAGTTAAGCGGTTGTTCCACCCTGGGCGGCAGCACGATCGAACCGCGCCCGGACTTGCGCTCGGTCAACCCGCGTGATTCCAGGCTGTCCAGAGCAGTGCGTGCCGTAGTTCTACTCACGCCGAACCGGCGGCCGAGTTCGGCCTCCGACGGAAGCGCATCACCGACCGCGAATTCGCCTTTATCCAGCGAGGTCATCAGGCGCTCGCTGATTTGAAACCACAACGGCACCGGGCCAGGCACCAGGTCTTCCGTATCCCAGGTCATGAACTGAACGTACAAACGTCATGACGTTTGGTCAATAGTTGGATCGGAGCGACGAGGGGGAGCGCGACTCCATGTCCATTCGACCTGGGGCGAGTGACCCAAGGCCACTCCAACCCGCGATCTAACGCTCCGCGGTGCTGGCCACCGAGTTGCAGATCGCCGTCGACACCATCGACGGGACCACGTAGGTAAGCGCCACGACGAACGCGACCAGCACCGCGTTCGGTTTCACCAACCACTCCGCCGGCACGCGGTTGATGCTCATCGTCAGCCACGCTCCGGCGATCGCCAGCAACGTCATCCCCACGGTGGCGAACCGGATCGCGCGCAACGTCAGGACGGTGGGCCGCCCGACGTCGCGCAACGAGCGACGCAGCGACCTGCTGCGCAGGTAGACCAGGGCCAGGTTGCCCACCACGATCAGGGCCGCCGACGCGATGATGGCGCCGACCAGCCAGAACGACGGCCGCTGCCCGTACATGACGTGCAGGTAGTCGATCGAGGTCTCGCTCAGCACCAGGGTGGTCGCCATCGCGGCGGCGAACGTCAGCCAGCCGCCGAGGTCGGCCAGAAACGAGTAGGACCGGATGTCGTCGGGCTCGTCATGGGCGGCGCTGTTGACCGCGTGGCTGGCCAGCATCCAGCCCAGCCCGCCGAACAGCGCGGTGGTGCCTGCGGCCAGCATCCCGGTGGCCACCGCGCCCTGCGTCCACGCGATCGCGCAGATGTGGCTGCGGTCGCCGTCCTCGGGCGCCTCGGTGCCGCTGATGATGCTGAACACGAAGCTGTCCAGCATCAGGATCAGCACCGCCGAGGAGAACAGCGCGATCGTATGGATCGATTCGCGGCCCTTGCGATCGAAGAGCAGCGCGATCGCGGTGATCAGAAACCCGCCGAGCACCCCGGCGAGCTGTGACGTCGACGGTGCCGACGTCAGCATGCTCCACTGGTCGGTGCTGCACGCCGTGTCCGGATTCATCGACGCGGCGCGGAAGAGGGTCAGGCCTTGTCGGACTTGCCTTCGTTCCAGTCGATTTGCTCGGTCGGCTCATCGCGCTCGGCGGTGGCCACCGGCGAGGTGTGCGCCTCGGTGGCCGAGGACTCGTGCGACCCGAGGCCCGCGATCGGCCCGGTCCGGTCCTCGTCGCGCACGGCGTCGAAGACGGTGGCCTCGCTGCCGTCCTCGCGGCGGCGGGCTTGCGGCGGGCGCTTGCGGTCGACCAGGAAGCGGCCGAGCGCCACGGCGGCGATGGCAGGCACGAACACCATCAGTGCCGTGAACGCGGCGAATGTGGTGACCTCGCTGATCAGCCCCTCGGCGTACACGTTCTTGTAGAACAGCGAGATCAGCCAGGTGACCAGGCCGCTGACGATGCCGGCGACCAGCCCGGCCAGCAGCCAGGTCATCGCCAGGTCGCGACGGCGGTCCGGATCGGGCTGCGCGTTGGCGTCGGCGCGGCCGTCCAGCAGGCCCCACAGGAACGCTGCGATACCGAACAGCACGACCAGCACGATGCTGATCAACGCCGCCTTGGTCTCGTAGATATTGATCAGCGTGCCCTGCACCAGACGGACGATCACCATGCCGGCAGCGAAGGCCAGTCCGCGCAACAACCACGTAGTCATGGTTAGGCAGAGTAGCGAGTAGCGTCAGCGACCGTGACACATTCCCAACGCCGGGCCCGGCTGGCCGCCCGGCTGGCCGCCGACGGACTGGACGCCATCCTGGTCAGTGACCTGGTCAACGTCCGTTATCTGTCCGGTTTCAGCGGCTCGAACGCGGCGCTGTTGGTGTTCGCGGGCGACACGCCCGACGTGTTGGCCACCGATTCCCGCTACCGGACCCAGGCCGCGCGGCAAGCCCCGGATCTCGAGGTCGCGATCGAGCGGGCCTGCGGGCGCCACCTGGTCGGGCGGGCGGTGTCGGACGGTGCGCGCCGGATCGGATTCGAGAGCCACGTCGTCACCGTCGACGGGTTCGACGTGCTGGCCCGCGAGATCGATGACCAGCCCGGCGCCGAGCTGGTGCGGGCCTCCGGCACGGTCGAGGCGCTGCGGGAGATCAAAGACGCCGGCGAGATCGCGCTGCTGCGCCTGGCCTGCGAGGCTGCCGACGCGGCGCTGTCGGTCCTGGTCAGCAGCGACGGCCTGCGGCCGGGGCGCACCGAGCGTGAGGTCGGCCGCCAGCTGGAGGCGCTGATGCTCGAGCACGGCGCCGACGGACCGGCGTTCGAGACCATCGTCGCCGCGGGAGCAAACTCGGCGATTCCGCATCACCGGCCCACCGACGCCGTGCTCGCCGCCGGCGACTTCGTCAAGATCGACTTCGGCGCGCTGGTCGGGGGCTACCACTCCGACATGACCCGCACCTTCATCCTCGGCCCGGCGGCCGAGTGGCAGCGGGAGATCTACGAACTGGTGGCCGCCGCCCAACGGGCGGGCAGGCACGCACTGGACGTCGGGGCCGAACTGCGCGACGTCGACGGCGCGGCGCGGCAGGTGATCGTCGACGCCGGCTACGGCGAATACTTCGGCCACGGCCTCGGCCACGGCGTCGGATTACAGATCCACGAAGCGCCGGGAATCAACTCCGCCGCCGCCGGTACACTGCTTGCTGGCTCCGTGGTGACCGTGGAACCCGGTGTCTACCTGCCCGACCGGGGCGGTGTCCGCATCGAGGACACGCTGGTCGTCGGCGAGCGGAGCGAATTGCTGACCCGGTTCCCCAAGGAGCTCACGGTCATCTAGGACTTGATAGACGAGGAGAACGACCTACCGTGGCAACAACTGCCGACTTCAAGAACGGCCTTGTGCTGAACATCGACGGCCAGCTTTGGCAGATCACCGAGTTCCAGCACGTCAAGCCGGGCAAGGGTCCCGCCTTCGTGCGCACCAAGCTCAAGAACGTGCTCTCCGGCAAGGTCGTCGACAAGACCTACAACGCCGGCGTCAAGGTGGAGACCGCGACCGTCGACCGGCGCGACGCCACTTACCTCTACCGGGACGGCTCGGACTTCGTGTTCATGGATTCCGAGGACTACGAGCAGCACCCGCTGCCGGAGGCGCTGGTCGGCCGGCTGTCGGGGTTCCTGCTCGAGGGCATGCCCGTGCAGATCGCGTTCAACGAGGGCAGCCCGCTGTACCTGGAACTCCCGGTGTCGGTGGAACTCGAGGTCAGCCACACCGAGCCCGGCCTGCAGGGCGACCGGTCCAGCGCGGGCACCAAGCCTGCGACGTTGGAGACCGGTGCCGAGATCCAGGTGCCGCTGTTCATCAACACCGGCGACAAGCTCAAGGTCGATACCCGCGACGGCAGCTACTTGGGGCGCGTGAACGGCTGATATGGCCGACCGCAAGGCCGACAAGGGTCGGCACCAGGCGCGCAAACGTGCCGTCGATCTGCTGTTCGAGGCCGAGGCCCGCGGGCTGACGCCTGCCGAGGTGGCCGATGCGCGCACGGCGCTGGCCGAGGCCAACCCGGACG
>JAEZIA010000269.1 GCA_023416315.1 Actinomycetes bacterium
CTGGCAATCACGTTGCACACGTCGCTGATCAAGTCCGCTGTACGAGACGTTCTCGACCGCTGAGGACTAGACTGCCGTTGATGGCACAACCAGCGCGGAGGTCAGGCACAGATGGGTGAGGTTCGTGTGGTTGGCATTCGCGTCGAGCAGCCCCAGAACCAGCCGGTTCTGTTGCTCCGCGAGTCCAATGGTGACCGATACCTGCCCATCTGGATCGGCCAGTCCGAGGCGACCGCGATCGCCTATGAACAGCAGGGTGTCGAGCCGCCACGGCCGCTGACCCACGATCTGTTCCGAGATGTCATTGGCGCACTGGGGCATTCGCTCAAAGAGGTGCGCATCGTGGATTTGCAGGAAGGCACCTTCTACGCCGACCTGATCTTCGATCGGGACATCAAGGTCTCGGCGCGACCGTCGGACTCGGTTGCGATCGCCCTGCGGATGGGTGTGCCCATCTACGTCGAGGAGGCGGTGCTGGCGGAGGCCGGGCTGCTGATCCCCGACGAGGGCGACGAGGAACCCAGCGGCGCCGTCCGCGAAGACGAGGTCGAGAAATTCAAGGAGTTTCTCGACAGTGTCTCCCCGGACGATTTCAAAGCGACCTGACCGGGTAACAGTCAAGATCACGGATCCGTCTCACTTGGTCGGCAGCGCGTCGACACGCGCGGCGGATGACGCAGAGCGCGGCCCGGGGCAGCCATACTTTGATTACGTCGACGAGCACGACAGCCCGTCGACCGGCGTATGCTCTTATGACTCGGACTCAGGGCAAACGTGGATGGTGGAGCAGTCAGCGGGCCATACGTTCGAACGGCGAGAGGAAGCATCGTGGGCGAGCAGCCACGTCAGGGACAGTTGGACCTTGCTGGCACGGGCTCTGATTCCGATGGCCGCTTTGAGGCGGACACCCCGATCGGCGCGCCGGTGAGTGAGCCGGTGCAGCCGGGCCTGTTCCCCGACGACTCGGTCCCCGACGAGCTGGTCGGTTACCGGGGTCCCAGCGCCTGCCAGATCGCCGGAATCACCTACCGGCAGCTGGACTACTGGGCCCGCACCTCGCTGGTGGTGCCGTCCATCCGCGGCGCGGCCGGCTCCGGCAGCCAGCGGCTGTATTCGTTCAAGGACATCCTGGTCCTCAAGATCGTCAAGCGCCTGCTCGACACCGGCATTTCGCTGCACAACATCCGCGTCGCCGTCGACCACCTGCGTCAGCGCGGCGTCCAGGACCTGGCCAACATCACGCTGTTCTCCGACGGCACAACGGTCTACGAGTGCACGTCGGCCGAAGAGGTGGTCGACCTGCTGCAGGGCGGCCAGGGCGTATTCGGCATCGCGGTCAGCGGTGCGATGCGGGAACTGTCCGGCGCGATCGCCGACTTCCCGGGCGAGCGGGCCGACGGCGGCGAGTCGATTGCCTCACCCGAAGACGAGCTGGCCTCCCGCCGCAAGAGCCGCGACCGCAAGATCGGTTAGAATCGCGGGGTATCGCCCCCGCGCGGGAGAGCTTCGTGACAGCCAGTCACGGACGCCGAAGGAGCAACACCTCTCCGTCAACCTCTCAGGCACCCCGGACCGCGCGTGGCCACGATGCCTCTGGAAAGCGGTGACTCGGATTTTTCGCCGAGGCGCCCGCCCATGGGGAAAGGCCCGCAAGGCCGAATCTCTCAGGCGCCCGGTCCGGGTGGACGACAGAGGGAGAGGACGCCGCTGACGGCTGCGCCGTAAGTCAGGAGCCCTCGTGTCAGATCCCACCCAGCCCACGTTCGCCGATCGCCACATCGGGCCGGATTCCGATGCCATCGCCACCATGCTCGACGTGATCGGCGTCGACTCGCTCGAAGACCTGGCCGCCAAGGCACTGCCCGCGGGCATCCTCGACAGCCTCGCGGCCGACGGCTTCGCACCCGGTCTCGATCAGCTGCCCGCCGCGGTCGGCGAGCACGAGGCGCTGGCCGAGCTGCGGGCGCTGGCCGACACCAACACCATCGCGGTGTCGATGATCGGGCAGGGCTACTACGACACGCTCACCCCGCCGGTGCTGCTGCGCAACATCCTGGAGAACCCGGCCTGGTACACCGCGTACACGCCGTACCAGCCGGAGATCAGCCAGGGCCGCCTCGAGGTGCTGCTGAACTTCCAGACCATGATCGCCGACCTGACCGGGCTCGAGGTCGCGAACGCCTCGATGCTCGACGAGGCCACCGCCGCCGCCGAGGCGATGACGCTGATGCACCGCGCGGTGCGCGGTTCGGCCAACCGGCTGGCCGTCGACGCCGACCTGTTCGCCCAGACCGCGGCCATCCTGGCGACCCGTGCCGAGCCGCTGGGCATCGAGATCGTCACCGCCGACCTGCGGGGCGGCCTGCCCGACGGGGAGTTCTTCGGTGTCATCGCGCAGCTGCCCGGCGCCAGCGGACGGGTGACCGACTGGTCCAAGCTGGTCGAGCAGGCCCACGAGCGCGGCGCGCTGGTCGCGATCGGTGCCGACCTGCTGGCGCTGACGCTGGTCGCCCCGCCCGGTGAGCTCGGCGCCGACGTCGCCTTCGGCAGCGCGCAGAGATTCGGTGTGCCAATGGGATTCGGCGGACCGCACGCCGGCTATCTGGCGGTGCACGCCAAGCACGCGCGCCAGTTGCCCGGCCGCCTGGTCGGGGTGTCGGTCGATCAGGACGGCGCACCCGCCTACCGGCTGTCGCTACAGACCCGCGAACAGCACATCCGTCGCGACAAGGCCACCTCCAACATCTGCACCGCGCAGGTGCTGCTGGCCGTGATGGCCGCGATGTACGCCAGCTACCACGGCCCGGACGGGCTGACCGGGATCGCCCGGCGCGTGCACGGCCACGCCCGCTCGCTGGCGGCCGGGCTGAGTGCCGCCGGGGTGGACGTGGTGCACGACACCTTCTTCGACACCGTGCTGGCGCATGTCCCGAACCGCGCGGCCGCGGTGCAGGCCGAGGCCAAGGGACGCGGTATCAACATCTGGCGGGTGGACGCCGACCACGTGTCGATCACCTGCGATGAGGCCACCACGCCCGCGCATGTCGCGCTGGCGCTCGAGGCGTTCGGCGCCGCACCAGCCGGTGAGTACACCGGTCCCGAGATCGATTCGCGGACAACCGAATTCCTCACCCATCCGGCCTTCCACCGGTACCGCACCGAGACTGAGATGATGCGCTACCTGCGCACGCTGGCCGATAAGGACATCGCGCTGGACCGCAGCATGATCCCGCTGGGCTCGTGCACGATGAAGCTCAACGCCGCCGCCGAGATGGAGTCCATCACCTGGCCGGAGTTCGGCCGCCAGCATCCGTTCGCCCCGGCCGGCGACACCCCGGGCCTGCGCAAGCTGATCGCCGACCTGGAGGCCTGGCTGACCGGGCTGACCGGGTATGACGCAATTTCGTTGCAGCCCAACGCCGGATCGCAGGGTGAATACGCGGGGCTGCTGGCCATCCGGGATTACCACCTCGCGAACGGCGACGCGGGTCGCAACGTGTGCCTGATCCCGTCGAGCGCGCACGGCACCAACGCCGCGTCGGCGGCGATGGTGGGAATGCGGGTGGTCGTGGTGGCCTGCCGCGAGAACGGCGACGTCGATCTCGACGACCTGCGCGCCAAGGTCGGCGAGCACGCCGAGAAGCTGGCCGCGCTGATGATCACCTACCCGTCGACGCACGGCGTGTACGAGCACGACATCGCCGAGATCTGCGCGGCGGTGCACGACGCGGGCGGGCAGGTCTACGTCGACGGCGCGAACCTCAACGCGTTGGTCGGGCTGGCCCGGCCGGGCAAGTTCGGCGGCGACGTCAGCCACCTGAACCTGCACAAGACGTTCTGCATTCCGCA
>JAEZIA010000160.1 GCA_023416315.1 Actinomycetes bacterium
GGCACATTCCCGTCACCATCGGAGTCGCCGTCGGCAAGGAGAAGGTGGAATCGATCATCGCGGCCGCGCGCGGCCGATACTTCAACCGCCTCGTCACCGATCCCGCGACCGCGTCCGACATCCTGGCCAGCCCGACCCTCGCCGAGCAGGCATCCTGAGATGGCGGGACTCCTCGACGGCAAGCGCGCCCTGATCACGGGCGCCACCAAGGGAATCGGCGCCGATATCGCACGCACATTCGCGGCAGCGGGCGCGGCGCTGGTCATCAGCGGGCGCGACGAAACAGAACTGGCGGCAATGCGCAGTTCGCTCGCAGGCGATTTCGGTGTCGCCGTCCACACCGCAGCGATTGACCTGGCCGAACCCGACGGCCCCTATCGACTCGCCGACGCCGCTGTGTCGGCTTTCGGCGCGCTCGATGTCCTGGTCAACAACGCGGGAATCTCGCATCCTCAACTGGCGATCGACACCGACCCGGAGTTGTTCGACGCCACCATCGCCGTCAACCTGCGCGCCCCCGCGCTGCTGGCGTCGGCGATCGGCAAGGCGATGGTCGAGCAGGGCACGGGCGGCTCGATCATCACCGTCGCGTCGGCCGCGGCCCTGGCACCGCTGCCCGAGCACTACGCGTACTGCGCGACGAAAGCCGGTCTGGTGATGGCGACCAAGGTGCTGGCCCGCGAACTCGGCCAGTACGGCATCAGAGCGAATTCGGTGTGCCCCACCGTGGTGCTCACCGAGATGGGCCAGCGGGTGTGGGGCGAAGAGGAGAAGGCCGCGCCGATGCTCGCGCGTATTCCACTGGGCCGCTTCGCGGTTCCGCGCGAGGTCTCCGACACCGTGTTGTGGCTTGCCTCGGATGCGGCCAGCATGATTTCGGGCGTCGACGTTCCGGTCGACGGCGGCTACACGATGGGTTGATCCGCCAATCGGTGTACCAGCGAACGGGTGCTCGGATAGAGCCCAACCCAGATGGAATACAGGTCGTCATACAGTTCGCGGTTCCGCGCGTCCGGCGTGATCTCCCGCGAGATCTTGGCCCAGTCCGTGTCGGGGGGCACCAGCCCACTTCCGATCGCGGCGAGCAGCGCGTCGCCGTAGCTGGCGCCGATCGCCTGCTCCGGCACCTGTTGCGCGCGGCCGGTGATGTCGCTGACCGCCTGCGCCCAGATCGGGCTGCGCAGCCCACCGCCGACGGCCACTGTTCGCAGTCCGGCGTGGGCGTCGTCGAACCGTTCCAGGATCTCTCGGATGCCGAAGGCGATTCCCTCGTACGCGGCGCGGAAGAGGTGGCCGCGACCGTGCCGCAGCGTCAGCCCGGCGAAGACGCCGCGTGCCACCGGATCGAACACCGGGGTGCGCTCGCCCGCCAGATACGGCAACGCCAGCAGCCCCTCGCTACCCGGCGGCACCGCCTGCGCCTCCGCCATGAGCACGTCGAATTCCGCGCCTCCGGTGACGCTCTGCAGCCAGTTGATCATGCTGCCCGCCGTCGATGTGCCTGCCGCCAATGCCAGCGAGTCGCGCTCGACACCGGTCGTCGTCCACAACACGGGGTCGCTGTAGTAACTGTCGATGACCTGGACGAGAAACATCGTCGAGCCGTACATCAGCATCTGATCGCCGGGATGGCGAACACCCACCGAAAAGGCTTCGGCGTAGGCGTCGACGGTGCCCGCCATGATGGGCGTGCCGACCGGCATACCGGTTGCCGCTGCGGCTTCTGCGTGCACCGTGCCGACGACATCTGCAGGCCAGATCAGCCTCGGCAGCGGCAGATGCCTGCAGATGCGTTGTGCCCATTGGAGATTCCATCCGAATTCGCGGGTGGCATACAACGGGTCGCACTGACTGGCGGTGTGATGATCCATCACGTACTCGCCGGTGAGTTTGGCGGCGACGTAGGAGTTCGACCCGTACCACCCGCGTGCTTTCTCGAACACGTCGGGCTCGTGCCGGTGAACCCATTCCAGCTTGGGCCCGACGGCCTGGCTCGAGAGGGCGGTGCCCGCCTTCGCCAGGATCTCGTCAGCGCCCAACTCTGCTGTCAGCGAGTCGATTTCGGAAGTCGCCCTGGTATCGACGCCGTACATGATCGCCGGCCGAAGCGGACGTACCGCCTCGTCACACAACACGAGGCACGGGCCGACGCCGCTGACACAGGCTGCGGCGAGCGAAGCCCCTGGCGGACGTTGCGCGGTGAGCTTGGTCGCGATGGTGCAGACTTCGTGCCACCACACCGCTTCGGCATCGACTTCGACCCAGCCGGGCCGAGGCAGATCCATGGCGTGCGCGATGATCTCGGTCGCCAAGACGTTGCCCGAGACGTCGACCAGGACGCCCTTCGTACTCCCGGTGCCGATATCGATGCCGAGAAGCACGTCCACGCCGCTACCCTACGTGGAGGGCAAAGGGTGGCGTGGACGCGCCCAAGAGGGTCGGTCAGCCCTTGCGGGCCTTGACCGCCTCGGTCAGCTGCGGGGCGACCTTGAACAGGTCACCGACGATGCCGAGGTCGGCGATCTCGAAGATCGGCGCCTCTTCGTCCTTGTTCACCGCGATGATCGTCTTCGACGTCTGCATACCGGCGCGGTGCTGGATCGCGCCGGAGATGCCGAGGGCGATGTACAGCTGCGGCGACACCGTCTTGCCGGTCTGGCCCACCTGGAACTGGCCCGGGTAGTAGCCGGAGTCGACGGCCGCACGGGAGGCACCGACGGCGCCACCGAGCGAGTCGGCCAGCTCCTCGACCACCGAGAACTTCTCGGCGCTGCCGACACCACGGCCACCGGAGACCACAACGCTGGCCTCGGTGAGTTCCGGGCGGTCGCCGGCCACGGCGGGCTCACGCTTGGTGATCTTGGTGGCGTTCTCGGCCTGCGCGGGAACCTCGACGCTGACCTGCTCGCCGGCGCCGGCCTGCGGCGACGCGTCGACGGCACCCGGACGCAGGGTGATCACCGGGGTGTCACCGTTGGCCTGCGCCTCGACGGTGAAGGCGCCACCGAAGATCGAGTGAACGGCCTTGCCGCCCTCCTTGACCTCGATGACGTCGGAGAGCACACCGGCACCGGTACGCGCGGCCAGCCGGCCGGCGATTTCCTTGCCGTCGGCGTTGGCGGCCAGCAGCACGGCGGCCGGGGTGGCCGACTCCACCAGCGACGCCAGCACGTCGACGAACGGGGTGATCAGGTACGCCTCGGCGTCGTCCGACTCGGCGACGTAGATCTTCGCCGCGCCGGCCTCCTTGAGAGCGTCGACCAGCGGCGCGGCGGTGCCGGGGGCACCGATCACGACGGCGGACGGCTCGCCCAGCGTGCGGGCGGCGGTGATGAGCTCGGCGGTGACTTTCTTCACCGCACCTTCAGCGTGCTCGACGAGCACAAGTACTTCAGCCATAGCTGTTCAGCCTCTTAGTCTTTCGAATGTCCGGTTAGCGGATGATGTGCTAAATGATCTTTTGAGCGACCAGGTACTCGGCGATCTTGGTGCCGCCGTCGCCTTCGTCGGTGATCTTCTCGCCAGCGGTCTTCGGCGGCTTCGGCGTGGACGACACCACCGACGTACCGGCGTTGGCCAGGCCGACCTCATCGCTCTCGACGCCGATTTCGGCGAGCGTCAGCGTGGTCACTTCCTTCTTCTTCGCGGCCATGATGCCCTTGAAGGACGGGAAGCGCGGCTCGTTGATCTTCTCGGTGACGCTGATGACCGCGGGCAACGATGCCTCGACGGTAAACACGCCCTCGTCGGTCTCCCGCTCGCCGGTGATCTTGCCGCCCTCGACGCTCACCTTGCGCAGGTGCGTCAGCTGGGGCAGGCCGAGGTACTCGGCGATGATCGCCGGAACGGCGCCACCGGTGCCGTCGGTGGCCTCATTGCCGGCGATGACCAGCTCGGTGCCTTCGATGGCGCCCAGGGCGCGGGCCAGGGCCCAGCCGGTCTGCACCATGTCGGAGCCGTGGATGCCCTCGTCGAGCAGGTGCACGGCCTTGTCGGCACCCATCGACAGCGCCTTACGGATCGCCTCGGTGGCGCGCTCCGGGCCGGCGGTCAGCACGGTGACGGTGCCCGCGGCATCGCCTTCCCGCTCCTTGATCAGCAGCGCTTCCTCGACGGCGCGCTCGTTGATCTCGTCCAGCACGGCATCGGCAGCGTCGCGATCGAGCGTGAAGTCTCCGTCGGACAGCTTGCGCTCGGACCACGTGTCTGGGACCTGTTTGATCAGGACCACGATGTTCGTCATGAGTCTTCTACGTCCTCCTGGCAGGCGTCCTGCGGCCAGGGAAGGTCGCAAGACTTTTGGTCATTCCGCAACACACATCATGTTACCGATGGGTAACTTAGCGTGGTTCGCAGGAACACCATAGCTGGTCGAAGTTTGCGTATTAGCAGCCCACCGGTACCGAGCAGTTCGCGAACCGCCGAGTTCGGGTTAGCCTGCCTTGCAATGAGCGCATTCGTGACTGACGCAGGTGAGGGCGGTTTACCGCTGACCGGCGAACGAACCATCCCTGGACTGGCCGAAGAGAACTACTGGTTCCGCCGCCACGAGGTGGTTTATCGCCGTCTGCTGGACCTGTGCACCGGTCGTGACGTGCTCGAAGCCGGGTGCGGCGAGGGCTACGGCGCCGACCTGATCGCCTCGGTGGCCCGCCGGGTGGTGGCGGTCGACTACGACGCGGCCACGGTGGCCCACGTCCGGACCCGCTACCCGCGCGTCCAGGTGGTCGCGGGCAATCTGGCATCGCTTCCGCTGCCCGACGCTTCGGTTGACGTTGTGGTGAACTTCCAGGTCATCGAGCATTTGTGGGATCAGCCACAGTTCGTGGCCGAATGCTCACGAGTGCTGCGTCCGGGTGGGCTGCTGCTGATGTCGACCCCGAACCGGATCACCTTCTCCCCCGGCCTGGACACCCCCGTCAACCCGTTCCACACCCGTGAACTCAACGCCGGCGAGCTGGCCGAACTGCTCACCGACGGCGGTTTCGCGATGCGCTCGATGAGCGGGGTTTTTCATGGGCCGGGCCTGGTCGCGATGGACGAACGCCACGGCGGATCGATCATCGAGGCGCAGATCGAACGCGCGGTGGCCGATGCCCCCTGGTCCGACGAGCTGCTGGCCGACGTCGCCGCCGTGCGCTGCGACGACTTCGACGTCCTGGATTCGGCCGCCCGCGACATCGACGACAGCCTGGATCTGGTGGCGATCGCGGTGCGCCCATGAGCGACGCTTGCGGAGCGAATCAACGGGCGAGCGCGACTGGATCACATCCCGGGTCGCTTCGCTCCTGCCCTCCGGAAATTCCGGGCCAGTTCACCCTGGTCCTGCACACCCACCTGCCGTGGCTGGCCCACCACGGCCGCTGGCCGGTCGGCGAGGAATGGCTCTACCAGTCGTGGTCGGCGTCCTACCTGCCACTGATGCGGGTGCTGCGCACCCTGGCCGCCGAGGACCGCGGGCACCTGCTCACCCTCGGGGTCACCCCGGTGGTGGCCGCCCAGCTCGACGATCCGTACTGCCTGCAGGGAATGCAGCACTGGCTGGCCAACTGGCAGCTACGCGCGCTCGAGGCC
>JAEZIA010000199.1 GCA_023416315.1 Actinomycetes bacterium
TGGCTGAACCAGAATCAGCTGTGTTGCCAATTACACCATACCCCATCAACTGCCCGTAACCGCTGGTCAGAGGCCCTTTATCCCGGTGGATCCAGGGATGTCAGGCCGCTGCGTTGTGGTTGCGGGCCGACGAGCACACTACCAAAGATTTCGACCGTCTTATTCCAGCACCCCTGCGTGGTCGCGTGCTGCCCGCAGGCGCTGCAGGCTGCGGTCGCCGCCCAGCAGCTCCAGCGACTCGAACAGCGGCGGACTGACCGTGGCTCCGGTCGCCGCGACCCGGATCGGTCCGAACGCCTTGCGCGGCTTGAGCTCGAGGCCGTCGAGCAGCGCGGTTTTCAGCGCCTCCTCGATGGCCGGCGTCGTCCACTCCGACAGCCCGTCGAGCGCGGCGATCGCCGCGTCGAGCACCGGCACCGCAGCGGGGCCGAGTTCTTTGGCGGCAGCCTTCGGATCCAGTTCGTAGGCGTCGTCGTCGAAGAACTTCAGCAGCGACCAGGCGTCGGAGAGCACCACGATGCGCGTCTGAACCAATTGCGCGGCGGTGGCGAAGCCCGCCTCGTCGAGCCCGGTGTCGTGGCCGTGCGCCTCGAAATAGGCGCGCAAGCGCGCGGCGAAGTCCGCTTCCTCGAGACGGCGAATGTGCTCGGCGTTGATCGCGTCGGCCTTCTTCTGGTCGAACCGCGCCGGGTTGGAGTTGACGTCGACCACGTCGAAGGCGGCGACCATCTCGTCGAGGCTGAAGATATCGCGGTCCTCGGCGATCCCCCAGCCCAGTAGCGCCAGATAGTTCAGCAGACCCTCGGGCAGGAAGCCGCGGTCGCGATGCAGGAACAGGTTGGACTCCGGATCCCGCTTGGACAGCTTCTTGGTGCCCTCCCCCAACACCGGTGGCAGGTGGGCGAATTCGGGAACCCGTTCGGCCACCCCGATGCGGATGAGCGCCTGGTACAGCGCGATCTGGCGCGGGGTGGACGGGAGCAGGTCCTCACCGCGCAGCACATGGGTGATCTTCATCAGTGCGTCGTCGACCGGATTGACCAAGGTGTACAACGGTTCTCCGGTGGCCCGGGTCAGGGCGAAATCGGGAACCGTCCCGGCGGCGAACGTCATCGTCCCGCGCACCAGGTCGTGCCAGCTGATGTCCTCGTCGGGCATCCGCAGCCGCAGCACCGCGTGACGGCCCTCGGCCGCATAGGCGGCACGCTGCTCGTCGGTCAGGTCGCGGTCGTAATTGTCGTAGCCCAGTTTGGGATTGCGTCCGGCGGCGACGTGGCGCGCCTCCACTTCCTCCGGGGTGGAGTAGGCGAGATAGGCCTCGCCGGCGTCGAGCAGGCGCGTCAGCACATCGCGATAGAGGTCGCCGCGTTGCGACTGCCGGTAGGGCTCGTACGGGCCGCCGACCTCCGGACCCTCGTCCCAGTCCAGCCCCAGCCAGCGCAACGCCTCCAGCAGTGCCGCATAGCTTTCCTCGGAATCGCGGGCGGCGTCGGTGTCCTCGATGCGGAACACGAACGTGCCACCGGTGTGCCGGGCGTAGGCCCAGTTGAACAACGCGGTGCGCACCATCCCGACGTGCGGGATTCCGGTCGGTGACGGGCAGAACCGCACGCGCAGTGTTTCGTTGGCGGCCGCGGTCATCAATTGCCCTTCCGGATCACGGGATTGGTCAGCGTCCCGATGCCCTCGACGCTGACGCTGACAGTGTCACCGTGCTCGATCGGGCCGACTCCCTCAGGGGTTCCGGTGAGGATGAGATCGCCGGGCAGCAGGGTCATCACCGCCGAGATCCACTCGATGATCGCCCCGATATCGTGAATCATCATCGAGGTCCGGCTGAGCTGACGCACCTGGCCGTTGACCTCGGTGCGGATCTCGAGGTCGGAGGGATCGAGGTCGGTGACGATCCACGGGCCGACCGGACAGAACGTGTCGTGGCCCTTGGCGCGCATCCACTGGCCGTCGGCCTTCTGCTGATCTCGGGCGGACACATCGTTGGCGATCGTGTAGCCGAGGATGTTCTCCGCGGCGCGGGCGGCCGGGACGTCCTTACACGGGCGGCCGATCACCGCGGCGAGCTCACCTTCGTGATGCACCGGTGAAGCGTTGGCCGGCAACTGAATTGGTACGCCGGGACCGATGATCGCGGTGTTGGGCTTGAGGAAGATCACCGGGTCTTCGGGAGCCTCGCCGCCCATCTCCTCGATGTGCGCGGCGTAGTTCTTGCCCATGCACACCACCTTGCTGGCCAGAATCGGCGCCAGCAGGCGCACGTCGGCCAGCGGCCAACTCCGGCCGGTGAACGTCGGCGTGCCGAAGGGGTGCTCGGCGATCTCGCGAACGATCTCGCTATCGGGATCGCCCTCGATGCTGACGAAGGCGACCCCGTCGGGGCTGGCAATTCGACCCAGGCGCATTCCTGACAGCTTAGTGCCGGGACGCGCGGATCCCACCATCACCCAGGCGTTCCATATTGTGAGATTCAAATTCAGTATCGTGAGATCCACGTGGAATCATGGCCGCATGGACGCAGCCACGTTCGGCACGGCGCGACGCTGGGTCATGCTCGGCATCGGGTTGTTCGCGACGTTGTCGGCCAACGTGTTCATCAACGGTGCCGCCTTCCTGATTCCCACCCTGCACACCACGATGGGCCTCGACCTGGCCAAGGCCGGTCTGGTGGCGGCGATGCCGAGCTTTGGCATGGTCGTGACCCTGATCGCCTGGGGTTACGTAGTGGACCGGGTCGGCGAGCGATTCGTCCTTTCGGTGGGCTCCCTGCTGACTGCGGCGGCGGCGCTCGCTGCAGCGTTCGCGAATTCACTGATCCTGGTCGGGGTTTTCCTGTTCCTCGGCGGAATGGCCGCGGCGAGCAGCAATTCGGCCAGCGGCCGACTGGTGGTCGGGTGGTTTCCGCCACACCAGCGTGGGCTGGCGATGGGCATCCGACAGACCGCGCAGCCGCTGGGTGTCGGGTTCGGCGCACTGGTGATTCCGCGGCTGGCCCAGACATACGGCGTGGGCTGGGCGCTGGTATTCCCGGCGGTCGTGTGCGGCGTTGCCGCTCTGGTATGTGCGCTCGCCGTGGCCGATCCGCCCCGCCCGCCGCGTGCAGAGGCCCCCGCCGAGCACCTGGTCAACCCGTACCGGGGATCGAACGTGTTATGGCGGATCCATGCGGTGTCGGTGTTGCTGGTGGTGCCGCAATGCGTGGTGTGGACCTTCACCCTGGTGTGGTTGATCACCGACCGGGGCTGGTCAGCGGAGTCCGCCGGTGTGCTCGTGATGGCCGCCCAGGTGCTCGGGGCGTTGGGCCGCATCGCCGCAGGCCGCTGGTCGGACCGAGTGGGATCGCGGCTGCGGCCGATCCGGACGATCGCGGTGGCCGCGGCGGTATCCATGTTGGCGCTGGCGCTGACCGACGCACTGCACTCGCCGCTGAGCATCGCGGTGATGGTCGCGGCGTCGGTGATCACCGTCAGCGACAACGGCTTGGCGTTCACCGCGATTGCCGAAATCGCCGGGCCATTCTGGAGCGGGCGGGCGCTGGGTACCCAGAACACCAGTCAGCTGCTGACCACCGGGCTCACCCCGCCACTGTTCGGCGCACTGATCGGGGTGCTGGGCTACCCGGTGGCCTTCGCGCTATGCGCGCTGTGCCCGGTGCTGGCGCTGCCGCTGGTGCCGGCTGATCCCAAGAACTAGAGTGCCGCGCGGATCCGATCGCCGACCTCGCGGGTGGACAACGCCGCATCCCCGCGCGTCGCCAGATGATGAGCGACGGCTTTATCGACCCGGGCGGCCGCAGCGTCCTCGCCGACGTGAGCCAGCAGCAGGGCCACCGACATCACCGCCGCCGTCGGGTCGGCGATGCCCTGGCCCGCGATATCGGGCGCACTGCCGTGGACCGGTTCGAACATCGACGGATTGGTGCGCGTGGCATCGATATTGCCGCTCGCGGCCAGGCCGATCCCGCCGCATACCGCCGCCGACAGGTCGGTGATGATGTCGCCGAACAGGTTGTCGGTGACGATCACATCGAAGCGTCCCGGATCGGTCACCATGTGGATGGTGGCGGCGTCGATGTGCTGATAGGCGACCTCGACGTCGGGGTACTCGGCGCCGACCTCTTTGACGACGCGAGACCACAGATTGCCCGCGAACGTCAGCACATTCGTCTTGTGCACCAGCGTCAGATGCTTGCGCCGGGACTGCGCGCGGGCGAACGCATCACGCACCACCCGCTCGACACCGAACGCGGTGTTCACGCTGACTTCGGTGGCGACCTCGTGCGGGGTACCGACGCGCAGTGCACCGCCATTGCCGGTGTACGGCCCCTCGGTGCCCTCGCGCACCACGACGAAATCGATTCCGGTCACTCCGGACAGCGGGCTGTCGACACCCGGGTAGAGCCGGCCCGGCCGCAGGTTGACGTGGTGATCCAGGGCGAACCGCAGTTTCAGCAGCAGACCGCGCTCGAGCACACCGCTGGGCACCGACGGGTCACCGATGGCGCCGAGCAGGATCGCGTCGTAGCCGCGGAGTTCTTCGATGGTCTCTTCGGTGAGCAGTTCACCGGTCGCGTGGTAGCGCCGCGCGCCGAGGTCGTACTCGGTCGTGTCCACGCCGGGCAGCACCATGTCGAGCACCTGAAGCGCTTCGCCGATGACCTCCGGGCCGATGCCGTCGCCCGCAATGACCGCCAGTTTCACGACAGGTCCACCACTTCCAGAGTCGTCGCACCCACGGCCGCGCGGATCGCGGACCGAACATCCTCGGAGACATCGCAGTCCACCCGCAGCATCAGGGTCGCGCCCGTGCCGCTGGTGTCCTGGCTCAGCTGAGCCGCCAGGATGTTCACGTTGGCGTCGCCGAGCAGAGTGCCGATCTTGCCGAGCGCGCCGGGCTGATCGGAGTAGTGCAGCACCAGGTTCACGCCCTCGGCGCGCAGATCGAAGTTGCGCCCGTTGATCTGGACGACCTTCTCGACCTGCTGCGGTCCCGACAACGTTCCGGACACGTTGGTGGCCGTGCCGTCGGGACCCACCACCCGTACGTCGACGAGGCTGCGGTGATTGGGGCTTTCGCTGGCCGTAGTCAGCTCGCTCTGCAGACCGCGCTCGGCGGCCAGGTTCGGCGCGTTGACAAACGTCACCTGTTGGTCGGTGACCGTGGAGAAGAACCCACGCAGTGCCGAAAGCTTCAGTACCTCAACGTCTTCCGACGCAATCTCACCGGACACCCGCACCGACAGATTCGAGGCGGCCCCGGTGGACAACACCCCGACGAGCAGACCCAGCTTGCGGGCCAGGTCGAGCCACGGCGCTACCTCTTCGCTGACCGCGCCGCCACCGACATTGACCGCATCGGGCACGAACTCGCCGGCCAGCGCCAGCTTCACACTGGCCGCGACGTCGGTGCCCGCCCGGTCCTGCGCCTCAGCGGTGGACGCACCCAGGTGTGGGGTGACGACCACCTGCGGCAGCTCGAACAGCGGGCTGTCGGTGCACGGTTCGGTGCTGAACACGTCGAGACCGGCGGCGGCCACGTGACCGCTGATGACGGCATCGGCCAGGGCCTGCTCGTCGATCAGCCCGCCGCGGGCCGCGTTGACGATGATCACACCCTTCTTGGTCTTGGCCAGGGCCTCCGTGCCGAGCAGCCCGGCGGTCTCCGGCGTCTTGGGCAGGTGCACGGAGATGAAGTCGGCGCGAGCCAGAAGCTCGTCGAGCGGGAGGAGCTCGATGCCCAGCTGCGCGGCGCGGGCTGCGGGCACGTACGGGTCGTAGGCGATGACGTGGGTACCGAAGGCGGCCAGCCGCTGCGCGACGAGCTGACCGATGCGGCCCAGGCCCACCACGCCGACGGTCTTGCCGAAGATCTCGGTGCCGGAGAACGACGACCGCTTCCAGGTGTGCTCACGCAGGGTGGCGTCGGCGGCGGGGATCTGGCGCGCGGCGGACAGCATCAGCGCCAGCGCGTGCTCGGCAGCGCTGTGGATGTTCGACGTGGGTGCGTTGACGACGAGGACACCGGCCGCGGTGGCGGCGTCGACGTCGACGTTGTCCAGCCCGACGCCGGCGCGGGCGACGATCTTGAGCTTGGGTGCAGCGGCGATCACCTCGGCGTCCACCGTGGTGGCGGAGCGCACCAGCAGCGCGTCGGCGTCGGCGACCGCGGCCAGCAGTTTCGGCCGGTCCGGGCCGTCGACCCAGCGCACCTCGACCTGGTCACCCAGGGCTGCGACGGTCGACTCGGCGAGCTTGTCTGCGATCAATACAACGGGCAGATTCACGCGGTCAGCCTAGTGCTTGTCGCCCGCTGCATAATCATCGGCCGTGGTGCGGTCTACTTGTCACGTGGACGTCACCGTGGTCGGCAGTGGTCCCAACGGGTTGGCCGCCGCCGTCATCTGCGCGCGAGCGGGTCTGTCGGTACGCGTCGTCGAGGGCCAGTCGACGTTCGGCGGTGGTGCCCGCACCGCCACCGACCCCGAGTTCAGCGGTATCCGCCACGACGTCTGCTCGGCGGTGCACCCCTTGGCGCTGGCGTCGCCGTTCTTCGCCGAGTACGACCTCACCGCCCGCGGGGTGCAGCTGGTGGTACCGGAGGTTTCCTACGCCAACCCGCTGCCGAACCGCCCTGCTGCGATCGCGTACCACTCGTTGGAGCGCACCTGCGCCGAACTTGACGACGGCAGCTCGTGGCGTCGGCTCTTCGGACCGCTCGCCGAGCATCCCGACGGCGTCGTCGGGTTCTTCCTCGGCGACAAGCGGTCGCTGCCACCCGATCTGCCCACCACCGTGCGGGCCGGCCTTCGGGTGCTCGCCCAGGGCAGCCCGGCCTGGAGTGCGCTGCGCGGGGAGGACGCCCGCGCGTTGTTCACCGGCGTTGGCGCCCATGCCATTTCCACGATGCCGTCACCGGTGAACAGCGGCGCCGGCATCATGCTCGGCACGCTGGCGCACACCGCCGGCTGGCCGGTACCGGTCGGCGGCAGCCAGGCGATCGTCGATGCGATGCTCACCGATCTGCGCGCACACGGCGGTGAACTCGTCGTGGGCGAGCCGGTGACCTCCCCTCCCCCGGGCGTCGTGATCTATGACACCGCCCCGACCGCGCTGCTCGACATCTACGGTTCGCAGGTGCCAGACCGATACGCAAAGTCGTTGCGGCGCTATCGGTTTGGCCCGGGTGTGTGCAAGGTGGACTTCGTCCTGTCCGGGGACATTCCGTGGCGTGACCACCGGGTGGCGAGCGCACCGACCGTGCACATGGGTGGGACCAGAGCCCAGATGGCGCACGGCGAGGCCGACATCGCCGCCGGCAGGCATGCCGAATGGCCGATGACGTTGGCCGCGCTCCCGCACCTGTCCGATCCGTCGCGTATCGACTCCGCCGGCCGGCGGCCGCTGTGGACCTACGCCCATGTCCCGGCGAGCTCCACCGCGGACCTGACCGAGACCATCACCGGGTTGTTCGAGAAGGCCGCGCCGGGATTCCGGGACCTGGTGCTGGCCTCGCGCTGCACGACGGCGGCGGAGATGTCCACCCACAACGCGAACTACGTCGGCGGGGACATCATCGTCGGCGGGGCGACGCTGTTCGCCGCGATGGTTGGACCCACATTGCGCTGGAATCCGTGGACCACCCCGATCCCGAAGGCCTACCTCTGCTCGTCGGCCACCCCGCCCGGCACCGGGGTGCACGGCATGTCCGGCTATTACGCCGCACGCACCGTGCTCACGCGCGAATTCGGCCTGCCGATGCCGAGCCTCGCCCCTTAGCGATTTCGGCGCGTTTTCGTTCGCGCAGCGGCG
>JAEZIA010000312.1 GCA_023416315.1 Actinomycetes bacterium
ACCTCGGTGTATGGTCTCCCGCGGAGGTAGCCCCGATGACCACGATGTATCCCTGTGAGCGCGTCGACGCCGATTGGATCAAGAGCGCGCCGTTCCGGTTCTCCAACAGCGTGGATCTGGCGATCACACCCGAGCAGCTCTTCGAGGTCCTTGCCGACGCCGACTCCTGGCCGCAGTGGGCCAAAGTCATCACCGGAGTCACCTGGACCAGCCCGGAGCCCTACGGTGTCGGAACCACCCGCACCGTCGAGATGCTCGGCGGGCTGGTCGGCGACGAGGAGTTCCTGGCCTGGGAGCCCCACTCCTACCTGGCGTTTCGGTTCAACACCTGCTCGAACAAGGTAGTGGCCGCCTTCGCCGAGGAGTACACCGTGGTGCCGACAGCCGGCGGGTGCCGGCTGACCTGGACCCTGGCGCAAAAGGCCAACGGCCCGGCCCGATTCGGGTTGATCCTCGGTGGGCCGCTGATGAACCTGTCATTCAAGTGGTTCCTGGCCAACTTGCGCCGCTACACCGACAAGCGGTTCGGCTAGTAGATCCCGTCCCACGCCCTCCGGCGCAGCGCGTCGGGGTCGTCGACGGAGACATCGCGGGCCGAGCGGATGACCCGGGTGGCCCGGCGCGCGGTGTCGTAGCGCGGCCAGTCCGCCAGCGTGCCGTGGGTGGCGAAGTTCAGCCAGGTGCGCTGCATCCGGCGGCCGACCGCGGGCTGCACGTGTCGGCCCAGCGGATGGATCTTGCGGCCCAGATATGAGCCGTAGCTGTGCTGGATGTGCACGATCTCGCTGCCGTGGGTGGCGCCGAGGCCGAGCATCCGCAGCGTCCACGCCGTGTGGTCGAAGCGGTAGACGTGGGTGGTCGCGTTTCGGCCGTAGGCGTCGGCGAAAGCCCAGGTCGGTGCGCCGAACATCACGTCGGAGCCCACCGCGATCTGCGCCCGCCGGCGCGGATAGTCCGGATAGCCGGCCAGCACCCGGTCCCGCGCATCCGGCGCGACCCGCTCGAAGTAGGCGTCGATCCCGTCGACGGTGGTCGGCAGCATCGGCGGCTTGGACCAGGCGAACATCGACGCCTCGTGGCTGTTGGTCCCGACGATCAGCGGTACCGGATTGACCTCGCCGGTCCGCGCCGCCTCGATCGGGTGCCGCGGCAACAGGTCGACACCGTAGGTGAGCCCATACGCCAGCGTCGGGGTGCTCTGCGCGCTACGTCGCTGGATCTCACCGGCGGCCCGGCGCAGCACCCGCTGCGGTAACACCGCAAACGCCGCGGGATCGGCGCCGACGAGATCGACGAACTCGTGCGCGCGCCTGGCCCGGGTGTCCCGGTCGGCGATCAGCGGCAGCGCCGGACTTTGGGCGATCGCCCTGGCGAACAAACCCGTGCCCGCCGGGCTGGCCAGCAGCGCCAGCACCGAGGTGGCTCCTGCCGACTCGCCGAAGATCGTGACCTGACGCGGGTCGCCGCCGAAGGCCGCGATGTTGTCCTGCACCCAGCGCAGTGCGGCGATTTGGTCACGCAGGCAGAGGTTGTCGGCGAACCCCGGCCCGAGGTCGCCGAGTTCGAAGCCGCCGAAGACGCCGAGCCGATAGGTGACGTTGACCACCACGACATTGCCGTTGGCGGCCAGCCGCGAGCCGTTGTAGAGCTGCAATTGCCCCGCGCCGTAGACGAAGGCACCGCCGGGGATCCAGACCATGACGGGCAACTGTGCATTCGTTGGACCCGGCGCCCAGACGGTCAGCGTCAGGCAGGCCTCGTCGCGGATCTTGGGATCATCGCGTCCGCCGCCGACGAACGAGCGGCCCTGCGGCGGGACGGGTCCGTGCTCGACGGCGTCACGCACCCCCGGCCAGGGTGACACGGGTACCGGGGCCCGAAACCGGCGCTGCCCGACCGGTTGTTCGGCGTACGGGATGCCGCGCCAGACCCGCACGCCGCGCTCGGTGGTGCCACGCAAGGCACCCAGGGAGGTGTAAACCACGGTCGACGGATCCGCGACGACGGCCACGGCGCAATCGTAGTGTGGAGACCATGACCTTCAACGAGGGAATGCAGATCGACACCAGCACCACCTCGACCGGCGGTGGTGGGGGTCGCGGTATCGCGATCGGCGGTGGTCTCGGCGGCCTGCTGGTCGTGCTGGTGGCAGTGTTCCTCGGCATCGATCCGAGCCAGGTGAGCACCCCGCAGCAGGCGCTGCCGCCCGGCGCCGAGCAGTCCGGCTACGACTTGAGCAAATGCAAGACCGGCGCCGACGCCAACGCCTACGTCGAATGCCGCGTGGTGGCGACCGGCAATTCGGTCGACGGGGTCTGGTCGGAACTGCTCAAGGGCTACACCCGGCCGAAGATGATGCTGTTCAAGAATCAGGTGCAGACCGGTTGCGGGCCTGCGACCAGTGACGTCGGACCGTTCTACTGCCCGGTGGACAAGACCGCGTACTTCGACACCGACTTCTTTCAAGTGCTGAAGACCCAATTCGGTTCCAGCGGAGGGCCGTTGGCACAGGAATACGTGGTGGCCCACGAGTACGGGCATCACGTTCAGGACCTTCTCGGCGTGCTGGGCCGCGCGCAGCAGGGCGCCCAGGGCGCCACCGGCGGCAGCGTGCGTACCGAATTGCAGGCTGACTGCTACGCCGGCGTGTGGGCGCACTACGCGGCGATCACCAAGCAGCCGGGCACCGACGTGACCTATCTGGAACCGTTGACCGATAAGGACATTGCCGACGCACTGTCGGCGGCGGCGTCGGTCGGTGACGACCGGATCCAGAAGCAGGCCACCGGTCGGGTGAACCCCGAACAGTGGACCCACGGCTCGTCTGCCGAGCGGCAGAAGTGGTTCACCACCGGCTACCAGACCGGTGACCCGCAGCAGTGCGATACGTTCAGAGCGCGCGACCTGAATTAGGCAGTTCGGCGGTCACGTCCGCCCGCTCCGGGTCGAAGCTGAAATAGCCTGCGATCGGCGTGGTTTCGGGTAGCGGCTCGTCATAGCTCCAGGCCACATCCGCGACTTCGCCGGATCCCCAGTAGGTCGCGAACCCCTTGTAGTTGCAGTAGCTCGTCGTATCCGACCGCCACAACAGGTCGGTGCGAACGTGGTCTGGTGCGACGTAAAGCCTCGGCGCCAAAGATGTTTCGAACACGATCACGGTGTCGTCGGTGTCCACCAGCACCTCGCCGGCCACCTCGACCCGGAGGCGCCGGCGGGTGGGCCGGCAGTCCACCCGGTGGTATGGGTTGGGCGGGTAGTGCACCAGGGTGCGCCCCTCCTCCACCCAGGTGTCGACAGCATCCCATGGCACTCGCATGTAGCCGGGCGCCTCGGGCTCGGATTCGGTTGGCAGGTCCGCGGTTTCACCGACGGGGAAGGCGTAGCTCAGCGCCGCCCCGGCGCGGTGCACCAACAGGGCGTTCTCGGTGTCGATGACAATCTGTCCGTCCCGGATCGCCTGCACTCGGCGCGGATGCGGCTCGACGTACACGATCGGATCGGCCACCGGCGCGGAGAACCAGCCGGCCCGGTCCGGGCCGAGTGGACCGCGTCCGGCGACCAGACTCATCGGAGACTAGATCCGGGCTTCGGCGGCGATCGCGTTGTCGGAGGTGCGCAGCGGCCGGATCAACGCGTCCTGGGTGAACGAGGCGAGGAGCTCACCCTCCTCGCTGTGCACGGCGCCGCGGATGTAGGACATGCCCGCCCCGACCTGGGTGCTCTCGTGGGTGTAGAGCAGCCAACCACTCCAGGTGACCGGCTCGTGGAAGCTCACGGTGACCGTCATCGGCGCGGTCGACACCGTGTAGTGCGACTGGGCGGTGCCGATGCCGGCGTGTGCGCGCATGGTCGTCGAGATACCGAGATGCCCGGTGAAGTACGCGATCAGGGCCTTGGCCAGGTCGTCGCGCGACGGGATCGGGTCGTAGTGCAGCCAGGCGTAGACCTCCGGCGGACCGACCTCGTCGGGGCTGTTGATGTCGATGACGTCGACGAGTTTGACCTGCCGTCCCGCCATGGGCATCTCGCAGACGTTGGCCTCGTCGGGTCCGGCCACCTCGGGACGCGGGAGGTGATGGCGGATCACATCGGGGGTCGGGACGTCGGCCAGCACCGTGAACGTCATGCACCGCTTGTCGTTCTGTGACGCGGTCACGGTCGCCGACGCCATCGAGCGGCCCTCGGAGACGATGTCGAACTCGAGCACCACCGGCGGGCCGACCAGCACCGCGCGCGCGAACACGCTGTGCACCGACCGAATCGACTTGCCGCCGAAGCGCTTTGCCGCAGCGACGATGACCTGGGCGAGCACCTGGGTGCCCTCGACGACCTGCCGCTCGTCGGCGTCGGCCAGACCGGTCTGGGCGATGAAGCGATCCTGGCCATCGGCTTCGACGTCGAAGAGATCGAGCAGGCGCTCCACTGTCCAGTGGTTCTGGCCGGTATCGGTCGTCATGTGTTCCCTCACCTCGTCGCGTTCCTAGACGGTAACGTCATTCTCGTCACTGTAACCCGACCGATAAGCTGACCCGATGGCGAAGGCCAACGAACGATCACCCGAGGCGGTGCGCGCCGATCCGGACTCCCGGGCGAGCCGCTTCATGCGCTCGGCCTTGTCGATTCTTGCCGAGACCGGCCGCACCGACTTCACCGTCCTGGAGGTCGTCGAGCGCTCGAAGACCTCGCTGCGGTCCTTCTATCAGCACTATTCGACCAAGGACGAGCTGCTGCTGGCACTGATCGACACGATCATGGCCGAGTCGACCAAGCACTGGCGCGCCGAGACCGAGGATCTGCCCGCCGCCGAGGCGATGCGCGTGCTGATCGACCGGATCTGCACCCCAGCCGAATCCACCAAACAGGACAGCATCAACCGCGGTCTGACCTACTACAACGACCGTCTCGCCGAGTCGCTGCCGACCGAGTACTCGCGAGTGCTCTCGCCGCTGCACCAGTTGATCGGCGAGATCCTCGAACGCGGGATCGCCGAGGGCGCGTTCCGCACCGACCTGGCGGTCGAGACCACCGCCGCGCTCATCATGCAGGCGGTGCTCGGCGCCATGCGGCTGCGCAGCCTCGGTGCCGAACTCAACGGCGTGCCCATCGGCGGCGCGCACATATACGACTTCTGCGTCCGCGGCCTGTTGCCCTGACCGCGGAACGCGATTTCCGCAGCTAGATCCGCATTTCACGACCGAGGTGTGTGCCACGCCACCATCGTGGTAACGTCATTACCGTTATCGACTAACCAGACTCTCTGGAGGCGGACATGCCCTCGCGCGAGCTTCCCTATCCGGTGTTCGACGCCGACAACCACTTCTATGAGCCGAAGGAAGCGCTGACGCAATTCCTGCCGGACAACCGCAAGGGCGTCATCGACTACATCGACGTACGAGGCCGCACCAAGATCGTCGTCCGCAACACGATCAGCGACTACATCCCGAACCCGACCTTCGAGGTCGTCGCCCGCCCCGGCGCCCAGGAGGAGTACTTCAAGCACGGCAGTGGCGGCAAGAGCTTCCGCGAGATCATGGGCAAGCCGATGAAGGCGATCCCCGCCTTCCGCAATCCGCAAGCGCGTCTCGAGGTGCTCGACGGTCTGGGACTGGACTACACGATCATGTTCCCCACCCTGGCCAGCCTCGTCGAGGAACGGCTCAAGGACGACCCGGATCTGATCCTGGACATCATCCACGCGCTGAACCAGTGGATGTATGAGACTTGGCAATTCGACTACGAGGGCCGGATCTTCTCGACCCCGGTGATCGATCTGGCCGTCGTCGATCGGGCGCTCGAAGAACTCGAGTGGTGCCTGGAACGCGGCGCGAAGACCGTGCTGGTCCGCCCGGCGCCGGTGCCCGGCTACCGCGGCACCCGGTCGCTCGGTCTGCCCGAGTTCGATCCGTTCTGGGATGCCTGCGTCAAGGCCGGCATCCCGGTGTGCATGCACGCCTCGGACAGCGGCTACGCCTCCTACCTCAACGACTGGGAACCAGCCGACGAGTACCTGCCGTTCAAGCCGACGGCGTTCCGAATGGTCGCGATGGGCAAGCGGCCGATCGAGGACACCATGGCCGCTCTGGTGTGCCACGGTGCGCTGACCCGCAACCCGGACCTGCGCATCCTGTCCATCGAGAACGGCGCGTCCTGGGTGCCCTACCTCTTCTACCAGTTCCAAGACGTCTACTCGAAGATGCCGCAGGAGTTCGCAGAGAACCCGATCGAGGCGTTCAAGCGCGGTGTGTACGTGGCGCCGTTCTGGGAAGACGACTTCAAGAAGATGGCCGATCTGTGCGGCGTCGACCGCATCATCTTCGGCTCGGACTGGCCGCATCCCGAGGGACTCGCCGACCCGATCAGCCTCGTCGACGACCTGGCGGCCCAGGGCCTGACCGAAGAAGAGCAGCGAAAGGTCATGGGCGGCAACATGGTCGACCTGTTCAAGGTTCCCAACGTGTCGGTCCACAAGCCCGACGTGCCCGCGCTCGTCATCGCTTGACACGAAGGACTGACACCACCACATGACAGACGCCTCATCCCCCGAACGACTGCTGTTCGCCTCGACGACACAAGCCTTCCTCGACAAGGAGGCGTCGCTGACCCGGGTGCGCGAACTGCACGCCGCGGAAACCTCTTTCGACGCCGCGTGGTGGCAGCGCGCGGCCGAACTCGGCTGGGCGAGCCTGCTGGTGCCCGAAGACCTTGGCGGCGGCAGTGTTTCGGGCGACGGGTTGGCCGATCTCGCCCTGGTGGCCGAACTGATCGGGCACAGTGTGGCCCCCGGTCCGCTGCATCCGGTCAGCATCGTGCTGGCCGGGCTGGTCGAGGCGCCGGACGGGCACCAGGACACGATCGACGCGCTGGTGGCCGGTGAACTGGTGGCGTCATGGGCGGTGTACGAGCCGCGCCGGCCGCTGTCCCCGTTGCGGCCCGGGGTAACCGCGACGCGCACCGAAACCGGTTACCGCATCGACGGAGTGAAGGACCGGGTAGAGGCGGGCACCGAAGCGGGCGTCTTCCTGGTGGTCGCCGATCTCGACGGCAGCCCTCGTCAGTTTCTCGTCCCGGCGGACCGAGCCACCGTCACCGAGCAGCGCTCCGTCGACCTGGTGAAGCGTTATGCCCGAGTCGCGTTCGACGGTGTGGACGTCGACGCCTCCGCCGTTGTCGGCGATGCCGAGCAGACGCCGGCGATCATCGAGCGGCAGCGACAGGTCGCGCTGGTGCTGCAGTGCGCGGAGATCGTCGGCATCCTCGACACCGTCTTGGCGATGACGATCCAGTGGATGTTCGATCGGCACAGTTTCGGCCGGCCACTGGCGTCGTATCAGGCGCTCAAGCATCGGCTCGCCGACATGAAAATGTGGTTCGAGGCGTGTCGGGCCACCACGGCCGGCGCGGTGGCCGCGGTGTCGGCGCGCTCGGATGACGCCACCACCTTGGTCAGCGTCGCGAAAGCCTATGTGGCCGAACGCGCCCCGCTGATGTTGCAGGATTGCGTCCAGCTGCATGGCGGGATCGGCGTGACCTGGGAGCACGACCTGCACCTGTTTCTGCGCCGGGCCGCGTTGTATCGCGCGCTCTACGGTTCACCCGAGGACCACCACCGCGCGGTGTACGCGTTGAACGCCCAGACCAACCGACAGGAGGTGTCGGCATGACCGACACCGCGATCTCCACAGCCACGGAATCGGTCGCCGAATTCGCCGCCAGGGCTCGCGCCTGGCTGGCGGAGAACATGCCTGCCATCGACCCGGATCATCCGCCGTTCTCGGTGCGCGCCGAACAGGCGTCGTGGGATCGCGCCAAGGAGCTGCAGAAGCGGTTGTACGCGGGCGGTTTCGCCGGGATCTGCTTCCCCCGCGAGTACGGCGGGCTGGGTCGCGACCATGCGTACCAGAAGGCGTTCGACGCCGAGTGCCGCGGCTATGAGATGCCGCTGATCCTCAATACGCCGTCCTTCACCATCTGTTCGGCGACGATCCTGGACACGGGCACCGAAGCCCAGAAGCGGGAACGGATTTCGGCCGCGATCCGCGGCGACGAAGTTCTGTGCCAGTTGTTGAGCGAGCCGAGCGGCGGCTCGGATCTGGCCGGGGTGATCACCCGCGCAGATCGCCGCGGCGACACCTGGGTGATCAACGGCGCCAAGACGTGGAGCACGAGTGCATTCGCCGCCGACTATGGCCTGATGCTGGCCCGGACCGACTGGACCGTGCCCAAGCACGAGGGCCTGACCATGTTCCTGGTGCCGCTGAACTCCCCCGGGATCACGATGCGGCGGATCAAAGAGGTCAACGGCAACGAGGAGTTCTGCGAAGAGTTCTTCGACGGCCTCGAACTGCCCGACGATGCGGTGGTCGGCGAGGTCAACAAGGGCTGGGAAGTCGCCTCCCGTCAGCTCTTCCACGAACGCCGCGCAGTCGGTGGCGGATCGGAGTTCGCCAGCGGAACCGGCGCGGAGAACGCCAACGAAATGCCGCCCGACCATGTCGGCCTGGCCGAACGCACCGGGCAGGGCGACGACCCGGTGGTGCAGGAGCTCGCCGGGCGCGCCTTCGTACGCCGGCTCGTCAAAGAGCAACTGATCGACCATGTCACCCGCTCGATCGGCGACGGGAGCCTGCCGCCGAATGCCGGCACCTTGATTCGGCTGTTCCATGCCGAGACAACGGAACTCGAAGTCGATACCGCGCTGGCCATCGCCGGCACCGCCGGTGTGGTCGACGAGGGTGACGAGCTATCCGACCTGCTCGATATCGGGGTGCGCTACCTGTCGCGGCAAACCGGTTCGCTGGGCGGCGGCAGCAGCGAGATGGCCCGCAACGTGATCAGCGAGCGGATCCTCGGCTTCCCGCGCGAGCCCGCGGCCGACAAGGGCGTGCCGTTCAACCAAGTCAAGCGCGGCCGGACCTGACGCCGATCTCTAGAACAGCGTGGGCTGCGGTTCGGGCTCGGTTACGGCTGGCGCCGGCGCGGGCGCGGTGAACAACCGGCGGTCGCCGGCCAGCTTGTGCTTGGCCACCAGCGGCGCCGCCCGCCGGCGCAGCATGTCCCGGTAGTCGGCGGGCAGGTAGGCGCCGCGGCGATACAACTGCCGGTACGGCGCGACGAGTTCCGGATATGAGCGCGCCAGCCAGCTCATGAACACACCCCGCGTCGAGCTGCGCAGGTGCAGGCCGAACACCGTGACTCCGGTGGCTCCGGCCGCCGCGATCTGACCGAGCAGATCGTCGAGATGCTCGACCGAGTCGGTCAGGTACGGCAGCACCGGCGCAACCATCACATGGCAGTCCAACCCGGCGTCGCGAACCGCGGTGATCAAACCGAGGCGTGCCTGCGGGGACGGGGTGCCCGGCTCGATGTCCCGGTGCAGATCCGGATCGCCGACCGCAAGCGAGATCGCCACCGACACCGAAACCTGCTGTGCCGCATCGGCGATCAGGTCAAGGTCGCGGCGCAACAGGGTGCCCTTGGTCAGGATCGACATCGGGGTCCCGGAGTCCGCCAGTGCCCCCACGATGCCCGGCATCAAGGCATAGCGGCCCTCCGCCCGCTGGTACGGGTCGGTGTTGGTGCCCAGCGCAACGGTCTCCCGGCGCCAGGACCGCCTACCCAGCTCGCGGCGCAGCACGTCGACCAGATTGGTCTTCACCACGATCTGGCTGTCGAAGTCCCCGCCGGGGTTCAGCTCCAGATACTCGTGCGTCGGCCGGGCAAAACAGTATCGACAGGCGTGCGCGCAGCCGCGATAACCGTTGACGGTGAACGTGAACGGCAGCATCGAGGCGGCTGGGATCTTGTTCAGCGCCGATTTGCACAACACCTCGTGAAAGGTGATTCCGTCGAACTGCGGGGTCCGTACGCTGCGCACGAAGCCGATGCGTTGCAGACCGGGCAATGCCCCGTCGTCGACCGCGATCCCCTGGCCGCTCCACCGCATGCCTCTATTCGAACTGACGTTCGATGTTCTGTCAACCTAGTCGTTGAGCTCGCCGGCGATGCCCCGTTCGATGGCGGCGGTGGTCCGGTCGGGCAGCACGAGCAGCCCGTCGAGCTCACCGCGGGCGAGGTCGTAGGCGCGTTCCCGCTCCCGCGGCGTGGCGCCACGGTCGGCGGCGACTCGTAGCAGACTCTGCGCGCGGGTCATTCGTTGTTGGTCTTCGCGGGAGAAGTCGCTGCGCCGGCGACGCTTCGCCTCGTTCTCGGCGGCGTCGAACGCGGTCACGTAGGCCTCGACGGCGTCGAGATACTCCCGCGCCGCCTCGGGGTCACCGAGCAGATCCTCGGCCTTGCCCGGCCGCAGCAGCTCGGCGCGCAGCTTGGCCCGGTGGAACGCGACCGTCAGCGGATCCCGCATGTCGGTCATGGCCGGAAAGTCCAGCAGCTTGGCCGCGTCGAGTTCATACTCCAACCAGCGGGCATCCGTGCGCCGGTGTTCATCGATCACCCGGGTGATCGTGCGCCATTGCGCCGCTTCCCTTTTCGGGGCGGTATGGGCAGTAGCGGGTGGCTCCGGGGCCGGCTCGTTCTGCCGTCTGACCGCGGCGATGCCCTTCACGGCGGCATAGATCGCACCGGCGAGCGGCACGAGGATGAGCAACAGCTCGGCCAACCGGAAAATCAACCCCACCTGGCCAGGATGCCACCCGGCTAGCCGGGCCCGTCGCTGGCGGCCGCGAGCAGCGGAACCAGCACGTCACTGACTGGCGTCGCCAGCCCGTGCTGCGCCGCCTTGCGGACGATCACCCCGTTGCGGATGTCCCACTCGAGTCGGCGCCGCGCTTCCCTGTCGGTGAGCATCGATGTCGTCAGGTCCTCCGGCGCGGCGGTGAAGATCCCGATCATCTCGTCGATCGCGGTGTCGGGAAGGCGGGCCCCTTCGGCGCGCGCCACCGCCAGGCATTCGGTGAGATAGCGCCGCGCCAGGATCGCGACGTCGGCGCGGCGGAACATCCCGGACCGCCGGCCGGCCAGCACCATGAACCCGGCCAACGCGTTGACCAGTAACTTGCGCCAGGCCTCGGTGGTGAAGTCGGGGTCGAGTTCGACGGTCAACCCGGCCGGGCGCAGCACCGCCGCCACGGTTTCCGCGTCGTCACCGACGGGCAGCACCACCCGTGCCTGTGTCCGCAGTCGCACCCAGCCGGCGGGCTGCGTCTCCGCCGAGAACCACACCACCGCGGGCACAAGGTGGGCCGCCGGGAACAGCCGGCCGATCCGCTCGACCTGTTCGACGCCGTTCTGCAGCACGCAGACCACGGTGCGGTCGTCACACAACCGCTGCAGCCAGGCGGCGGCCTGTTCGTTGTGAGTGTCCTTGACCGCCAGGAACACCAGGTCGACCGCGGCCTCGACCTCGCCGGGATCGGTCACCACCGGTCCGGGCACCACAATCGGCGGCTGGTCGTCGGGGCGGACGTCGATCTGTTCGCGCGGGGTGCGTCCGCACACCGTCACGGTGTGCCCGGCCGCGTGCAACAGCGCGGCGACGGTGGAACCGATCGCGCCGGGACCGACAAGTGCTATCGAGCTACCCACCGCTCCCAACGTACCGACGGTTTCTTACGGTTGACCGATGACCGAGCCGACCCTGCGCCGAGCCGGCGCGGCCGACGCGGCGGCCATCCGGGACCTCGCCGAGGCGGCGTATCAGAAGTACGTCCCGCGCATCGGGCGCAGGCCCGCACCGATGGACGCCGACTACGCCGCGCTGATCGATCGGGCCAACGTGTGGGTCCTGATCGACGGCGACCAGCTGGTCGGCAGTTTGGTGACCTACCCGGAGGGCGATCACCTGCTGCTGGACGCGGTCGCCGTCGCGCCGGACGCGCAGGGACGCGGATTCGGGTCGCTACTGCTGCGCCGCGCCGAGGACGACGCCCATGAGTCCGGGCTGGCCGAAGTGCGCCTCTATACCAATGCGGCGATGACCGAGAACCTGGCCTACTACCCGCGGCACGGGTACGTCGAGACCCACCGCGCCACCCAGGACGGCTTCGACCGGGTGTTTTTCAGCAAGGCGTTAGGACGTCCACTGCCCTAGGTAGCACTGCGGGCTGTAGGGCGCGTCCTGCGCGACGGCGACCTGGCCGTCGATGGCGACCTCGCAGTGCGCGTTCGGCGCGGCCATTCCCCCTCGCGTCGTGCTCGAGACCTGCAGGAATGCCCACTGCGGGTCGGCCAGCGTGGTCTGGAACGTCCACGGTGCGTCCGGGGCGACCGTGATCGTCTCCCGCTTCATGAACGCATCGGAGTTCGTGTTGAACGCGTCCTTGCTCGGCGGCTGCGCGGTCAGATACGTGACGGTGAAGCTGTACGTGCCGCCGGTCGCGAGTGTGTAGGTCACCTGGTGATCGGGTGCCGGCTCGGCGCTCGACGTGCCGTGCGTGGCGGCAACACCGGCGGCCGCCAACACCAGCGCCGCCCCGACCCTTGCTGTCACATTTCGCATAACGGCCATATCGACCACGCTACCGAGATCGTTACCCGTGTCGGCTCGCGGCAGGATCCAGCGAATGACGAGCAGGTTAACAAGTTCGTCACACACAGATATTTCGCAGAAACTTATGAGTCCTAACGTCCGGGTCGACACCAACCGTGGGTTCGGGGGCCAGCAGGTCTGTCACGGCCCAATGCTTGTCGTTCCCAACATGAAAGGGCCTCAATGCAACTCTGGCGTTCCGCTCTGAATCGATCGTTCCTGGCCGCGACAGGTGTCGCGGTGACGACAGGCCTGGTGCTGTCCGGCTGCGGCAGCAAGGCGAGCGAGACCGAGGCAGCAAAGTCCGAATCGTGCGTGGACACCTCCGGACCCAACATCAAGGTGGGGTCGCTGAACTCGCTGTCGGGCACCATGGCGATCTCCGAGGTCACCGTGCGCGACGCGATCAAGCTCGCTGTTGAGGAGATCAACGCCAGCGGCGGCGTGCTGGGCAAGCAGATCCAGGTCGTCGGCGAGGACGGGGCCTCTGACCCGGCCGTATTCGCCCAGAAGGCCGAGAAGCTGATCAAGGACGACTGCGTCGCCGCGGTGTTCGGCGGGTGGACCTCGTCGAGCCGCAAGGCCATGCTGCCGGTCTTCGAGAGCAATGACTCGCTGCTGTACTACCCGGTGCAGTACGAGGGCTTGGAGTCGTCGAAGAACATCTTCTACACCGGCGCCACCACCAACCAGCAGATCGTGCCTGCATTGGACTTCCTCAAGGAAAAGGGCGTCACCTCGCTGTACCTGGTGGGCAGCGACTACGTGTTCCCGCAGACCGCCAACCGCATCATCAAGGCCTACGCGGCGGCCAACGGGATCGAGATCAAGGGCGAGGACTACACCCCGCTGGGCTCGACCGACTTCTCCACCATCGTCAACAAGGTCCGCGCGTCCAACGCCGGTGCGGTGTTCAACACCCTCAACGGTGACTCCAACGTCGCGTTCTTCAAGGAGTACACAAACGCCGGACTGACCGCGCAGAAGATGCCGGTGGTCTCGGTGTCGATCGCCGAGGAAGAGGTCACCGGTATCGGCGCGCAGAACATCGCCGGCCAGCTCACCGCGTGGAACTACTACCAGACCGTGGACAACCCCGTGAACAAGGCGTTCGTGGCGGCCTACAAGGCCAAGTACGGCGAGAACAAGCCGACCTCGGATCCGATGGAGGCCGCCTACGTCTCGGTCTACCTGTGGAAGAACACCGCCGAGAAGGCAAAGGCATTCGACACCAAGGCCATTCAGGACAACGCCGGTGGTGTCACCTTCGACGCCCCCGAGGGCCTGGTCACCATCGACGGCGAGAATCACCACATCACCAAGACCGCGCGGATCGGCGAGATCCATCCCGACGGCCTGATCTACACGATCTGGGAGTCCCCCGGCCCGATCACGCCGGATCCCTACCTGAAGTCGTACCCGTGGGCCAAGGGTCTGTCGAGCTAGCACGGGTGAGCGGAGCGACGAGGACTAACACAGCATGGATGTCCTAGTCGGACAGCTGGCAACAGGATTGAGCCTCGGCTCAATCCTGTTGCTGGCCGCATTGGGGCTGGCGCTGACATTCGGCCAGATGGGCGTCATCAACATGGCGCACGGCGAGTTCATCATGGTCGGCTGTTACACCGCCTTCGTGGTACAGAAGGTGATCTCCAACGCCGGTGCGTCACTGCTGGTTTCGCTGGTAGTGGGCTTCGTGGTCGGTGGCCTGCTCGGAGTTCTGCTCGAAGTCACCCTGATTCAGCGGATGTATGACCGGCCGCTGGACACCCTGCTGGTGACGTTCGGCGTCGGACTGATCCTGCAGCAGGCCGCGCGCAGCATCTTCGGCGCGCCCGCGGTGAACGTGACTGCGCCCGCATGGCTGTCCGGCGGCGTGGAGATCCTCGGCGCAGTGGTGCCGAAAACTCGCATCTTCATTCTGGTGCTGGCGGTGGTCTGCGTCATCGTGCTGGCCACGGTGCTCAAGCTGAGCCCGATGGGACGGCGCATCAGGGCCGTGGTGCAGAACCGGGATCTGGCTGAGACCAGCGGCATCTCGAGCCGCCGGACCGACATCACCACGTTCTTCATCGGCTCGGGTCTGGCCAGCGTGGCCGGTGTAGCGCTGACACTGATCGGATCGACGAGCTCGACGATCGGCCAGAGTTATCTGATCGACGCGTTCCTGGTGGTCGTGGTCGGTGGGCTGGGTCAGATCAAGGGCACCGTGATCGCCGCGTTCGCACTGGGATTGATGAATTCCTTCATCGAGTACAGCACCACCGCATCGCTGGCGAAGGTGATCGTGTTCGTGGTCATCGTGATCTTCCTGCAGGCGCGTCCGCAGGGCTTGTTCACGGTGCGGACAAGGAGCTTGGTATGAGGGCCGTCGTGGGCCGGTGGCAAACCTGGACCGGTTTCGCGGTCGCCGCCGTCGTGCTGTTCGGGGTGGCGCCTGCCGTGCTGTCCAGCTTCCGCCTGGGCCTGCTCGGCCAATATCTCTGCTACGCCATCGTCGCCGCGGGCATCGGGCTGGCGTGGGGTCGGGGCGGCATGCTCACCCTCGGCCAGGGGGTGTTCTTCGGACTCGGTGCCTACATGATGGGCATGCACCTCAAGATCGCCGACGCCGAGATCCGCAAACAACCGGTGCCGGATTTCATGCAGATCGCCGGAATCCCCGCGCTGCCGTCCTATTGGCAGCCGTTCTCGTCGGCGGCGTTCACCCTCGTGGCGATCGTGGTGATTCCGACGGCGATCGCGGCGCTGCTCGGCCTCGGCGTGTTCAAACGTCGCGTCAAGGGCGCCTACTTCGCGATCCTGTCACAGGCCTTGGCCGCCGCGTTGGCGATCCTGCTCGTCGGCCAGGCGACCCTGGGTGGCAGCAACGGGCTCAACGGGTTTCGGACCTTCTTCGGATTCCGGCTGTCCGATCCGGTGAACCGCCAGATGCTGTACTTCATCGCCGCCGGCGTCCTGCTGGTGGTCGTCGCGGTGGTGCGCCAGCTCATGCAGAGCCGCTACGGCGAGCTGCTGGTCGCGGTGCGCGACGGCGAGGAGCGAGTGCGCTTCCTGGGCTACGACCCGGCCACCATCAAGGTCGTCGCCTATACCGCCGCCGCGTTGTTCGCCAGCATCGCAGGCGCGTTGTTCGCACCGATCATCGGATTCATCACCCCGGCGCAGGTCGGCGTCGTGCCGTCCATCGCCTTCCTGATCGGCGTCGCGATCGGCGGGCGCACCACACTGCTCGGCCCCATCCTCGGCGCGATCGGGGTGGCGTGGGCGCAAACGGCCTTCTCCGAACGGTTTCCGTCGGGCTGGATCTACGCCCAGGGTGTGCTGTTCATCGTCGTCGTCGGCTTCTTCCCGGCCGGCCTTGCCGGAATCGGAGCACTGCTGCGCAGGCGCCGCCGCCGCGCCGAAGCCGCCCCGCCCAGCGGCGACCTCGACCCGCAACCGGAAGCCGAAACCGTGGGAGCCACACCATGACCGACCTCGCCGAACCGGTCGCCGGCGGCAATGTCGGCATGGGCACCGAATACCTCGAGGTGCGCGGTCTGACCGTCGACTTCGACGGGTTCAAGGCCGTCAACGGGGTCGATCTCACCCTGTTCCAGGGCGACCTGCGATTCCTGATCGGACCCAACGGGGCCGGGAAGACCACCGTGATCGACGCGATCACCGGCCTGGTGCCCGCCAGCGGGTCCGTGAACAAGTCCGGGGTGGACCTGCTCGGCAAGAAGGTCCACCAGATCGCCCGGCTCGGAGTCGGCCGAACCTTCCAGACCGCCAGCGTCTTCGAGCAGTTGACCGTGCTGCAGAACCTCGACATCGCCGCCGGGGCCGGGCGGTCCTGGTGGACGCTGCTGCGCCGGCGCAGCGGTGTGCTTCCCGCCATCGAGGAAGCGCTGGACACGATCGGCCTGACCGAGCTGGCCGACCGGCCCGCGGGTGTGCTGGCGCACGGCCAGAAGCAGTGGCTCGAGATCGGCATGCTGCTGGTGCAGAACGCCGACGTCCTGCTGCTCGACGAGCCGGTCGCCGGGATGAGCGGTGAGGAACGCGAAGAGACCGGAAACCTGTTGCGCCGCATCGGTGCCTCGCGCACCGTCGTGGTCGTCGAACACGACATGGACTTCATGCGGGCGTTCGCCACCTCGGTGACCGTGCTGGCGCGCGGCCAGGTCATCGCCGAAGGGTCGGTCGCCGAGGTACAGGCCAACCCGAAGGTGCAGGAGGTCTACCTCGGCACCGCCGCGGCGGGCACGTCTGACTTGGAGGCCGAATAGTGTTGCAGCTCATCGATGTCCGTACCGGATACGGACGCTCTCAAGTCATCCACTCGGTCAGCATCGACGTGCCCTCCGACGGGGTGGCCGCGGTCATGGGCCATAACGGCGCGGGTAAGACCACGCTGCTGCGGGCGGCGGTCGGGCTGTTGAAGTGCACTGCGGGGCAGGTACTTCTGCACGGCGAGGATGTCACCCGGATGCGGCCGAACGCCCGGGTCGCGCGCGGGTTGGCCTATGTTCCGCAGGGACAGCAGTCCTTTGGCCAGCTGACCACCGCCGAGAATCTTCAGGTCGTCGCCGACGGCCGGAAGAACGGCAAGCAGTTGATCGACGAACAGCTCGACCTGTTCCCCGCTCTCAAGGAACTGTTGACCCGCCGCGCCGGTCTGCTCTCGGGCGGTCAGCGCCAGCAACTGGCGATCGCGCGGGCACTGATCACCAGCCCGAAGATCCTGATCCTCGACGAACCCACCGAAGGTATCCAGCCATCGGTGGTGGCCGAGATCGAAGCGGCGATCACCGCGCTCACCCGCCGCGGCGACCTCGGCGTGCTGCTGGTCGAACAGCACATCGGTTTCGCGCTGGAATCGGCTCAGCAGTACTACATCCTGGAGGCCGGGCGGGTGACGTCCAGCGGGACCGGCGGCTCGGCCTCCGAGGCGGATGTGCGCGCGGCCATGGCGATCTGATACTCACCAACGCTGTTCACGCCTAGACTTCTCATCGTGAGCTGTGTCACCGCGGTGAACCAATCCCGCCGAGTCCGCGTGCCTGGTTAAGTGACCAACCGCCCGCGCTGGGGAGTGAACACTGCTGTGAACCGCCGGTCGGTTCTGGTCGGGCTGGGCGCGGTCGGCGCCTTCCTGGCCGTGGATCTGGGCGCGGTCGCCTATGCCAACCACTGGATCGGATCCGGCAGCACCCGCAAGGCGTTCATCGACGGGTTCCTCGACGTCTACGGCCGGCACCTCGGCTTCCGGAAGAACCACGCGAAGGGCGTGGCGGTCAGCGGCTACTTCGACAGCAACGGCAACGGCGGAGAACTCAGCAGTGCGGCGCTGTTCCGGCCCGGGCAAGTCCCGGTCGTCGGCCGCTTTTCGCTGTCCGGCGGCGATCCGCACGGGGCCGACACCCCTGGCGCGGCACGTGGACTCGGCCTGGCGTTCGGGTTTCCGCACAGCGCCCAATGGCGAACAGCGATGCTGAATCTGCCGGTGTTTCCCGACAATTCGCCGCGCGGCTTCTACGACCGCCTGCTGGCTTCCAAGCCCGTCGCCGGCACCGGGCAGCCCGACCCGGCGGCGATGAAGGCGTTTCTGGCGACCCACCCCGAGACGGCCGCGGCCATGGCGATCATCAAAAAGCACCCGCCCACAGACGGTTTCGCCGACAGCACCTTCCGCGGCCTGAACACCTTCTTCTTCATCAACGCCGCAGGCACCCGCACGCCCGTGCGATGGTCGCTGGTCCCCCAACAGACCGCGTCGGCGCCCCAGACCGGTGATGCCAACGGTTTGTTCGGCGCGCTGATCCGCCAGCTGCGCGCCGGGCCGCTGCGCTGGCAACTGCTGCTCACCGTCGCCAACCCCGGCGACCCGCTGAACGACGCCACGCTGCCCTGGCCCGACGACCGGCGCAGCGTCGACGTCGGCATGCTCACCCTGACCACCGTGGCGACCGAGGCACCCGGCAACGCCCGCGACATCAATTTCGATCCGTTGACCCTGCCCGACGGGATCGAAGCCTCCGACGATCCGCTGCTGTCCGCCCGCTCGAACGTCTACGCGGCGTCGTATCGGGCCCGCACCGGCGAACCGAAGTCCGCGTCCGCGGTGCAGGTGAACGAGGTCGGCGCATGACGCGCACCGACCGTTTCCCCGTCCGCACCCGAATCCTGCATTGGCTCACCGCCGCGCTGGTCTTCGCGGCGTTGTTCATCGGCTTCGTGATGGTCAACACTCTCGCCGGGTACGGCGCCCTGCGCGCGGTGCACATGACGCTCGGCGTGCTGATCCTGCTGATCGTCGTGGTCCGGGTGGCCAACCGTTTCACCCATCGCGCCCCGCGGCTGCCGGACACCGTGGGTTCGGTCGAGCACGTGCTGGTGATCGGCTCGGAGGTCGGTCTGTATGCCCTGCTGCTGGCCCCGCCGCTGGTCGGCTGGGCCATGGTGTCGGCGGGCGGGCGGGCCGTGGTGATCTTCGGGTCACTCGACCTGCCGCGAATCGCACCGTTCGACGCCGATCTGTTCTTCGCCTTGCGCCAGACGCACTCGGTGCTGGCCTACCTGCTGGTGGTGGCGGTCGCCGCACACGTATCGGCGGTGCTGCTGCACACGCTCACCCTGCGCGACCGGATGCTGAGCCGAATGACGTTCGGGCGCCACTGAAGCGGGGCATGATGGCTCTCGACTGACAGGAGCCACCATGCGCCGGGTGATCGGTGCGGCCGTCCTGGCCGCCGCAACGCTGGTCATGAGTCCCACCACAACGGCGGGTGCATGCGCGTGCGGCGGCATCGTCAGCCCCGACCTCGACGCCCGGGTGAGGGGCGAGCAGAGCCTGGTCGCATTGGACGGAAACACCGAAACCATCGTCATGCGCCTGGATCTGCAGTCGGTGGCCGACAACGCCGCGCTGATCGTGCCGACCCCGACGCCGGCCACCGCCAGCAGTGCCGAGCCCGGCTTGTTCACCGAACTCGAGCGGCTGACCGCGCCGCGGATCGAGCGCGGCGGAACCGGCCACAGCGGCCGGGATGAGGCCGGGTCCGTGCCGGGAGGCGGGCCGACCGTGGTGGCGCAGGTGCAACTGGGCCCGTTGGAGGCGACCACGCTGACCGGTGGTGACCTCACCGGACTACGGCGCTGGCTGGACGCCAACGGGTACACCATGCGCCCCGAGGTCACCGCGGCGCTCGCCCCCTACCTCGAGCAGGGCTGGTCGTTCGTGGCGATGCGGCTGACCGGTGACACCCCACTCAGCGGCCAACTGGATCCGGTCCGGCTCGACTTCACCTCCGACCGGCTGGTGTATCCGATGCGAATGGCCGCCGCCGCCAAGGACACTCAACGCGTCGTGATCTACACGTTGGCGCAGCACCGCATGCAGCGCATCGACGCCGACGCCGACCACCAGGCCGTGACCGTCGACTACGCCGGATCGATCCGGGGCCGCAGCACCAACCAGGCTCTTGCCGAACTGAGCGCGAGAAATTCCTACCTGACCAAGATCTCGACGACAATCGACGAACCGTCCTCGATCACAACCGATTTCATCTTCGCGCCCGCGCCCAGGGACGATCCCTACCAACGGGTGATCGGTCATGACCGCGATGGGGGCGTCGGCGCATTGCTGACGGCGCTCGCCGCGTCGGTACTCGTCGTCGTGCTGGCGGCTGCGGTCGGCGTGTTGTGGTTCCTCCGCTACCGGCGATCGGCGGGCTGATCCGTCAGCCGGCGTCGCGCAGCCGGCCGAACAGGTCGATGGCGGACTGCACCGTCTGATCGACGAAACGGCCGAAGTCGCCGTCGGCGGCGCGATAGCGACGTTCGGCGACCACCCCGACCCGCTGCGGGTCACAGGAGGCGGACACGGTCGCGGCGGCGTGCGAATCGGCGTCATTCCACTGCTGCACCAGTGCCGCCACCCCGGCGCGACGCTCAGCCGGGTAATAGCGTTCGGCGGTGACCGTGATGTGCACCGCCGCTCCGGCCGGCTGCAGATGTACATGCAGGCGGCCGTGATCCGCATTGACGAGGAAAAAGAACTCGTCGTCGTGGTGTCCGCGGAAAGACCGCAGCTGCCGGCCCTGTAGATAGCTCTCGATGAGCCGGGTGCCACATGCGGTGTTCATGCCTGTTCAACGGGCCGCGCGGACGACACGGTTCCCGGACTGGCCAAGGTTGCGCCAAGAATCTCGTGAGAATTGGTTAAATGAGGGGGCATTACCCACAACTTGAATTCATTATTCTGGAACGCCGATTTTCCGGCGCTTTTTGGTGTGCGGTAAATCTTTGGGCTTTTCCTGCGTGCCTGCTGGCAAGGTAGTAACTTCTGCCGCAGCAGTAACTTCAATGCACACAGGGGATAAGACCATGATCAAAGGTTTGTTGACGGTGGCTGCCGCCGCCGGGGCTGTCGCGCTCATCGGCGCTCCGTCAGCCGGGGCGATCACCAACGCCGAGGCCGACTACCTCAAGGACCTCACCAGCGCCGGCATCGCCGGTGACCAGGCGGCCCTGGTCGCCGACGGGTGGACCATCTGCAAGGCGCTCGCCGGTGGCGCGGACCCGAACGAGCTCTCGCAGACGTACTACACCAACTCCGGTCAGATCAGTCATGCCCAGGCGGACGCGGCGATCAACTTCGCCAAGACCGATCTGTGCCCCGCGGGCTGACCGAACCCGCCTCGAGAGCGCGGCTGGCTACCCTAGGCCAGCCGCGTAATCACTTCTGCGACAACAGAATCAGCCGCGACATCGACTTGCGTACCGGTGGCGAGATCTTTGACGCCCACGGTGCCTGCCTCGATGTCCCGGTCGCCGGCCACCAGGGCGATGCGCGCCCCCGAGCGATCGGCCGCGCGCATCGCGCCTTTGAGTCCGCGGTCGCCGTAGGCGAGGTCGACCCGCACCCCCTCGGCACGTAGCCGCGCCGCCAGCTTCGCCACCACGATCTTGGCCTGCTCACCGAGCGGCACCCCGAAAACATCGCAGCGACTTGGGTTTCCGACGGTCTTGCCCTCGGCGCGCAGCGCCAGCACGGTGCGGTCGACCCCGAGTCCGAAGCCGATTCCCGACAGGTCCTGGCCGCCGAGTTGCCGCATCAACCCGTCGTAGCGCCCACCGCCGCCGATCCCGGATTGCGCACCGAGCCCGTCGTGCACGAACTCGAACGTGGTCTTGGTGTAGTAATCCAGACCGCGCACCATCCGCGGATTGATCACGTACGGCACGCCGAGTGCGTCGAGGTGGGCCAGCACGGTGTCGAAGTGCGCCTTGGCGGCATCGGAGAGGTGGTCGAGCATCACCGGCGCGTCGGCGGTGGCCTCGCGCATGGCCGGGCGCTTGTCGTCGAGCACGCGCAGCGGATTGATCTCGGCCCGCCTACGGGTCTCCTCGTCCAAATCGAGCTTGAACAGGAACTCCTGCAACAGCTCCCGGTACTGCGGGCGGCAGGTGTCGTCGCCAAGCGAGGTGATCTCCAGGCGGAAGCCGTCCAGACCCAGCGAGCGGAAACCGGCGTCGGCGACGGCGATCACCTCGGCATCGAGCGCCGGGTCGTCGACCCCGATCGCCTCCACCCCGACCTGCTGCAGCTGCCGGTAGCGGCCGGCCTGCGGACGCTCGTAGCGGAAGAACGGACCGGAGTAGCAGAGCTTGACCGGCAGCGCGCCGCGGTCCAGGCCGTGTTCGATCACCGCGCGCATCACACCGGCGGTGCCCTCGGGACGCAGCGTCACCGACCGCTCGCCGCGGTCGGCGAAGGTGTACATCTCCTTGGACACCACGTCGGTCGACTCCCCGACCCCCCGCGCGAACAGCGCGGTGTCCTCGAAGACCGGCAGCTCGACGTCGCCGTAGCCGGCCAGCCGCGCGGTCCGCAGCAGTCCGTCGCGGACCGCGACGAACTCGGCCGACTCGGGCGGTAGATAGTCAGGGACACCCTTGGGCGCCTGGAATTCGCTCACTTAGCTCAGACCTTCGAGGAATGGATTGGTACGGCGTTCGAGACCGATCGTGCTGGATTCACCGTGCCCGGGTAATACCCGGGTGTCGTCGTCGAGCACCAGCAATTTGTCGACGATCGAGCCGAGCAGGTCCTTGCCGCTGCCGCCGGGCAGATCGGTGCGCCCGACCGACTGCTTGAACAACGTGTCGCCGGTGAACGCCAGCGGCTCGTGCCCGGCTTTGCGGTCGATCCGGAACACCACCGAACCGCGGGTGTGTCCGGGCGTGTGGTCGACGGTCACCGTGATACCGCCGAGCGAGATCTTGTCCCCGTCCCGGTCGAGTTCGACCACCTGTTTCGGCTCCCGGAACAGCGCACCTAGCGCGATCTGGCCCAGCCGGGGACCGAAACCGCGAATCGGGTCGGCGAGCATGAACCGGTCCTCGGGGTGGATGAACACCGGGCAGCCGAAAGTGTCCCCCACTTTCTGCGCCGACCAGATGTGGTCGATGTGCCCGTGGGTGAGCAGCACGGCGGCCGGAGTCAGCCGGTTTTCGTCGAGGATGCGGCGCAGCGTGCCGAAAGCACGCTGGCCCGGGTCGACGACAATGGCATCGGCCCCGGCTCGCGGGGCCAGCACGTAGCAGTTGCATGCCAACATGCCGGCCGGGAACCCGGTGAGCAACACATCGTCCAGTTTCCCATCCGCTGTCGACGAGGGTCCTACCCCCTGGCCTCAGCATGAACTGGCACACTCGGTGCCGACCGAATCGTTTCACCCACGGAGGACCACCACGGTGCCCACCAACGAACAGCGACGCGCCACGGCCAAGCGCAAACTCGAACGGCAACTGGAGCGCCGCGCTCAGCAGGAGAAGCGCCGCCGCCAGTTCGTCGTGATCGGCGGTGCCGTCGCGATCGTCGTGGCCGCAGCCGTGGTCGCCACGTTCGTGCTGACCAACAAGGGCTCCGACGAGCCCACCGCGTCGTCGTCGACCACCACCTCGGCCCAGCCCGGTGACGATCCCAACGCCGCTCCCCCGGCCACCGGCACGCTACCGCCGTTCAAGGCCAGCGCGAACCTCGGCGCGAACTGCCAGTACCCGGCGACACCTGACCCGGCATCCAAGAAGGTCGACCCGCCACACAGCGGCAAGGTGCCCACCGATCCGGCGACCGTGTCCGCCAGCATGAGCACCAACCAGGGCAATCTGGGTCTGATTCTGGACAACGCGAAGGCGCCGTGCACGGTCAACAGCTTCGCCAGCCTGGCGCAGAAGGGGTTCTTCGACGACACCCCGTGCCACCGGCTGACCACGTCGCCGTCCCTGTCGGTGCTGCAGTGCGGTGACCCGACCGGTAGCGGCACCGGTGGGCCGGGTTACGAGTTCGCCAACGAGTACCCCACCGACCAGTACCCGCAGGGTGACCCCGCCCTGCAGCAGCCGGTGGTCTATCCGCGCGGCACGCTGGCCATGGCCAACGCCGGGCCGGGCACCAACGGCAGCCAGTTCTTCCTGGTCTACAAGGATTCCCAGTTGCCGCCCAACTACACCGCGTTCGGCACCATCGACGCGACCGGGCTGGCGACGCTGGACAAGATCGCCGCCGCCGGGGTGGCGGGCGGCGCCCAGGACGGCAAGCCGGCGAACGAGGTGCGAATCAAGTCGCTCCTGCTGGATTAGGCATGAGCCAACCGCCGCCCTACTACCCGCCGCCGCCACCGCACTACGGGGCGCCGTACGGGCCGGGCCCGTATCCCTACCCGGCGCCGCCGCCGACCAACGGGATGGCGATCGCGTCGCTGATCTGCGCGTTCCTGTTCGCGCCGCTGGGCATCGTGTTCGGCCACATCTCGCTGTCGCAGATCAAGAAGTCCGGTGAGGAGGGCCGCGGGCTGGCCATCGCCGGGTTGGTGATCAGCTATCTGGTGACGGTGGCGACCATCGTCGCGGTGATCGCCGGTGTCATGTTCTTCTCCTGGATGACCACGGAATTGGAGAAGACCGGTGGCGCGGGCATCCCCGGCCGGACCACCGCAGGCGCCGAGCTGCCCGCATTCGCGCCGCCGGCCACGCTCGGCGCCAACTGCCAGTACCCGGCCACCGCAACCCCGGCCGACAAGCCGGCCAGGCCGCCGCGCGTCGGGAAGGTGCCCACCATGCCGGCGACCGTCGACGCGACGATGGCCACCAATGCCGGCGTGATCGGCCTGCAGCTGGACAACGCGAAGGCACCGTGCACCGTCAACAGCTTCGTGAGTCTGGCCCAGCAAGGCTACTTCGACGACACGCCGTGCCACCGGCTCACCGACTCCCGCGCGCTGTCGGTGCTGCAGTGCGGCGATCCGACCGGGCGCGGCTCGGGCGGTCCGGGGTATCGCTTCGCCAACGAATACCCGACCAACCAATACCGGCCGTTCGATCCGGCGCTCAAGCAGGGTGTGCGTTATCCGCGCGGAACGCTGGCGATGGCCAACTCCGGACCGGACACCAACGGCAGTCAGTTCTTCGTCGTCTACCGCGACTCGGCGCTGCCGCCCACCTACACCGCGTTCGGCAAGGTCGACGAAACCGGCCTGGAGACAGTCGAAGACATCGCCGTCACCGGGATCGCCGGCGGCGCCGACGACGGTAAGCCGAAGAAGCCGGTCACGATCAAGTCGATCCGGCTGGACTGAGCGCTCCGGTTAGCCGGGCAGGCCCTGCTCTTCGGTGGGCAGCGGCGCGGGACCCTTGATGGCGGGCTCCGCGACGGGAAGCTGAACCCGGCTCGGGCCCGGCGATTGGGTGACCGTGACTCCGGTCGACATTTCCGAGCTGACGAAAGTATCGGGTGTCTGCGTGTTCGCCGTCACCGCGGCAAACACCCCCATCGAAACCAGGGCACCAGCACTGACGGTGGCCGACAACACGTGAAACCTGTTCATAGCTAATCTCTTTCCAAGTAGGTCTTGGCACCACGAACAAGATCGTTGCGCTGCCGGATTATTCCGGGGACTACGGCGAAATATTCTGTGCAGCAGCCACGTTGGACCACACGTTATGACCATTAGTCTGCACAGGATTGTCCGTACCGTTCTCGGCGCGCTGGCAGCAGCCGCCTTCCTCCTTGCCCCGACCGCTCTGCTCAACGCCTCGCCCACCCCGGCCACCTCGGTCGCGCAAGGTTGTTATAACGGCGTGATTCCCTGGAATCCCTATGTGAAGAGCTGCACCCTGCCCTCGAATGGGCCGCAGATCCGGGGCGCCGCACCGGATGCCACCGCGATCATCGCCTGCCGCCACCATCCCGGCTGCCTGGCCTGGTACGTCAACGGTGGCGGGCCGTAACTGCCCGCGTCAGGCGGCGCTCGTCACCCGGTAGACGTCGTAGACACCCTCGACATTGCGGACGGCGTTGAGCACGTGACCGAGGTGCTTGGGGTCGCCCATCTCAAATGTGAACCGGCTCACCGCGACTCGATCGTTGGAGGTGGTCACCGAGGCCGACAGAATGTTGACCCGCTCATCAGCCAGTACCCGCGTGACGTCGGACAGCAGCCGGTGCCGGTCGAGTGCCTCGACCTGGATGGCGACCAGGAACACCGACGTCGGCGACGGCGCCCAGTTGACCTCGATGATGCGTTCCGACTGCTGTTGCAGCGACGCGGCGTTGGTGCAGTCGGTGCGATGCACACTGACCCCGCCGCCGCGGGTGACGAACCCCATGATGTTGTCGCCGGGCACCGGTGTGCAGCACTTGGCGAGCTTGGTCAGCACACCGGGCGCACCGGGGACCGCGACGCCGGTGTCGTCGGTACTGCGCTGACGCACCGGCATGGTGGCCGGCGTGGAGCGTTCGGCGAGTTCGTCTTCGGCACTCTCGGCGCCACCGAGCTGCGCCACCAACCGCTGCACGACGTGCCGTGGTGAGACATGCCCCTCCCCGACGGCCGTGTACAGCGCGGAGACGTCGGCGTAGCGCAATTCCTGAGCCAGCGCGGCCATCGCCTCGGCGTTGACCAGCTTCTGCAGCGGCAGGCCGCCGCGGCGAACCTCGCGGGCGATCGAGTCCTTGCCGGCCTCCAGCGCCTCGTCGCGACGCTCCTTGGCGAACCACTGCCGGATCTTGGCCTTGGCGCGCGGGGACACCACGAAGCCCTGCCAGTCCCGGGAAGGTCCGGCGTTGGGTGCCTTGGAGGTGAAAACCTCGACGCGTTCCCCGTTTTCGAGCTTGCGTTCCAACGCGACCAGCCGACCGTCGACCCGCGCTCCGATACAGCGGTGGCCGACCTCGGTGTGCACGGCGTAGGCGAAGTCCACCGGTGTCGACCCGGCGGGCAGGGTGATCACGTCGCCCTTTGGGGTGAACACGAAGATCTCCTGCACCGCAAGGTCGTAACGCAGCGACTCCAGGAACTCGCCGGGGTCCGCGGCTTCCCGCTGCCAGTCGAGCAGCTGACGCATCCAGGCGGTTTCGTCGATCTCGGCGGCGGCGTGCGGATGCGGAACTCCGTTGCGGCCCTTGGATTCCTTGTACCGCCAGTGCGCTGCGATGCCGAACTCGGCGGTGTCGTGCATATCCCGGGTGCGGATCTGCACCTCCAGCGGCTTGCCCTCCGGCCCGACGACCGTGGTGTGCAGCGACTGGTACACCCCGAACCGGGGTTGGGCGATGTAGTCCTTGAACCGGCCGGGCATCGGCTGCCACAGCGAATGCACAACGCCGACAGCGGCGTAACAATCGCGGATCTCGTCGCACAGGATCCGCACACCGACCAGGTCGTGGATGTCGTCGAAGTCGCGACCCTTGACGATCATCTTCTGGTAGATCGACCAGTAGTGCTTGGGCCTGCCCTCGACGGTGGCGTTGATCTTCATCCCGCTCAGCGCCGCGCCGATCTCCACCCGCACCTTGGCCAGGTAGGTGTCGCGTGAGGGTGCCCGGTCGGCGACCAGTCGCACGATCTCCTCGTAGCGCTTGGGATGCAGGATCGCGAACGACAGGTCCTCCAGCTCCCACTTGACGGTGGCCATGCCCAGCCGATGTGCAAGGGGAGCAATCACTTCCAGCGTCTCGCGGGCTTTGCGGGCCTGCTTCTCCGGCGGCAGGAACCGCATGGTGCGCATGTTGTGCAGCCGGTCGGCGACCTTGATCACCAGTACCCGCGGATCGCGGGCCATCGCGATGATCATCTTGCGGATGGTCTCGCCCTCGGCGGCGGTGCCCAGCGCGACCTTGTCCAGCTTGGTCACCCCGTCCACCAGGTGGGCCACCTCTTCGCCGAAGTCCGCGGTCAACGCCTCCATGGCGTAACCGGTGTCTTCGACGGTGTCGTGCAGCAGCGCGGCCACCAGCGTGATGGTGTCCATGCCGAGCTCGGCGAGGATATTGGCCACGGCCAGCGGATGGGTGATGTACGGGTCGCCGGAGCGGCGCAGTTGATCGGCGTGCTTGGCCTCGGCGACCTCGTAGGCGCGCTGCAGGATCGCCAGGTCGGCCTTCGGGTAGAACTCCCGGTGCACCGCCACCAACGGTTCGAGCACCGGGTTGACGGTGCTGCGCTGTGAGGTCATCCGCCGCGCCAGTCGGGCGCGCACCCGCCGCGACGCGCTGCTGGTGGTCTTCGGGGTCTCGGCCCGCGGCTCGGCGGGCGGGACGTCGGCGGTCGGCGGCGGCGAGGTGGTCAGCGCGCGGTTGTCGTCGGCCACGCCGTCACCTCCTCGCTTCGGAACCGACTTCGAGGATATCTCCCCGCCGGCTCTCAGATCGTTTGCAGGCTGGTCACCCGGAGCGGGGCGACTTTCGCTCGGCCGCCGAGCCCCGGCAGTTCCAGCACGACGGCCGCAGCGGGCACGTCGGCCCCGCCGGCCGCCAACAACGACCGCGCCGCGGCGAGGGTTCCGCCGGTGGCGAGCACGTCGTCGATGATTACAACGCGGCGGCCGGCCAATTCGATCCCCTCGGCGGGGATTTCGAGCGTGGCCGTGCCGTACTCGAGGGTGTAGGTCTCGCTGTGCACGGGCGGCGGCAGCTTGCCGCCCTTGCGGATCGCCAGCACACCGATGCCCAACCGATGGGCGACGGCGCCGCCGAGCAGGAAACCACGAGCGTCGATACCGGCCACCAGGTCTGCGCCCTCGGCGACCTCGGCCATCGCGTCGGTGACGACGGCCAACCCGTGCCGGTCGGCCAGCACCGGGGTCAGGTCCTTGAACTGGATGCCCGGCTCCGGGAAGTCGGGGACCTCGCGGGTCAGCGCCTTGAGGACGTCGGCCACTTTGTCAGAAGAGGTCACTTCTCGAACACCCACCTATCCATGTTCCAGCCCGCGCCCCACTTGGTCGGATTACCGTCGACGGCGTACATCTTCTTCGACGACAGCACCGTGCGGTGCTGACGGTACAGCGGCAGGGTGGGCATGTCGCCCCACAGAATCGGTGAACTGTCGCTCAGCAGCCGGGCCTGCTGCTTGGCGTCGGTGGTGACCGCCAGTTCCGAGATGATCCCGTCGATCTGCGGATTGGAGTAGCGGGGCAGGTTGTTGCCGTTGCCCGCGAACAGCGTGTAGGCATCCAGCGCCGACGAACCCGTCGACCCGCTGCCGGACGCACCGCCGGTGCTGGCCACCAGGACGTCGAGCTTGCCGTCACGCAATGCTTGCGGCCCAACCGAATCCGATGTGGCGTCGACGACGGTGATACCCGCGGCCGCGCACGATTTGGTGATGGCGCCGACGGTGGCCGCCAGTCGTGGGTTGGGCGCCTGGTAGCCGATCCGCACCGTCAGCGGCTGCCCGCCCAGTGCGTCCCTGGCCGCGTCGATGTTGGCGGGCCCGAACTGGGCGGCGGTCGCCAGCCCCTCGACGCCGCTGAATGCGTCGTCGGTGGCCGGGTTGAGCCGGGCGTTGGAGATCGGCGTTTCGGCGTTGAGCGCGATCAGATCACGCGGGGTGCACAGCGCCATCGCCCGCCGGGCCGGCGTGGCGGCCAGCGGACCGCCCGGGGCGAAGATGAGCTGTTCGATGCCGCCGGAGGGCAACTCCTGGCGGTCGTAACCGTCCGGGGTGGTCAGCGTGCCCGACGACCCCGTCGCGACGTCGACGACCTGGAACGTGCCGTTGTTGATGCGGTCCTGCACGTCGACGCCACGCGGCCACACCGTGATCCGTTTGGTGATCGGCTTGGCGCCCCACCACCGGTCGTTGGTGGTGAGCACCACCGCACCCTCGGGCAGCACCGAGTCGATCTTGTAGGGACCCGACGACGGGAACCGCTTGAGGTCGATCCCGGGCCGCAGATCCCAGATCGTGTTCCACGCTTCGGCGATCCGGTCGATGGCGGCGACGTCGCCGCCCTGGATGGTTCGGGTGACGTCGACGCCGAGCACGTCGCCCAGCACGTGCGACGGCATCATCGACGTGGCGGTGAACAGCTGCAGGTAGTCGGTGATCGCCCGGCCGGGGAAATACGACACCCGGGCCTTCTTCTGGCCGGGCTGGCAGTCGATGTTTTCGATGTCGAGGTAGCCGGCGCGGCTGGCTGCGTCGAACGCCGGGAATCGCCCGGACTGCGCGGCCCACGCCAGCACCATGTCGTCACAGGTCACCGGCTTGCCGTCGGAGTACACCGCGTTATCGGCGATCTGGTAGTCCAGCACCAGCGGGTCGCGGCCGACCACCGACACCGACCCGAAGTCGTGATCGGCGATCGCCTGCCCGTCCGGACCGTGGAGGGTGAACCCGGTGAGCGCCCGCGCGAACGCCTGCGGTCCCGCCGACGCCGCACCCCGCACCGTGTTGGTGTTGTAGGTGACCAGCACGCCGTCGACGGCGTAGTTGATCTGGTCAGCCGGGCTGCCTGAACACGATGTCAGCACGCTCGGCGCGATCACCCCGAGAATCGCCGCGACTGCGACAGCGGCGACGCGGCGGCGCCCGACGGCCATGGCCGGTTAACGCCCGCGGGGGTTGCGTTTGCCTGTCGGCCGGCCTGGGCGGGCCGGCCGGGCACCCGGCGTGGGCTTGCTGCCGATGGTCGGGGTACCACCGATGGCCGCTTCGGCCGGCACCGCGTCGGCGGCCTCGTCGAGGTCGGCAGCCCCTCCGGTGACGACCTCGCTGGCCGTCGCGGACGGTTTGCGGCGGTTGAGCACCCGGCGGGTGTGGGTGCGCACCAGGTCGGTGCGTTCCCGCAGCGACACCAGTAGCGGCGTTGCGAAGAAGATCGACGAGTAGGTACCGACGATCACGCCGACCAGCTGCACCAGCGCCAGGTCCATCAGCGTGCCGACACCCAGCAGCCACACCGCGACCACGATCAGCGCCACGATCGGAAGCACCGAGATGAGGCTGGTGTTGATCGATCTCATGAACGTCTGGTTGACCGCCAGGTTGGCCTGTTCGGCGAAGGTTCGGCGGGTCGTGTGTTCGAAGCCGTGGGTGTTCTCCTCGACCTTGTCGAACACGATGACCGTGTCGTAGAGCGAGAAGCCCAGAATCGTGAGCAGACCGATCACCGTCGCCGGCGTGACCTCGAAGCCCACGATCGAATAGACGCCGGCCGTGACCACCAGGTCGAACACCAGCGTCGCGAGTGCCGAGATCGCCATGTAGCGCTCGTAGCGGAACGTGATGTAGATGGCCGCGAGCACCAGGAACACCCCGAGCGCGATCAGCGCCTTCTTGGTGATCTGGTCGCCCCAGGTCTCTGACACCGCCGAATCGCTGATCGTCGCCTTGTCGGGCTGACCGTCACTGGCCTTGGGCTTGAGCTCGTCGAACAGCGCGGTGCGCAGCTGCTCGGTCTGCTGGTTGTCCAGCGCCTCCGAGCGGATCTGCACGGTGGCCGACGCCCCGTTGCCGACGAGCACGACCGATTCCGGAGCCTTGCCCAGCGTCTTGCTGTAGACGTCCTCCACCTGCTGGGTGGTGATCGTGCCGTTCTCGCCGGCTGTGGGCAGCGACACCTTGGTGCCGCCCTCGAAGTCGATACCGAAGACGAAGCCCTTCAGCGCGATGCTGGCAATGCACACCAGCATGATCACGCCGCTGACGGCGTACCAGAGCTTGCGTCTGCCGATGACCTCGAAGGCGCCGGTGCCGGTGTAGAGCCGGATGAAGAAGCCGTGCTTGGGCGCGGCGGCGGCGGCGGTCTCCAGATCGGGGGCTTCGACGGCGGTGGTCGCGCTCTCGTCGGTGGTCTTGTCTGCCATGGGAGTTACCTCCGTCCCGTCGCAGTGGCGGCCGCTCGACGTTCCCGGGCGATCTGCTGCACCGCGCCAAGACCGTTGAATGCCGGTTTGGCCATCGTCGGCGACTTGGACGCCAGGAACACCAGCGGCCAGGTCACCAGGAACACCACGACGACGTCGAGGATCGTGGTCAGGCCGAGGGTGAACGCGAAGCCCTTCACCTGGCCGACCGCGAGGAAGTACAGCACCGCGGCGGCCAGGAAGGTGACCGCGTTGCCGGACAGGATCGTCTTACGGGCGCGGGCCCAACCGCGTGGGACCGCCGAACGGAACGAACGTCCTTCGCGGATCTCGTCCTTGATGCGTTCGAAGAACACGACGAACGAGTCGGCGGTGGTGCCGATACCGATGATCAGACCGGCGATACCGGCCAGGTCCAGGGTGTAGTTGATATACCTGCCCAGCAACACCAGGATGCCGAACACCATCGCGCCGGCCGCCACGAGCGATAACGCGGTCAGCAGGCCCAGCACCCGGTAGTAGAGCAGCGAGTACACCAACACCAGGGCCAACCCGATCGCACCGGCGATCAGACCCGCCCGCAGCGAGGCCAATCCCAGTGTGGCCGAAACGGTTTCGGCCTCCGAGGATTCGAAGGACAGCGGCAGCGACCCGTACTTCAGGACGTTGGCGAGCTGTTTGGCGCTCTCGGCGGTGAACGGCGGATTGCCGCCGCTGATCTGGGTGCGTCCGCCGGGGATGGCCTCGCGGATCTGCGGGGCGCTGACGACCTCGGAGTCCAGCGTGAACGCGGTCTGGGTGCCGATGTTGGCGGCGGTGAAGTCCGACCACGTGGTGGAGGCCTGATCCTTGAACTCGACGTTGACGACGTAGGCGCCGCTCTGCTGATCGAAGTTCGACGTGGCGTCCTTGATCTGATCGCCGCTGATGATCGACTTGTCCAGCACGTAGATGTACTTGTGGTCCTGCGAGCAGGCGACGAGCGGAAGGTTCGGGTCGTCGTTACCGGCCAGGATGTCCGGCTGATCGCACTTGCCCGCCATGTACTGCACCGCGATCAGCAGCAGGTTCTGGTTGGTGCTCTGGCGCAACTGCTTCTCGAAGTCGATTCGCGCGGCCAGGTCCTTACGCGGGTCCGGCGGAGTCGGGGCCGCGGGTGGGGCCGGCTGGCCCGGCGCCGGCGGCTCGGGAACAGCGGTCGGCGGCGCGGGTACTGCGGCTGTCGGTTGTCCAGGAGTCGGCGTCGGTGACGGTGCCGGCTCTTCAGGGAACGGCCGCGGCTGGGGTGCCGGGGCCGGTGCGGGTGCGGGG
>JAEZIA010000346.1 GCA_023416315.1 Actinomycetes bacterium
GTTGAACGCGTCCTGCGCCGCCCGGGTCGGCGCCAGCGCCTGCGCACCTGCCTTGTCGACCGCGCCGATCGCCTGGCCGACGTAGCGGATCTGCGATTCGATCATGAAAACCACCGAGTTGTGCCCCCACCCGGTGTTGGGGCCGAGCAGGAAGAACAGGTTCGGCATGTCGGCGACGGTGATGCCGCGGTGCGCCTGCACACCCTCGCGGTTCCAACGGTCGACCAGGTCTTCGCCGCCGGGGCCCTTGATGCCGACGTAGGTATAGGAGTCGGTGACGTGGAAGCCGGTGGCGAACACGATGACATCGACCGGGCGTTCGGTCCCGTCCTCGGTGACGATCCCGCGCGGGGTGATCCGGGCGATCCGCTCGGTCACCAGCTCTGACTGCGGCTTAGCGATCGAGCGGAAGTAGTTGTTGGAGAACAAGACTCGCTTACACCCCACCCGGTAGGACGGGGTCAGTCTGCGCCGCAGGTCACGGTCGCGGACCTGGTGGCGGATGTTCCACTTGCCGGCCATCTCACCGAGGGTGAGCAGCTCCGGGCGCTTGGTCATCGCGAAGCCCAGCGCCTCCTGGAACCAGTAGATCCCGGTCCGCAGCGCGGCCCGGGCGCCGGGCACCGTACCGAACGCGTCGCGCATCCAGACCGGGATCGGGTTGTTGGAGCGCGGCAGCACCCACGCCGGGGTGCGCTGGTAGAGCCGCAGCGCACCGACCTTGTCGACGATCTCCGGGACGATCTGGATGGCGCTGGCGCCGGTGCCGATGACGGCAACCTTCTTGCCGGTGAGGTCGACACTGTGGTCCCACTGCGCCGAATGGAACGCCTCCCCTTCGAAATCGGCGAGTCCCTCGAACTCCGGCACCGCCGGGATGTGCAGCGCGCCGGCGCCGGAGATCAGGAATTGTGCGACGTACTCACGGCCGTCCTCGGTGAAGACGTGCCAGCGGTACTCCGCGTCGTCCCAGTGCGCGCGTTCCACCCGGGTCCCGAAGTGGATGTAGCGGCGCAGGCCGTACTTGTCGGTCACGCCCCGCAGATACTCGAGGATCTCCGGCTGCAGCGACCACATGTAGGTCCAGTCCGGCTTCGGCTCGAACGAGAACGAATACAGATGCGCCGGGATGTCACAGGCGCAACCCGGGTAGCTGTTGTCGCGCCACGTGCCGCCGACGTCGTCGGCCTTCTCCAGGATCAGGAAGTCGACACCGCGGCGTTGCAGCTCGATGCCCATCCCCAGCCCGGAGAACCCGGTGCCGATGACCAGCGCCCGGGTGTGGATGGGTTCGGTGGTGGTGTCGGCGACGGCCGGTTCGACAACGGTCATGGCAACCAAAATACCCAATACCGACGGTATCGGGATTACTCGATCGTCAGCTGACCGCGGCGCGGCGCGGGGCCGCGTCGTGAATGGGGCGGTCCGGATCCAGCTCGATGCCCAGTAGGTCGGCCGTGCCGTTGACGGTGCCCAGCATGATCGTCGTCAGGTGGTTGATGAACTCGTCGGTCGGCATTGTGCGCTGGCTGTCCCGGTCGGGGCCCAGCCACCAGTCGGTGGCGGCCGCGGCCGACCCGTACGCCGCCGCGGCGGCCAACTGCAGAGCCGCCGGATTCAGCTGCATCCCGCGAAGCTCGTTGTTGAACAACTCGGCCATCGCCATCGTGATCTCGCGGCCTTCATTCATCGCACGCTGCGTCGATTCCGACTGTTCGGGGAAGCGGCCCTGCAGCATGAACCGCAGCACGTTGGGATGCTGCTCGACCAAGCTGACGTACTCGGCCACACCGCGGCGCACCACCTCGCGGGTGGGGTCGGTAGCGGCGTCGATATTGGAGAAGATCGCGCCCCACAGCATGTCTCGCAGCCGTTTGCCGATGGCCTGAAACAGGTCGGACTTGTCGGTGAAGTGCCGGTAGATCTTCGGTTTGGCGGTGCCGGCCTCTTCGGCGATCTCGCGCAGACTCACCTCGGGCCCGTGCTTGTCGATGGACCGGAAGGCGGCGTCGACGATTTCGGCGCGCACCTTTTTCCGGTGCTCGCGCCAGCGCTCACTGCGCGCGTCGACCTTGCCGGGCTCGGCCCCGGCACGCGATCTGGAAGCTCTGCGCACGTCAAGCACTGTACCCGCAGAGGTGCTGACCAGGGCCGACCTTGCGTGCCGACTATTACATCGCGCTGACAGCAACGTTCGCCGAGCAGAGCAAAACACCGATCTCGGATAGCATCAGAGCAACCGATTATCGAAGTGAGACGAGACCTAGTGACCGAGCGATTCGACCTGGTGGTAGCAGGCGGGGGGCCATCAGGATCCGCGGCGGCGTGGCAGGCCGCGCAGACCGGAGCACGGGTGGTCGTGCTGGATAAGGCGCATTTTCCGCGGGCCAAGCCCTGCGGTGACGGCCTCACCGCCCGCGCGGTCAGCTACCTGCAGAAGATGGGCCTGGCCGACGAGGTCAACACGTTCCATCGGGTGAACCGCGTGACGGTCTTCAGCCCGTCCCAGTGGGAGCTGTCGTTCCCCAAGCGCCCCGGCATGCCCGACCACGGTCACACCGTCAGTCGCGAGCACCTCGACACGTTGCTGCTCAAGCACGCCGAGTCGGCGGGGGCCGAAGTACGCCAGGGCGCGGAGGTGGCCGGACCCGAGCTCGACGCCAACGGTCGAGTGGTCGGCGTGGTACTCAAGAGCGGAGAGAAGGTGTTCGGCGACGCGGTGATCGCCGCCGACGGTGCGTACTCGCCGATCAAGCGGGCGCTGAAGATCGACTCGGAGTACAACGGCTACTCGGCGATCGCCATTCGCTCCGAGATGCCTGCCAACCGTCCCGACTCGGACAGCCTCGACATCTATTTGAAGCTGGCGTTCCAGGGCGACCAGCTGCCGGGCTACGGGTGGGTGTTCCCGATGGGCAACGGCGTGTTCAACATCGGCCTCGGCTACGTCAACAGCTACAAGAATTGGCAGTCGATCAACGCCACCCACTTCCTCGGTGACTTCCTGCGGACCCTGCCGCCCGAGTGGGACCTACCGCCGATCGAAGAGCTCAAGAAGAACAAGAGTGTGCGAGCCTGGCGGCTGCCGATGGGTTTCACGGCCTGGCCGCCGTGGCGTCCGGGTGTGTTGTTCACCGGCGACTCGCTCGGCGCGGGGAAGCCGGCGTCCGGTGCGGGCATCTCCAAGGCGTTGGAGTCCGGCCTGGCCGCCGGCGAGTGTGCGATCGCCGCGTTGCAGAACGGCGGCCCTGACGACTTCACCAACTACGCGCAGCGCATGGAAGCGGCGTGGGGCCGGGAGTACAAGCGGGGACGCTACTTTCACAAGTTGCTGGGGTACCCGCAGCTCGCCAACGCCGGGATCAAGCTGATCGACAATGCTCGCTTCCGCGATGTGATGCTCAGGGCGCTGTACAAGAAAGCCCAAGGCCCGCAGCACAGCTTTTAGAGTCACATGCTCGACGACGACTCGGTGACGATGACGCCGGGCCTGCGCGACGACGAATTGGCGCGTATTGAAAGCGAATTCGGTTTCGAATTCGCCGACGACCATCGTGCGTTCCTGGTATCCGGCCTGCCGGTTGGGAATTCGTGGCCGGACTGGCGCTCGGCGCCGCGCCGGAGCCTGCAGCAGCAGCTCAGGTTGCCCGTCGACGGAATCCTGTTCGCCGTCGAGTGGCGGGAATTCTGGGGTACTGACTGGGGCGTCCGCCCGGCGCGGATGAAGGACGCCCTGCGCAGTGCGAACTACCACCTGGCGCGAGTGCCGCAGCTGGTGCCGGTCCACGCGAACCATTATCTGCCCGCCGGCCGCGGCAGTTCCGGCCATCCGGTGCTTTCGGTGTATCAGACCGACGTAACCTGTTGCGGCGCTGACCTCGCCGCCTACATCAATCCTGACCCGTCGCGCCAGCCGACTCCGACGGTGCCGTTTTGGTCCGACCTGATCGGACCTGGTTGATAAGGTCGCCCGGTGGCATCGCTTGGCGAGGAGTTGAACGCGGCGTTCACCCTGAGCGACGTCGGTAACGGGACATTACGGGCACCGTATTTCACCGAGCGCCGTGGCGTCGTCTTCGGTGGACAGCTGGTGGGCCAAGCGGTCGTCGCCGCCACCCTCCGTATCCCGGACAAGCGGGTGCGCGCGGTGCAAACCGTGTTCGCGCGGGGCGCACGACTGGATCAACCGGTCGACATCGAGGTCGAACCGATGCACGAGGGCCGCAATATCGCCAGTGCCACAGTGACATTCATCCAGAACGGACGGGTGTGCGCTCGCTCGCTGGTTCTGCTCGACGTCGTTGAACCCGACCTGGTGCGCCACCAGATCCCGATGCCCGACGTCGAGGCCCCGGATCCGGCGAAGGCCGTCCCGCACTGGCTTGCGGCTCCGCAGACCATCGTCGTCGGCGACGTGGACATCGCCGACCCCGCACTCACCGGCCCGCCGACGCTGCAGCTGTGGGTGCGATTCCCCGATGCGCCGGCCGGTGACACGACCTTCGCGCGCGCATTGCTCGCGCACGCCACCGACGGTTGGCTCATCGCGACCGCGATGCGGCCCCACGCCGGCCTCGGCCAGTCGATGGCCCACATCGAGGTGTCGACCGGCGTGTTGACCCAGGACGTGACCTTCCACGACGAGTTCGACGCCAGGCGGTGGCTGCTCATCGATCACGACGCCCAGGCGACCGGAGCCGGGCGCACGTATGGATGCGGGCACGTCTTCACCGAGGACGGCCGATTGGTGGCGTCGTTCGTTCAGGAAGCCCTGCTCCGCCGCTTCCCGGCGGGCCAGGATCCCCGCGGTAAAACGTCGACGATCTTCTAGATGTTGCTCTCGTCGACGGGCACTCCGGTGGCCGGCGCCGCGGCGCTGCCCTGGCCCCTCGGCGTGGGCGTGGCGTCCAGGCCCACCGTGTAGGACGTCATCGACAGCGAGCCGTAGGCGCAGCCGTCGGTGAGCGTGTCGACACCGTCGCCGTGCGCGCCGGCCACCCCCGCGACGTACAGCAGCGGCAGGAAATGGTCCGGAGTCGGCACCGCGGCCGCATAGTCGGGGTGTTCGCGCAGCCGGACGGCGTCGGCCGGGCTGGTCAGCACCTGCGTCCGGGCCTGGTCGTCGAAGCGCTGCGCCCAATCGAATGCCCGGTCCCCCAGCGTGGGATCCATGCCGGCGAGGTTGTGGACGACGTTGCCGCTGCCCAGGATCAGGACGCCACGTTCACGTAGCGTCGCCAGCTTGGCGCCGAGATCGAGGTGGTACTCGAGCGGTTTGAACGCGTTGATGGCCAGTTGCACCACCGGTACCGATGCCTCGGGGAAGGCATGTACCAGGACCGACCAGGTGCCGTGATCGATGCCCCAGCTGTCGAGGTCGGCTCCCACCCACGTCGGCTCGACCACGTCGGCGATCTCGTCGGCGAGCGCGGGCAGTCCGGGTGCCGGGTACTGCACGTCGAAGAGTTCCGGTGGGAACCCGTAGAAATCGTGGATCGTCCGCGGATCGGGCATCGCGGTGACGGCGGTCGCGTTGATGTACCAGTGCGCGCTGATGACGAGAATCGCCCGCGGGTGCCCGAAGGATTCACGCACCGCCTGGCCGAACGCGCGCCACGCCGAGGTATAGCTGTTGAGCTCGAGGGCGTTCATCGGGCTGCCGTGCCCGATGAACGCTGCCGGCATGAGTGCGGCCATACCTCAGGGCCTCCGTCGCTTGGTCGGGCCCGGCTTGCGGGCCACTTTTCCGGCGGCGGCGCGGGCGGCCTGCTTGGCGAGTGTCTTCTCGCGGGCAGTACGCTTCGGAGCCGACTGTGCCTGTCCCCGTGACGAATTGGGTTTGCGGCCCCGCACGATCCCGATGAATTCCTCGACGAGCTCCGACGGCGACCCCTGTGGAACCGCAAGGGCCACCGCGCACGTCGGTGCGTCGACGATGGGGCGATAGGTGAGGTCCTTGCGGTGATACAGCCGAGCCAACGATTGCGGGACGATCAGTACACCCAGGCCTGCGGCGGCGAGTTCTATTGCGGCCTCGGTGGTTTCGGGCCGATGATCGACCGGGGTGCCGGGCGCCTCGGCCCAGGTGACGACGTCGTCGAGAGGCAGCAGTCGCGGCTCCTCGGCGAGGTCGGCGGCGGTGATCTCGTCGGCTGCGGACAGCACGTGGTCGGTAGGGACGACGGCCACGGTGGTCTCGTCGTAGAGCGGGATAACGGCCAGCGCGGAGGTGTCGGTCGGCAGCCGCAGCAGCGCCAGGTCGACGGTTCCGGTCCTGATCGCGGTGGCCGCGTCTTTCGCCGGGACGGGAGTCAGTGTCAGCCGTACGTCGGGGTGGCGCTGCGCCCAGATCCTCGCCCACTTCGCGGGCGTCGCCCCGGGGACGTACCCGAGGATGAGCGAGGACTCGGTCATCGCCTCAGGCTACCGATAGGCTGGCGCCATGAGCAGGCCCAACGCGCAGTCGATGAAACCCGCCACGGCGGCCAAGAAGCTGGACGTCTACCTGCCCGCGACGCCTGCGGGATTCCAGGCGAACGCGATCACCCGCGACGAGTTGGCGGCGCTGCAGGCGGACCCACCGCAGTGGCTGAAGGACCTCCGCAAGAACGGGCCGCACCCGAAGAATCTGGTCGCCGCCAAGCTGGGCGTCTCGATCGCCGGCCTGGCGCGCGGCGGTGTGGTGGATGCGCTCACCACCGAGCAGATCGATGCGCTGCTCGCCGAGAAGCCGGACTGGCTGATCGCCGAACGCGAGAGCTACCAGAACGTGCTGGCCGAGCAGCGCCGGCTGAAAGAGGCGCGGGCACAGAAGTCCCGGTGACTGTGCAGTTTCATCCGCGACACGCCGCGGACGGCGGATGAGTTCGCACACTCGGCGGGAAGAAAGTCAAAGGCGGGCCGGGGATCTCCCCCGCCCGCCTTTGACGTAGCTGACCTCACAGCATGCAGCTGACGCAACCCTCCACCTCAGTACCCTCCAAGGCCATCTGGCGCAGACGGATGTAGTACAGCGTCTTGATGCCCTTGCGCCAGGCGTAGATCTGCGCCTTGTTGACCTCGCGGGTGTCGGCGGTGTCCTTGAAGAACAGCGTCAACGAAAGCCCTTGGTCCACATGCTGAGTGGCCGCGGCGTAGGTGTCGATGATCTTCTCGTAGCCGATCTCGTACGCGTCCTGGTAGTACTCCAGGTTGTCGTTCGTCATGTACGGCGCCGGGTAGTAAACGCGGCCGATCTTGCCTTCCTTGCGGATCTCGACCTTGCTCGCCACCGGGTGGATCGACGATGTGGAGTGGTTGATGTAGGAGATCGACCCGGTCGGCGGCACCGCCTGCAGGTTCTGGTTGTAGATGCCGTGCTTTTGCACCGATTCCTTGAGCCGCAGCCAATCCTCTTGGGTCGGAATGCGAATGCCCGCATTGACAAACAGCTCGCGCACCCGCTCGGTCGCCGGCTCCCACACCTGGTCGGTGTACTTGTCGAAGAACTCGCCGCTGGCGTACTTCGACTTCTCGAAGCCCTTGAACGTCGTTCCCCGCTCGATCGCGATCTTGTTCGACGCCCGCAGCGCGTGGTAGAGCACGGTGTAGAAGTACATGTTGGTGAAGTCGATGCCCTCTTCGGATCCGTAGAAGATCCGTTCGCGCGCAAGGTATCCGTGCAGGTTCATCTGCCCGAGGCCGATCGCATGCGAGTCGTTGTTGCCCTGCTCGATCGACGGCACCGACCAGATGTGCGTCTGGTCGCTCACCGCGGTCAACCCGCGAATGGCCACCTCGATGGTCTGCGCGAAGTCCGGCGAGTCCATCGCCTTCGCGATGTTCAACGAACCGAGGTTGCAGGAAATGTCCTTGCCCACCTTGGAGTACGACAGATCCTCGTTGAACTCCGAGGGCGTCGACACCTGCAGGATCTCCGAGCACAGGTTGGAGTGCGTGATCTTGCCGTCAATGGGGTTGGCCCGGTTCACCGTGTCCTCGAACATGATGTACGGGTAGCCCGACTCGAACTGCAGCTCGGCCAAGGTCTGGAAGAACTCGCGCGCCTTGATCTTCGTCTTGCGGATCCGGCCGTCGTTGACCATCTCGTGGTACTTCTCGGTGACCGAGATGTCGGCGAACGGAACGCCGTACACCCGCTCGACGTCGTACGGCGAGAACAGGTACATGTCCTCGTTCTTCTTGGCCAGCTCGAACGTGATGTCCGGAATCACCACGCCCAGCGAGAGGGTCTTGATGCGGATCTTCTCGTCGGCGTTCTCCCGCTGGGTGTCCAGGAAGGGGTAGATGTCGGGGTGATGCGCGTGCAGGTACACCGCGCCGGCACCCTGCCGCGCACCGAGCTGGTTGGCGTAGGAGAACGAGTCCTCCAGCAGCTTCATGATCGGGATGACGCCCGAGCTCTGGTTCTCGATGTTCTTGATCGGAGCACCGTGCTCACGAATGTTGGTCAGCAGCAGCGC
>JAEZIA010000418.1 GCA_023416315.1 Actinomycetes bacterium
TGGTTCTTCTGCCTAGACAACTTCATCGCCATGATGGCTTCCTTTTCGGTCTTATCAGTTTGGATGGTGCGCCGACCCCGTGTAGGGACGAAGCCACCACGGCACCGGATTGTCGTCGGGTTCCTTCCCCGGCCACCCGGGTGGAACGGGCCAGTCCGGTGGGTCTGGGGGTAGCGCGACGGGGTAGGTCGAACCGCCGAACGGCGTCGGTATCGTCCACTTCGTTTGTGGTGTCGGTGGAGTCACAGCGAGCGGGTCCTTTTCCCAACCTGGTGGTGGCCCGGCGGTGTCGTCGCCCGGTGGCCGCGGCGCGTTGCGGGCGCCCCGGACCAGTACGGCGGGATCGGGATTGTCGCAGTAGGTGTAGAGGAAGGGTTCGGGATAGTTCGGCAACCACGCAGGCAGATGCGGCAGTTTGTAGTCGCATGCGTAGCGCGGGTAAGCGTCGACGCTGAGCCAGACGCCACCGTCGTGGATGAGAGTGGAAAAAGTCCCCAATGTTGAAGGTCGATCTGTTCTCAACATCTCGTGCAGTGCTGCCGTGCGGGCCGACAACACCTGCACCACGGTGGTGAGATTGCCCAACAGCTGAACCATGGTGTCCGAGTTGTCGTCGATGATGCCATCCAGAACGGTGATCGGTGCGGCCCCGCGGTCGACCAGAGTGCGGAAGCCGCCTTCGGCCCTGTTCACCCCAGCCATGATGTGCTTCATATTGTGCGAGATGTTGCTCAGAGCCGGTGCGGCGTCGCTCAGAGTCGTCAGCACCGTAGGGCTGGTGCGCAGCACGCTCATGGTTTCGGGCAGCACGGAGCCGACGGTGGAGATCAGGAATGCGCCGCCGTCGAGCAGAGCCGCCAGTTTCTGCGGGCCCTGTCCGCTGACGCGCAATTCGTCGGTGATGACGCGCAGCTTGTCGGGATCGATTTGGGCCAGCAAGCCATCCGCGGAGGAGAGTACTTGTGCCAGCGGCACCGGCACGGACGTCTGGTCCTCGCCAATCACGGCCCCGTCGGTCAGCGCGGGTCCGCCGCTCTGCTGGGGCACGAAATTCAGGTACTGCTCCCCGGCCGGCGACAGTGCGGAGACGCTGACCTTGCTATCGCGCGGTACCCGAACGTTGCCGTTGATGTCCGCGGTGGCCTCCACGCCGGTGGTGGTGAAATTCACCGCGGTCACGCGCCCGATCGAGACTCCGCGCAGCGTGACGTTCTGGTTGACCATCAGTCCACCGGATTCGCGCAGCAGCACTTTCACCGACATCGTGGGGCGCAGTGGGTTGATGCCCAGCGACCCGAGCAACACGTAGCTGAGCGAGACGATCGCGGCCAAGACCAAGCCGATCACGGAGGCGGCGACACTGTGGCTTTTCACCGCCCGCACGCCGTCCACACCCAGGCGTGCCAGTCGCTCAGCCGGGTTCACTGAGCTACTCATGGCCGCGGCTCGTGCTGGGGCCCATAGAGCTTGCTCAACAGGAGGTTCCATTCGTATCTGAGGCTGCCGATGAGGGCGTGGTAGTCGGTGCCGTCGATGCCGTGAACCCCCGGATCGCCTGGGAAGTTCAGGTCCGGTAGTGCCCCGAGTGCCAGCTGGGCAATACTGCCCGTGGCGTGGATGTTGGGTCCACTGGACATCTTGGGGAACATCGAAGTCACTCGGTAGAAGGTGTTGATGTTGAGATTGGGATCGGTGACGATGTCATTCAAAGCTGCCGCGAACTTGTTCAGGTCCTTGACTGTGCTGCGAGTGTCGGTTCCCTGGATCGACGGAAATCTACTGAGCTGGCGCGTGATTCGCGCGACCTGGTCGGTAAGGTCGGCGATCGACGTGGTGTTGTCGTGGAGCACGCTCATCGCGGGTACCGCGGCGGTGATGGCCTGGTCGAGCGTCTGTTGACGGGCGGCAAGGGTGCCTGCCAGGTCGGACGTATTGCGCATCGCCTTCTCGATCTGATCCGACCGTGCATTCAATCGGGCGATCAAGTCGTTCGATTGATGCAGCAGCGCTGCGGCTTTGGCGCCGTTTCCGCCGACGGCTTTGCCGGCGCCGTTGATGACCGTCACCAGGCTGCGGATGGCGCCCCCGTTGACGATCAGCGCTGCTGAGCCCAAAACGTCTTCGATGGTGGCCGCTGACGCGGTCGACGCCAACGGGATGGTGTCGCCGTCACGCAGGGGTCGCGCATCGGGGACCTGGTGGGCGGCGGGCCGCACAGCGACGAAGATGTCGCCGAGCGGGGTCGCTGAACGCAATTCGGCGGTGGTGCCCGTGTCGAGCGCTACGTCGGCGTCGATGTGCATGGTGACTTCGGCAGTGAAGTCGTGCGCCCGAATCGTTTCGACCTCGCCGATGTCGGCGCCGTTGAATTTGACTTTTGCCTTCTGTGGCAAATTCATCGCGTTGGCGAATACGGCTGTCACCGTGATTTCTTTGCCGCTCGAAGTTCCTGGTGCGGGCAGCGGGACGCCGGCCAGGCCGCTCGCGCAGCCGGCCAGGAGCATGGCCAGGGCCGCGATCGCTATGCGCGACACTAGTCGGCCCACGATGGTGGCCCTGCGTGTCATCGTTGTCCTCCAGCTTCGGCCATGTTCTGCAGTAGCCCGGTCATGCTCTCCACGTAGAAGTTCGCGCCAAACTCCGGTGTGTAGTCGTTGATGGTGCCGGTGTTGCAGCCCAAGTCTTTGATCCCGGCAAGGTTGCAGACGTCCTTGGTCAACTGGCCGTTGAGAAATATCTTGTCCAGCAACGCGTGCGCTCGTATGACGCGGGAGGTCGGGTCGATGGCGTTGTAGAGGTTCTGGCCCGCCATCGGGAGGACGTCGAGGATTTCTTCGAGGTCGCGGCGGTGGTCGGCGGTTGTTTGCAGCATTTTTTGGGCGTCGGTGACTGTCGACTTGAGTCCACTGCGGTGTTTGTCGAGCAGGGCGGCAGTCTGGGCCAATACCTGGTTCAGATCGGCCCCGGCGTGGCCGTAGCCGAGGTTTTCGTCGGCGACGATGGCGGTGAGTTGACGAATGTTAGAACCGAAGTCTCGGATCGCGGTGTCGTTATCGGCGGCCGCCTGAGTCAAGTTGGCCAGGCTCTTGGAGATGGCCTGGAGGTCTTGCTTGGTGGCGGTGCCGCTGTCGGAGCTCAACCGCAGCGCCGCAGTCAACTGGTCGAGGGCCGCTTTGATGTCTTGACTGCTGCGGGAGGCGATTTGGGAGCCGATGCCCACCAGATCGGCCACGGGCCCCTGGCCCTTGCCGTCACCGCCGAGCGCGCGCGACAGTTTGTCGGCCATGGCCAGGGTGCGATCGAATTCCACCGGAGTGCGGGTGCGCGCCAGGCCCAACACGTCCCCGTCTCGAAGGGTCGGACCCGAGCTATACGGCGGGGTCAGCTCGACGTGTCGGTCGGTCAGGATGGATGTCGACACGGTGACGGCTTGGACATCTGCCGGGACGGCGATCTTGCGGTCGACCTCCAGCGTCACCTCGACGTAGCCATCCTTGGGCACGATGGCAGTGACCTTGCCGACCGGCATCCCCAGCACCGATACATCGTTGCCGGCATACAGGCCGACGGTGTCTTCGAACTGGGCCGTCACCGTCAGCGGCCGACGATCCTTGCCTGAGAAAGCCACCAGGAACACGGCGACCGCGGCCACGACCACCAGCGCCAGGGCCAGCCCCACCACGATCGGCCGGCTTAGTGTGCGTCGTGTCATCGCGTCGTCTCCTTCGGTCTCATCCGGGCAGCCTCGCGGGGTCCGGTGGCGGCCAAGTGCCCGGGAAGGGATCGGGGGCCGGGCTGCAATTGGTGAAATACTGGGCCAGGTTGAACTGCTTGCCACGCGCGCTCAACGCGCAGAACCACGAATCGATAACGGGTCCGGCGGGCAGGCCGAAGTCGATTGCAGTGCCGCTGCCGGTGGCGTTGGCCATGTTGCGTGTCCCGAGAGCAGTGGCTTGAAGAACCGCACCGAGCGAAGCGTCGTTCTTCGCGAGCAATGCGGTGAGCTTCTCCAAATTCGCCAGCATCGTGTCGATAGAGGGTTCGTTGCCGAGGATTCCTTTGGTGGTGGTGATCAACGCGGTTGCGCTATCGAGCAGGCGGTGCACCGCCTCGCGACGGGTGGTGATCTCGCTCAACAAGTCTCGACCCTGAAGCACCAGGGCGCCGAGATCAGCTCTCTGGTCACGGATCGTCGCGGTGAGCGTGTCGACGTTTTTCAGTAGTGACCCCATCTGGTCGCGGCGCGCGGCCACGATGCCGGCCAGCGCTTGGACGTTGGCCAGCGCTTCGGGCAGCGCC
>JAEZIA010000424.1 GCA_023416315.1 Actinomycetes bacterium
GCACGTGATCCCGCGGCGCGACGGCGACAAGCTGTCGTTCGCCAAAGGCATGTTGCTGCGCCGCGATCCCGACCGTGAGGACACCGGGCGGATCCTGCGCGACGCGCTGGCCGCCCTCGACACGACCGGATGACAGTGACATGACCTCGTTGGCCAATCAAGCACTGATGGCGTTCGTCACCGTGCACGACCGCATATATCGGCTTAGCCACGGCTGGATCGGACACCGCATGCCCGGCGCGCCGCCGTCGTTGATGTAGCACACGGTCGGCGCGAAAACCGGGCAGCCCCGGTCCAATCTGCTGGCGTACTACCGCGACGGCGGCGACTATCTGGTGGTCGCCTCCAACGGCGGCGCGGACCGCAACCCTGCCTGGTATCACAACCTGCGCGCCCAGCCGAATGTCGAAATCAACCTTGGCCGAAGGCGTTTGGCGGTGACCGCACATGTGCTGCTGCCCGACGATGCGGATTACGCTCGGTTGTGGCGACTGTGCGACTCGCGCAACAACGGCCGCTACGACGCCTATCAGAAGAACACCGCGCGGCCGATCCCGGTCGTGCGTCTGACGCCGTAGCGCCCAGGTTGCACCTGTTTGCGCACTTACTCGCGAAATGGGTGCAACAACTGCACTTTGGGCGCCTTAGAACAGTTCCTTCGCCAACAGCTCCAGCGTCGCCTCGCGGGCCGGCGCCGTCGCCGGGTCGGTACCGCGATACGCCGAGGCGACGGGATTCACCATCACCTCGTCGACGTCGAATTCGGTGGCCACCGCGCGCACCTGCTCGGCGGCCTCCGACGGTGAACCGACGACGGCTTTGGATCGCCCGGCGGCGATCACGGCCTCGGCCTGCGGGTGCATGGTCAGCGCGGCCGCGTCCTCGACGAGATCCAGCGGGCCGAGCGGTTGCCCGGTGCGCAGCCGCGCCATCATCTGCAGATTCGGCAGCAGCAGCGCCTCGGCTTCGGCGCGGGTCGGCGCGACCACCGCGTTGACGGTCATGAACGTCACCGGTTCGGTGGCCACCGCGCTCGGCCGGAACTCCGAGCGGTAGGTGTCCAGCGCCTCATGGGTGCCCTGCCCGGCGAAGTGGTGGGCGAACACATACGGCAACCCCTTGGCGGCGGCCAGGTGCGCCGAATACATCGACGAGCCCAGCAGCCACAGCCGCGGCTCCTCGACCGCCGCCGGGGTGGCCTTGAGGATGTAGTCCTGGTTGCGGATCGGGATGCGCACCCCGCGCGCGCTCATCAGCGCCGCGACGTCGTCGAGGTACTGCGGGAAGTTCTCGATGTCGGAGTCGTCGCGGCCGCCGCGCAGCATGATCGACGTCACCGGATCCGAGCCCGGCGCCCGGCCGATGCCCAGGTCGATGCGACCGGGTGCGGCCGCCTCCAGCAACGCGAACTGCTCGGCGACGGCCAGCGGAGCATGGTTGGGCAGCATCACCCCGCCAGAGCCGAGCCGCACCTGGGTGGTCTGGGCGGCCAGATAGGCGAGCAGTACCGGTGGGCTGGTGGCCGCGACCGCGGGCATGTTGTGGTGCTCGGCCACCCAATAACGGGTGAACCCCAGCCGGTCAGCGGCCTGAGCCAGCCGCACCGTCGCCGCCAACGCGTCGGAGGTGGTCTGGTCGGTGCGTACCGGGACAAGGTCGAGGACAGAAAGCCGCATAGTCACCTCAACGATACGGACGCCGCACTTACTTCCCCATCAGCGGCGAACCCGCCCGCCGTGCGGCGTCGGCGAACACGTCGTCGAGCATGGCCGGGGTGAGCCGTCCGGTGAACATGTTCTGCTGGCTGGGGTGGTAGCAGCCCAGCAGCTGCAGTCCATTCGGCAACTCGACGACCACGCCGTGGCCGAATTTCGGCTTCGCCAGTGCGGGCAGCTGGTCGGCCAGCAGCCGCAGTGCGGACTGCCACCCGAACCCGCCCAGCGTGACAATCACCCGGACATACGGGGCGATCAGCTGCCACTCCGCGGTCAGCCACGGCTCGCACGTCGCCCGCTCGGCAGGCTCCGGCTTGTTGGCGGGCGGGGCGCACCGGACCGCAGCGATCACCCGAATATCTTTGGTGGACAAGCCATCCGCGGCATCGACGCTGGTCGGTTGGTTCACCAGCCCGGCGCGGTAGAGCGCGGCGAACAGCTGATCGCCCGAACGGTCACCGGTGAACACCCGCCCGGTCCGGTTGCCGCCTTGCGCGGCCGGAGCGAGCCCCAGCACCAGGATCTTCGGCTGCGCCGACCCCCACCCGGTGATCGGTCGGCCCCAGTACGGCTCACCGGCGAACGAGCGGCGCTTGGTGACCGCGACCTCCTCGCGCCAGGCGACCAGCCTGGGGCAGGCGCGGCAGACACTGACCAGAGCATCGACGTCGGCCACCTCGGTGGCGGCGGCCGCCAGCGCGGCGACCTGATCACCGTCGTGGGCCACCGGCGTCTCGGGCACCGCCGGGTCCCCCGGCCAGCCGGTGCCCGGCGGAACGGGCGACGAGAACAGCACGCCGGTGCGTGGATGCGGAAGGGCGGTCACCAGTCCAAATTAAGCTCTGCCGGTGACCACCACGCGCGTGCCTGCGCTGTTGATCCTGGCGTCGACCTTCCTGGCCGCCTGCGCCAACGGGGTTTCGATCATCGCGTTCCCCTGGCTGGTGCTGCAGCGGACCGGTAACGCGGTGGACGCGTCGATCGTCGCCGGGGCGGCGACGCTGCCGCTGTTGTTCGCCACCCTGATCGCGGGTACCGCCGTCGACTTCGTCGGCCGCCGCCGGGTGGCCATGCTGTCCGACCTGCTGTCGGCCGCCTCGATCGCGGCGATCCCCGTGCTGGCGCTGGTGTTCGGTGCCGACGTGCTCAACACGCTGGTGCTGGCCGGCCTGGCCGCACTGGGCGCGGTCTTCGACCCGGCCGGCATGACGGCGCGGCAGTCGATGCTGCCGGAGGCCGCGACCCGGGCGGGTTGGACTCTGGATCACACGAACAGCGTCTACGAGGCCGTGTTCAACCTCGCCTACATCACCGGGCCGGGGATCGGTGGTCTGCTGATCGCCACGCTGGGTGGGGTCGACACCATGTGGGTGACCGCGGCCCTGTTCGGGCTCGCGATCCTGGCGATGGCGGTAATGCGCCTGGAGGGCGCCGGGCGCCCCGATCGCGAAAAGCTGCCCGAGAGCGTGGTTTCCGGTGTGGTGGAGGGGTTGAAGTTCGTGTGGCGCAACCGGGTATTGCGCACGCTCGGGCTGATCGACCTGGCCATCACCGGGCTGTACCTGCCGATGGAAAGTGTGCTGTTCCCCAAATACTTCACCGACCGCAACGAGCCGGCCCAGCTGGGCTGGGTGCTGATGGCGCTCGCGATCGGCGGCCTGATCGGCGCGCTGAGCTGGACGGTGCTGTCACGGCTGGCCAGCAAGCGGGCGACCGTCCTCACCGCGGTGTTGACCTTCGGCCTCGCAGTGGCGGTGATCGCGTTCCTGCCGCCGCTGCCGGTGATCCTGTCGTGCGCGGCGGTGGTCGGGCTGGTCTACGGACCGATCGGACCGATCTACAACTCGGTCATGCAGACCCGCACCCCGCCGCAACTGCGCGGCCGGGTGGTCGGGGTGATGACGTCGATGACCTACGCCGCAGGCCCGATCGGGTTCATGCTGGCCGGCCCGTTGGTGGACGGGTTCGGGTTGAAGGTGACGTTCCTGGTGCTGGCGGTGCCGATCCTGCTGATCGGCATCGTGTGTCCGTGGTTGCCGGTGCTTCGCCAACTCGACGATGTACCCGAGCCCGACGGCACTACGCTGCGACCATGACGCCCGTCGACATCGACGCCGAACCGCGTTTCACCCATCTGGCCGATATCCGGGTGGAGTTCGACCCGGCGCAGGTGTTCCCGACGCCGACCGGCACCCGGATGACGTTCGTCATCCGTGCCGGGCGATGCGAGGGGCCCCGGATCTCCGGCGATCTGCTGGCCGGTGGCGGTGACTGGGTGGTCATCGGCAGCGACGGAGTGGCGCGCCTGGACGTGCGGGCCACGCTGCGTACCGACGACGGCGCCCATATCCACATGACCGTCACCGGACGGGTGAAGATGGACGCCGAGACCACCGCCCGTTACGCCGCAGGCGAGCTCATCGGGCACGACCAGGTCTACGCCCGGTCGAGTCCGCTGTTCGACACCGATGACGAGCGCTACCGCTGGATCAACGGCGTGCATACCGTTGCGCTCAACCAGATGTCCATGTCAGAGGTCCACTATCGGATCTTCGAAGTGCTGTGATTCCGTCGGCGGCGTGGACGCCTACGATGGCGCCATGGCCGTGAGTGCGCTGGCCGGCCTGGCCGCCGAGCTTCCCGACGGGGTCGTCGTCACCGACCCCGACATCCTGGCGTCCTATCGTCACGACCGCGCGGCCGACCCCGCCGCCGGAACGCCGCTGGCGGTCGTGCGCCCGACCCGCACCGAGGAGGTGCAGACCGTGGTGCGCTGGGCGGCCGCCAACCGGGTCGCCGTCGTGACGCGCGGCGCCGGTACCGGCTTGTCCGGCGGGGCAACCGCCGTCGACGGCGGGATCGTGTTGTCGACCGAGAAGATGCGCGATATCACCGTCGACCCGGTGACGCGCACCGCCGTCGTGCAGCCTGGTCTGCTCAACGCCGAGGTAAAGAAGGCGGTCGCGGAGTACGGGCTGTGGTATCCGCCCGATCCGTCGTCGTACGAGATCTGCAGCATCGGCGGCAATATCGCCACCAACGCCGGCGGGCTGTGCTGTGTGAAATACGGCGTGACAACGGATTACGTGCTGGGTCTGCAGGTGGTGCTGGCCGACGGCACCGCGGTGCGCCTGGGTGGTCCGCGCCTGAAAGACGTTGCCGGGCTGTCGCTGACGAAGTTGTTCGTCGGCAGCGAGGGCACCCTCGGGGTGATCACCGAGGTGACGTTGCGGCTGCTGCCGCCGCAGCCGTCGGCGTGCACGGTGGTCGCGACGTTCGACTCGGTCGAGGCGGCCGCAGGCGCGGTGGTCACGATCACCGGCCGGATCCGGCCCTCGATGCTGGAATTCATGGACGCGGTCTCGATCAACGCCGTCGAGGACAAGCTGCGGATGGGCCTGGACCGTTCGGCGGCGGCGATGATGGTGGC
>JAEZIA010000431.1 GCA_023416315.1 Actinomycetes bacterium
AGCACCTCGACGGCGCTCCCGACATCAAGATGCTCACCCCCATCCCGGCCGGCGACCCCGCCAAGGGCCAGGTCCGCCCCTGATGAGCGCTCGCGCGAAGAAGCGACCGACACAGCAGCATGGGTGAACTCGACGGGAAAGTCGCGCTGATCACCGGCGCGGCCCGCGGCCAGGGCCGCGCGCACGCGTTGAAGCTGGCGTCGGAAGGCGCCAGCATCATCGCCGTCGACCTGTGTGACCAGATCGCCAGCGTTCCCTACCCGCTGGCCACGCCCGAGGACATGGCCGCCACGGTCAAGCTCGTCGAGGACACCGGGGCGCGCATCGTCGCCCGTCAGGCCGATGTCCGCGACCGGTCGGCGCTGAAGACCGCCGTCTATCAGGGCGTCGAGGAACTCGGCCGGCTCGACATCGTGATCGCCAACGCCGGAATCGCCCCGATGACCGACAACAACGCCTGGCAAGACGTCATCGACGTGAACCTCACCGGGGTGTACCACACCGTCGACGTGGCGATGAAGCCGATGATCAAGCAGGGTGACGGTGGCGCGATCGTGCTGACCAGCTCGGTGGCCGGGCTGGTCGGCATCGGCGCACCGGTCGCCGGATCGCTGGGCTACACCGTGGCCAAGCACGGCATCGTCGGCCTGATGCGGGCCTACGCCAATTTCCTGGCGGCGTTCAACATCCGGGTCAACTCGGTGCACCCCGCCGGGGTGAACACCCCCATGATCGACAACGAGTTCACCCGGTCCTGGCTCGACGGCATCGCCCAGCAGATGCAGGGCGGCCCGGACATGAGCAACGCGCTCCCGGTGCAGACGCTCGAACCCGAGGACATCGCCAACGCGGTGTATTACCTGGTGTCGGACGCCGGGCGCTATGTCACCGGGGTCACCCTGCCCGTCGACGCGGGTTACACCAACAAACGCTGAGCAGCCTACGATCGGGGGGCGATGACACCCGATCTGGACCTCACCAGCGTGCCGGTTTGGGCCGTCGAACTGACTTGTCCGACGGCCGATCTGACCGGCCGCCAGTGGACTCTCCTCGCGATCGGTCCCGACGCGGCCGGCATCGTCGACCGGTGGCGCGCCCAGATCGCCGCCGAACATCCCAACTCCGAACCGCGCGTCCATCATGTTGACGACGCCGCCGCGGCCGTCGCCGCAGTGGACGCCGACCTCGCCGACGCGGTGGTCGGGTGGCGACTGCTGTTGGCCGGTCCCGCGCATGTGTGCCTTCGGGTTCGCGCCCACGTCCTCGGACTCGGCGCGTGCGAGGACGAAATCACCGTTGCCACTACCGAGGTGGATACCCGCGAGGTCTACTGCGCGCACTGCCGACGCACTACCACCGCGCCGGTGGGGCTGACCGAGGAATTGCCCTGCCGGGGGTGCGGGCGCCGCCTGTTCGTCTACTACCACGTCTCTCGGCGCATCGGGGCCCACCTCGGGTTCGCGACGACCGCCGACGCCGCGCCATGACCACGCTGACGCTTGAGGTCGTCGCCATCGACGACACCGTGCCCGGGATCAGGACGCTGACCCTGGCCCACGCCGATCGCGCGGTGCTGCCCTCGTTCACCCCGGGTAGCCACCTGGTGATCCAATGCGCCGACGGCGCGAATGCCTATTCGCTCACCGGAGACAGCGCCGCGCCACGCGAATACGTGGTGTCGGTGCTGGAATGCCCGCAGGCCCGCGGCGGATCACGGTGGATACACCGGGATCTGACGGTGGGGTCGATGGTGGAAACGCATCCACCGCGCAGCGCGTTCCCACCGGTGCTGCGCGCCCGGCGACACCTGTTGATCGCCGGGGGCATCGGGATCACCCCCATGGTGTCGCACCTGCGCAGCGCCCGGCGTTGGGGCCGAGACGTGCGTCTGCTCTATGTGTTTCGCGAGGGTCGCGGCGCCTACGTCGACGAGATCCGCGCGCTGAGCGAGCAGGCGTCGTTGTTCACCGACCGGGCGGCGTTCCTTGCCGAGTTGGCCCCAACCCTGGCAAGCCAGCCGTTCGGCACACACGTCTACATCTGCGGCCCAAGCCAATTCATCGACGACGTCGTTGCGATGGCGACCGGGCTGGGCTGGCCGCCGAGCCGCATCCACGTCGAACATTTCGGCGGTGACCTGGCGCCGGGCGATCCGTTCGACGTCGAACTGTCCAGCACCCGGGATGCTTTCACCGTCGACTCGGGAGTCTCGCTGCTGGAGTCACTGCTGGCGCGCGGCTACAAGATCCCGAGCCTGTGCCGACAGGGTGTGTGCGGCGAATGCCGGGTGCCGGTGCGCTCCGGGGAAATACTGCACCGCGACCTGTTCCTCACCAGTGATGAGCGCCGGAACTCGATGATGGCCTGCGTTTCCCGCGGCTCCGGGCGGCTGGAGCTGGACCTGTGAGCGAGCTCGTGTCCGCAGCCGATCTGGTGGCGTCGTTTCCGTTCCCCTACACCGCCGACTCCTACCGCTACAGCACCAACATCGCGCCGGCACGCGATGCCGTGGCGACCGAGGCCGGGCAGTGGGGCCAGCGGGTGGTCGACATCGACAGCGAATACCTCCATGAGATCGCCGAGCGTCGCCGCATCCTGGCGGCCGACCCGTCCCGGCATGCGGTGCTGCCACACATGCGGGTCGCTTGCTGGGACACCATGCTCACGTTGATGACCGAGCTGGCGAGCGCCTATCCGGCGACGATGTCACTGCGCCGCGACGGTGACACCTGGCACTGGCGCAACGAATTGCTCGGCATCGAACAGGATTTCGTGATCGGTGACGAATCCAGCCTGCCGTGCGATCCACTGGCCTACATCGCTGGGCAGGTGCAGGAGGACATCGTGCTGCTCGACCAGCGCGACGGTGACCTGTTCGCCGACGCCGGCGTGGTCACCTTCGCCGCGGGCTGGTCATTCGGATTCGACGTCGGGATGACGTTCCTGGAAATCCACGGCCCCGTGCCGCGACTGCGCGAGACCGGAGTGATCGCCCGGGCGCGAGAGTTCCTGATGCGCTTGCAGGCCAACGACATCTACCGGCGGACCAACTGGTCGATGACGGTGGGTCGACGCCTCGACGTGTCCACCGAGGCCGTCCCGGAGTGGCTGCCGGACCGCCAGCGGCTCGAGGCCGTCGACGACGAGGAGTTCGGCAGGCTGATCCATCTGCGGGTGGAAATCCAGCACCTGATCCGCCTGCCCGAATCCGGCGCGATCTGCTTTCTGATCCGCAGCTACCTGCTGCCGTTGGCCGATGTAGCCACCGTCGAGCAGTGGCGTGTTCGAACCGCGGCGGTGTTGGCCGAATTGCCGGACGACATGGTCGAATACAAGGGTCTGGCCGCCTACCGCGATCGCGCGGTGTCCTGGCTGCAGGCGCGGGCCTAGATTTCGAGGACCGTCGGCACAATCATCGGCTGGCGGCGGTAGGTCTCCCCCACCCACTTGCCGACCGTGCGTCGCACCACCTGCGCGATCCGCACCGGATCGGTGACGTGGTCGGCGGCAAGCGATTCCAACTCTGCTTCGACCTTGCGCGTCACCGGCTCCAACGCCTTCGGATCCTCGGAGAAGCCACGGGAATACAGGTGCGGCGGGCCGGCCGGCCGGCCGGTTTCGCGGTTCACGACGACGACGATCGCGACAAAGCCCGAACTCAGGATCAGCCGCTCCCCCAGTGTCGCCTCACCGACGTCGCCCATGATCAATCCGTCGACGAACATCTTGCCCACCGGCACCGCGCCCGCGATCGACACCCGGCCGCCGACCAGGTCGACGCTGACGCCGCTCTCGGCCACCACGATGTTTTCCTCCGGCACGCCGCTGCGGGCGGCCAGCTTCGCGTTGGCCCGCAGCATGCGCCACGTCCCATGCACCGGCATCACGTTGCGCGGGCGCACCCCGTTGTAGAGGAACAGCAGCTCACCAGCGTAGGCGTGACCCGAAACATGCACGCGGACTTGCTGATTGGTGACCACCCGGGCACCGATCTTGGCCAGGTCGTCGATGACGCCGTAGACCGCTTCCTCGTTGCCGGGAATCAGCGACGACGACAGGATGATCAGGTCGTCGGAGGTGATCGTGATGCTGCGGTGCTCCCCGCGCGACATCCGCGACAGCGCCGCCATCGGCTCACCCTGCGTACCGGTGGTGATCAGCACTACCTGTCCGGGCGCCATCTCCTCGGCCATCGCGATGTCGACGACGTCGCGGTCCTCGACGTGCAGGAAGCCCAATTCACGGGCGATCGCCATGTTGCGCAGCATGGACCGGCCGACGAAGGAGACCCGTCGGCCCAAGGCGACTGCGGCGTCGACGATCTGCTGCACCCGGTCGACGTTGGAGGCGAAGCACGCGACGATGACCCGCTGCCCTTCGGCGCCGCGCATCAGCCGGTGCAGGTTGGGTCCGACCTCGCTTTCCGAGGGCCCCACCCCGGGTATCTCGGAGTTCGTCGAATCGCACAGGAACAGGTCCACCCCGGCATCACCGAGGCGGGACATGCCGGGCAGGTCGGTCGGGCGGCCGTCCAGCGGCAGCTGGTCAAGTTTGATGTCCCCGGTGTGCAGGACGGTGCCGGCACCGGTGTGGATGGCGATCGCCAACGCATCGGGAATCGAGTGGTTGACCGCGAAGTACTGGCACTCGAACACCCCGTGGGTGCTGCGCTGTCCCTCGGCGACCTCGACGAACACCGGGTTGATCCGGTGCTCGCGGCATTTGGCCGCCACCAGTGCCAGAGTGAACTTGGAGCCCACCACCGGGATGTCGGCACGCATCTTGAGCAGATACGGGATCGCGCCGATGTGGTCCTCGTGGGCGTGGGTGAGGACCAGCGCCTCGATGTCGTCGAGGCGGTCCTCGACATGCCGCAGGTCGGGCAGGATCAGGTCGACGCCTGGTTCGTCGTGATTGGGGAACAGCACCCCGCAGTCGACGATCAGCAGACGACCGAGGTGTTCGAAAACGGTCATGTTGCGGCCGATTTCGTTGATGCCGCCCAGCGCCGTCACGCGCAAGCCTCCCGGGGCCAGTGGCCCGGGAGGTGACATCTCCTCGTTCATCAGAAACTCATCGCAGGACGCCCGCCGCACGCAGGTCGGCGGCGAGTGCGTCGAGTTGTTCGGGGGTGGCCGGCACCTGCGGCAGCCGCGGCTCGCCGACATCGATGCCCTGCAGCGCAAGTGCGGCCTTGGCGAACGTCACCCCGCCCAGCCGGGTCTGCGCGGCGTTCAGCGGCGCCAGCGTCACCGCGATCTTGCGCGCGGTCGCGATGTCACCGGAGTTGAAGGCGCTCAACAGGTCTCGCAGCTGGCTGGCCGCGACATGTCCCCACACGCTGACGAAGCCGACCGCACCCATCGCCAGCCACGGCAGGTTCAGCGCGTCGTCGCCGGAGTAGTAGGCCAGGCCGGTCTCGGCCATGACCTGCGCACCGCCGTGCAGGTCGGCCTTGGCATCCTTGACCGCGACGATGTTGGGGTGCTGCGCCAGCGTGCGCATCGTGTCCCACTCGATCGGGATCACCGAACGCGGCGGGATGTCATAGAGGATCACCGGCAGATCGGTGGCGTCGGCCACCATGGTGAAGTGCGCGACCAGACCCGCCTGCGGCGGGCGCGAGTAGTACGGGGTGACGACCAGCAGGCCGTGCGCACCCTCGGCGGCCGCGGCCTTGGCCACGTGCACGCTGTGCGCGGTGTCATAGGTGCCGGCACCTGCGATGATGCGCGCGCGGTCCCCGACGGCCTCGAGCACCGCGGCCAGCAGCGCACGCTTCTCGTCATCGGTGGTGGTCGGCGACTCGCCGGTGGTGCCCGACAGCACCAGGCCGTCGCAGCCTGAGTCCACCAGGTGCGTGGCCACCCGCGCGGCGGCCACCGTGTCCAGCGTCCCGTCGGGCGCGAAAGGCGTCACCATCGCGGTCAGAACGGTGCCCAACCGGGCGCTGACGTCGACTCCGCTGGTGCTCACGGAGACCTAGATTACCCGCTCCGCTCAGGCCTCTGTCGCCAGCGGGGAGGTCGCGACTTCCGTGCCGTCGGCCAGTTCGGTGATCTCGAAATCGGCGAACACGGCCGGCGCCACTTCAGCGAGTTGCCGCAGGCAGGCGATCGCCAGCCGCCGGATCTCGGTATCCGCGTGTTCGCTGGCCCGCATCGCGATGAAATGCCGCCACGCCCGGTAATTGCCACTGACCACGATGCGGGTCTCGGTGTCGTTGGGCAGCACCGCGCGGGCCGCCTGCCTCGCTTGTTTGCGGCGCAGCACAGCTCTGTTCTCACCGGGCTCACCCGCCATGAACTTCGCCTCCAGCCGGCTCAGCAGCTCCAGGTAGGCCGCGCGGCTGGCGTCGGCGGCCTCCAGCAGGATCTTCTGCAGCTCCGGGTCGTCCTCCAGCCCCGGCGGCACCACCACCTGGGCGTCGTTCTCCGGCACATAACGCTGCGAGAGCTGCGAGTAAGAGAAGTGCCGATGCCGGATCAGCTCGTGGGTGCAGGACCGGGAGACGCCGGTGATGTAGAAGGTCACCGAGGCGTGTTCGAGCACCGAGAAGTGGCCGACGTCGATGATGTGCTTGAGATACGACGCGTTGGTCGCGGTCCGTGGGTTCGGCTTGGACCAGCTCTGGTAACAGGCCCGGCCGGCGAACTCGACGAGCGCCTGGCCGCCGTCGGCGTCGGTCTCCCACGGCACGTCGGCGGGCGCCAGGAACTCCGTCTTGGCGATCAGCTGCACACGCAGCGGCGCGGTCTCGGCCACCGGCTCACCTTAGCGCCCGCCGGCCTGGCCACGGGCAAACGCCAGCGCTGGGCGCGACATCGACACCATGGCTGCTGATCGGCCCAAATCGCAACCGTTGTGCAGATCTCGACGCCGCGCGCCGGCGGCCGTCACGCAGTGATGCTTCCCTTCAGCCGTGCATGCGGGGTGGTTAGCCGAACCAGCGCGTCGCCGATGAGCTGAACGGCGGCGACAGTGACGACCAGGATCACGATGGTGGCGAGCATGACGCCCTGGTCGAACCGCTGATAGCCGTAAGTCACTGCGACATAGCCGATTCCGCCCGCGCCGATGGTTCCGGCGATAGCCGAATATTCGATCATCGCGATGACGTTGATGGTGAGACCACCGAGGATGGACGGGATCGCCTCATTGAGCTGGGCGGTGCGGATGATCTGCAGTCGCGACCCACCGGCGGCGCGGGCGACCTTGACGACCGATGGCGGCACCGAGCGCAGCGAGTTCTCGACGATGCGGGTGAAGAAAGCGATGCCGGCCAGCGACATCGGCACCACCGCGGCCGCGATGCCGATGTTGGTGCCGGTGATGAAGCGGGTGAACGGCATGATGGCGGCCATCAGGATCAGAAACGGCAACGATCGGCCCACACTGATGACCCAGCTCAACACCGTGTGCAGCGTTGGGTTTTCGAACAGCCCGCCGGGGGCCAGATTGTGAATGAGTGCTCCCAGCGGCACCCCGACGAGAACGACGATCGTCATCACGATGCCGACCATGGTCATGGTGTCCAGCAGGGCGGGAAGCAGCAGGCTGGGCAGTTC
>JAEZIA010000437.1 GCA_023416315.1 Actinomycetes bacterium
GTGGCCGACGCCGTCGGGCGAGCATATCGACCAGATCAGCGCCGCACTCGAGCTGCTGCGCACCGACCCCGACAGCCGCCGCATCATCGTCTCGGCCTGGAACGTCGGCGAGATCCCGCAGATGGCGCTGGCCCCCTGCCACGCGCTGTTTCAGTTCTATGTGGCCGACGGGCGGCTGAGCTGCCAGCTGTATCAACGCAGCGCCGACCTGTTTCTCGGGGTGCCGTTCAACATCGCCAGCTATGCGCTGCTCACCCACATGATGGCCGCCCAGGCCGGGCTGGCCGTCGGGGACTTCGTCTGGACCGGCGGCGACTGCCACATCTACGACAACCACGTCGAGCAGGTCACCGAGCAACTCAGCCGCGACCCCCGTCCATACCCGGAACTTGTCTTGGCACAGCGTGATTCGATCTTCGACTACACCTACGACGACATCCAGATCCGCAACTACGATCCGCATCCGGCGATCAAGGCACCCGTCGCGGTATGACGGTAGGTCTGATCTGGGCGCAGTCGACTTCAGGTGTCATCGGCCGCGACGGCGGCATCCCGTGGCGCCTGCCAGAGGACCTGGCCCGCTTCAAGGAGCTGACGATGGGTCACACCGTCGTGATGGGCCGACGCACCTGGGAGTCGCTGCCGGCGTCGGTGCGGCCGCTGCCGGGTCGCAAAAATGTCGTACTCACCCGGCAAGCTGACTACATGGCTGACGGAGCGACAGTGGTGGACGCGCTCGACGCGGTGCGCGATCCCGACATGTGGGTGATCGGCGGGTCGGAGGTCTATCACCTGGCCCTGCCGATGGCGACCCGCTGCGAGGTGACCGAGGTCGAGATCGATCTGCGTCTCGAGGACGACGACGCGCTGGCTCCGGTCCTCGACGAATCCTGGGTCGGCACATCGGGACCGTGGCAGGACAGTCGTTCCGGTCTGCGTTACCGATTCCACAGCTATCTGCGGGCATGACCCGGCTGTCGGCCGTTGCGGCCCGCCGCGTGGCGGTCGCCGCCCAGGGCCTGGCCGAACCCAAACCCCGCGGCGTGGTGACCAGGGCGCATCTGCGTCGCCTGATCGACCGTATCCAGGTGTTGCAGCTCGACTCGGTGTCGGTGGCGGTCCGCGCCCACTACGCGCCGGTGTTCAGCCGGCTCGGCCCCTACGACCGGAGTGTGCTCGACGGCGCGGCCTGGAGCCACAGTGCGCGTGCGCCGCGCCTGCTGGTCGAGTACTGGGCGCACGAGGCCGCGCTGATGGCGGTCGAGGACTGGCCGCTGATGCGGCGGCGGATGCGGGAGTACACCCACGGGCGGTGGGGCACCGAGATCGTCAAGAAGAATCCGCGGCTAGCCGAGAACATTCTGGCCGCCGTCGATGAGCTCGGGCCCAGTACCGCGGGCCAGATCGAGGCGCACCTGGAATCCGAACCGCGGGGGCGTAAGGGGCCGTGGTGGGATCGCAGTGACACGAAGTGGGTGGCCGAGGCGCTCTGGTCGTCAGGGGCGCTGACGACGGCCACCCGGGTGGGCTTCGCCCGGCACTATGACCTCACCGAGAAGGTGTTGCCGCCGCATGTGCTGGCTCGCGAGGTCGACGACGATCAGGCGGTCCGCGAGCTCGTGCTGCGGGCCGCCGGGGCGCTGGGCGTGGCGACCGAACCCGACCTGCGCGATTATTTCCGGCTCAGCCCGAAGCAGAGCAAGCCCGCGGTCGCGGCATTGGTCGCCGACGGTGAGCTGGAGGAGGTCGAGGTCGACGGCTGGTCGGCGCCGGCCTACCTGGCCCCCGGGGTGAGCGTTCCCCGCAGAGACCGCGGTACCGCGCTGCTGTGCCCGTTCGACCCGCTGATCTTCTTCCGCCCGCGCGTCGAGCGCCTATTCGGATTCCATTACCGCATAGAGATTTACGTTCCCGAGCCCAAGCGCCAGTTCGGGTACTACGTGTGGCCGTTCCTGATGGACGGGCGGCTCGTCGGCCGGGTCGACCTCAAGGCCGAGCGCGTCAAAGATGCGCTGAACGTGGTGGGCGCCTTCGTCGAGCCGGGTGAGGATCCCGCCGCGGTCGCGCCGCGGCTGGCCGCCGAACTGCGCACGATGGCGTCCTGGCTCGGGCTGGGCGAGGTCACCGTCGGCCGGCGGGGGGAGCTGGCTCCGGCGCTGGCGCGGGCCCTACCTTGACCCCGCGCAGCCGGTTGACGATGAACACCGCCACGCCGATGCCCAGCCACACCAGGCCGCCGATCTTGGCCAGCGCGTCGGCGTTGAACAGCACGTAGGCGATGATCACGAAGCCCAACCCGGGCACCACCAGGTGCAGCAGGTAGTTCTTGGACTTCTTGCGCACCAGGTAGTACCAGACCACCGAGGCGTGCAGCAGGCAGAAGCTGAACAGCGCGCCGAAATTCACCAGTGACGAGATCAGCCCGATCTGACCGACGAAGAACAACACCAGCACGACGCTGATCGCGCTGACCGTCAGCGTCGCGGCCATCGGCACCTGACGGGAGCTGATCTTGGACAGGTAGCTGGGCAGCTGCCGGTCGCGGCTCATCG
>JAEZIA010000443.1 GCA_023416315.1 Actinomycetes bacterium
ACCCGATTCCGCTGGAGTACGCGGGAGCGCCTCTGCCGAAACGGATGAACAAGCTCGGCTCCGGCGGTCGTACCGGCCACGGCAGCTTCCTCACCGCCGACCCGGCGTCCGAGGATGCGGCGCTCAATGAGGCCGCACACGCCTCCGAGCAGCGGGCGCTCACCGCACTGCGCGAATGGCAGGACGCTGAGCACAACGGCAACGGGAGTGGCAACGGAAGTGGTAACGGCCACCACCACTAGGCAGTAGATGAAAGAACCCCGGACCTGTTAGGTCCGGGGTTCTTTCATGTTGGGGTTGTGCTCGACGCGTTGAGTGAGCGTCCACGTCGCAATCTGCGCCGAACTCACGACCTCACCGCTCACTCAACGTTGGGCGGTATGCACCCACAGCCAGCTCCATCGACTCTGCGCCGAGGTCGCATACTGCGCTGAGCGCGCGGGCTGACTAAGCCGGCACAGCCTCTTCCACCGCACCGTGCAGCTGGCGCAGATACGCCACCGGGATCGCAGGCATCGCGATCGTGATGACCGCGGCCAGCCCGAGGGCCACCCACGCGGCGGTGTCACTGCCGACCGCCATCAAGTAGGTCGCGGTCGAAACGCCCACCAGCGCCAGGCCGATCGCCCCGACCAGCATTACCGTGCAGCGCAGCCAGAGCCGGTCCAGTTCGGTGGCCGGGATCAGCGGGTCCGCCCGCCGCGACGCCGACGACAGGGCGAAATCAGGCTGATACCGCTCATAGGGGTCAACGGTCGAGCCGAACACCTTCAGCTTCTCCGTGGGCGCCTCAGCGGGCCGCGTGGGCACCGGCGGCGCCTCAGCGGGCCGCGGCGGCGCCGGCGCCTTGACCGGCTCCGACGTCAGCCGGGAATCGGCCAGCGCGGTCCGTCGCGCACGGATCAGCAGCGGGATCGCGCCGACGATGATCACTGCCGACACGATGATGATGCTGTACAGCAGCCAGGGAGTCGACGATTCGCCGGTGTTCGTGGTGTGCCCGCGGCTCATGTCCACCAGCGCGACGATCGCGATCACCGTCACCGCCAGCAGCACCAGCCAGATCGCGCCGCACACACCGACCAGCAGCCGGTCGACGGTTTCCGGCGACCGCCGGTCTTCGGTATCTGTAGTCATCAGCAGCTCGTTTGCGCGGCGTTGTTCTGGTTCGACGACAAAATCTCGCCATCGCTGGTGGTAATCGAGCAGTTGAGCCTGCTGACCAAAAACAGGCTCGACGCCTGCACCGAGCCCACTTCAGACTGCGAGATCGGTGTCACCGTCAGCGACCACGGAATGTAGACGTTGCGCTGGGTGCGCTGGCGCCCCGAGGCGTCGACGTAGGTCACCGAGATGATGTCGCCAGGCGCCTTGGTGCCGGTCACCGAGTAGGTGACCTGGCGCGGCCCGGCCGGGGTCGTCGACGTCGGCGGCGGGGCCGGCGGGGCTGTCGTCGTGGTCACGGGCGGTGGTGCCTCCGTCGTCGCTGGCGGGGGTGGGGGTGGCGGTGGCGCCGGTGGTTCCGTCGTCACCGTGACCGTCTCCGGTGGTGGCGGAGGCGGTGGCTCGGTCGTTACCGGCGGTGGCGGTGGGGGTGGCGGCTCGGTGGTGGTGATCTCGTCCTGCACCGGCGGCGGTTTGACGGTCGTCGTCGTCGCCGGGATCGCAAGGTTGTCGGTATCGGTGCTGGTCACCAGCAACGACACCGACACCACCAACGCGATGGCGGCGACGATTGCGGTGACCCCGACGACCCACGGCCATTTCGGCGGCTGTGCTTCGTCGATGTACTCAGTACCCGCCTCGTAGCTGTCGTAGTCGTACAGCCCGGGATCGGGCGCGACGAACGGGCCCGCCGTGTATTGCTCTGCTTCCGGGGCCGAATAGGCCTGAAAACCTGTACCGGTGGGGGTCTCGCCCACCTCGCCCGACTCCTCATCGGGCGGATTCGGCCCGCTCATGCTCGCCTGTCCTCTTTCGACTACATCACCGCGGCACGCGGGCCAAGGACTGGCACGCAACGTGCCCACGGCTCCCGTTGCCCTGGCAAGACCCTACCCAACCGAGCGAGCCGGATACGCCACAGCACGCCCGAGGAGCCAAGTGATGTCTCGATTGTGACCTTCGTTGCGTCAGTGCTTCTCGGGGCCGATGTAGTACTCGAACACCAGGCCGCAGACTGCCGCGATCACGAAGACCACGCCGGCCGCGATCAGCCACGGCAGCCACAGCGCGGCGCCGACGGCGGCGGTCGAGAACGCCAGCGCGATCAGGATCGGCCACCAGCTGTGCGGCGCGTAGAAACCCAACTCCCCTGCGCCGTCGCTGATTTCGGCGTCCTCGTAGTCCTCGGGACGGGTGTCCAGGCGGCGGGCCACGAACCGGAAGAACGTGCCGGTGATCAGTGACAGCCCCGCGGTCAGCACCAGCGCGGTGGTGCCGGCCCACTCGATGCCGCCGTACTGGAAGATCGCGGTCAGCGCGCCATAGACCACCGCGGCGAGGATGAAGAACGCGGTCAGGATTTCGAAGAGTCTGGCTTCAATATGCATCTGCGCATCCCCTACTTGCTCGCCTGCGGGATCACTTGCTCGCCCCGACGAGTGTCGAAGGGGTGTGTGGTGGTGGCCACCGGCGACTGGTTGATCGCCTGCAGCGCCTCGGCGTTGGTCTTGCCGGCCATGCGCTGCTGCAGATAGGCCTTGAAGTCGTTGGCCGAGACCACCCGGACCTCGAAGTTCATCATCGAGTGGTAGGTGCCGCACATCTCGGCGCACCGCCCGACGAAGGCTCCGGTCTCGGTGATCTCGGAGATCTGGAACTTGTTCTCGGTGTGGTTGGCTTCCGGGTTCGGGAAGACGTCACGCTTGAACAGGAACTCCGGCACCCAGAACGAGTGGATGACGTCGGCCGAGGCGATCTGGAACTCGATCCGCTTGCCGGCGGGAAGCACGAGCACCGGGATCTCGTTGCTGGTGCCCTCGGTCTCGATCTTGTCGAAGTTCAAGTAGGTGCGGTCCTGCGGGTTCAGGCCGCGCACCGCGCCGACCCGCTCCTCGCCGTGGGCGTCGACGCCTTCGGGCTTGGAGACCATCGCGGCCTTGCGGGCCGGGTCCGCGCCCTCGTAGTCGAAGGTGCCGTCGGAGAAGTCGACCTTCTGGTAGCCGAACTTCCAGTTCCACTGGAAGGCGGTGACGTCGACAATCACCTCGGGGTTGGGATCGCGGTGCATCATCTTCTCCTGCACCACGACGGTGAAGTAGAAGAGCACCGAGATGATCAGGAACGGGATGATCGTCAGCGCCAGCTCCAGCGGCATGTTGTAGCCGAACTGGCGGGGCAGCTCCGCGTCC
>JAEZIA010000059.1 GCA_023416315.1 Actinomycetes bacterium
GCGCCGCGCTGGCGCAACTGTGCCATCTGCCGGCCTGCCTCGGCATACATCCGGTCGATGGCCGAGGCCACCCGCGGATCGCGCAAGGTGTTCACCGCGCCGAGATTACCTCGGTTTGCTGATGGGCCGGCGAGCTCGGCTGCGACCCGTCGTCGGAGGGCTGGGGGACCAGCAGGACCGGGACGCTGGTGTGGGCGACGACGGCTGCGGCGACGCTGCCCTGGAGATGGCCGAGCAGGCCGTTGCGGCGATGCGGCCCGAGCACGATCATGGCCGCCCGGTGCTCCATTGCGGCGTCGACGATGCCCTTCCAGGTCGGTGCCGCTTCGATCGCGATGCTGCACGCAGAGAATCCCGCCTCGCGCGCCAGCGCCGCGCCGTGCGCGGCGGTCTGCTCGGCGGCCTGCCGAACCTGGCTGGCCCGGTCGGCGTCGAACGATCGGCCGTCGGTCGGGGTGAAACCGACGTCGACCGGCTGCCACACGCACACCACGATGGCCTCGCGCGACGACGAAAGGTGTTCTGCGGCTTGCCTGATCGCGTGCTGGGCCAGTACCGAACCGTCGTAGGCGAACAGCACCGGTCCGATCGGCTGGGACCGGTGATCCTGGGCGGCCGCGGGCGGGGCAGGCGTCGTGGCCACCGCGGCCGCCAACGTCGACGGGAGTCCGCGCAGACGTGCCAGCAGTGGCGGTGAATACCAGGCGGGGGAGTCACCGTCGAGAAACTCGTCGAGATCCGGCTTCTGGGGTCGGGCGCCGCTGAGCGCGTACACCGCGACGCCGAACACCGCACCACCGATGGCGAGCGCGAACCCCACCCACAGCGCGAGGTCGGTGCCCTCCAGCAGGTCACCGGAGTACCGGGTCGCCAGGTGCGCGAAGATCGGCGCCACCATGAACGCCGCGACGGCCCGCAGCAACTCGATGATCGCGAACACCCGCTGCAGGCTGCCCGATTGCAGCGAGAAGCCGGCGACGAACAGCGCGGGCGCCACCGTCGCGCCGAGCGCCAGGCCGGTCAGTGCCGAACCGGCAAGTGCCAGTGGAACATTCGCCGGTAGCGACGCCCGGAACACCGCGATGCCGACCGCCAGCAGGGCCATGCCGACCAGTGGCAGGAAGTGCATGGCGCGCCGCGAGATGACGATGCCGAACACGACGGCCATGACCACGGCCCCGCCGAGTTCGGGCAGGTACAGCAGGCCGACCTGGACGGGGCTGAAATGTTCCATGAAGACCGACGCCGTGAGTGCGGTCGCGGCAATCGAGGCCGCGGCGGCGAACAGGGCCACGCCGACACCGGCAACCGGGATCGCGCTCGTCATCATCGTCCGGATCGTCAACAACGGTCGCTGCGCGCGGAACTGGTAGACGATCAGCGCGACGATCAGCGCCAGGCCGCCGAACATCGGTCCGGTGACGGCGACGTCGCCGAACCCGTGGGTGGTCAGCTGCGCAGCGCCCACGAACGCGGCCGTGCATCCCACGGTCGCCAGCGCGATCGCCTTCAGGTCGCGCGGTGCCTGCGGATCGGCGGGCGGTGCGTCGTCGAACGTCAGCACCGCGAGCACGAGCGCCAGAAGTGCGACCGCCGCGACGATCCAGAACAACGGCCGCCACGCGTGCGCCTCGGCCTGCACACCACCGATGAACGGTCCGAGGGCCACCGCCCCGAACACGCACATGTTCATGATCACTGCGGTGTTGCGGAGTTTGTCCCGCGGAAAGCCGATGGTCAGCGGCGGCGCGGCGGCGATCAGCAGCATGGACGTCGCCAGGCCCTGCAGGACGTGGCCACCGATGAACGCGGTCGCGTTCGGCGCGGCGGCGGCGATGACCGAGCCGACGACCAGCACGACCGCATACACGAGCAGCATCCGCCGCTGCGGAAGATGCTGCGCGAACTGCACGGCCAGCACCGTGCCGACCGCGTAAGCGGCGTTGCCCAGCCCCGAGCTCAGCGCCAGCGCCTGCGCCGACATGTGCAGCTGCTCGGAGATGATCGACACCAGTGGGTCGAGCGCGGCCGAAAGCGCAAGGTAGGGAATCAGAGCGAGGGTGACCATGGCGGCCACGGCCGGATAGCGTCCGGCCAACGGACCCTGTCGCATCAGCTCCGACCTCCGATCTCCGTCACCGCACCGGGGCGCGGCCTCGACAACGGACGGGGCGAGGCGGGAACACAGAGCATGGCGTGGAACAACTTTACATAGGCAATGAATATTCCGCGCGGTCGACGTGTTCCGGGTCACCCGGCCGCGCCGAGGCTGAGTATGGTGTACCGTACTCAGCTATGAATCTGGCCGACCATCCGACCGTGCAAGCCGTGCGTGCCCGGCGCCGCCGACCGACGGCCCCGGTGATCGATGCCGCGTGGTTGCGCGACATCTGTCTGGCCGCCGGCGCCGACGACGTGGCGTTCGCCAGCATCGACAATCCGGACCTCGCGGGCGAACGCGAGCACGTCGAGACCGCATTGCCCGGGGTGAAGAGCTACATCTCACTTGTGGTCCGGATGAACCGCGACAACGTGCGCTCGGTTGCGCGCAGCGTGGCCAACCAGGAGTTCCACCGCAGCGGGGAAGTCATCAACGAGGCCGCCCACCGGATCACGCGCGCGCTGGAGGATGCCGGCCACCGCGCGTTGAACCCGTCGGCGACCTTCCCGATGGAGATGGACCGCTATCCCGGGCGGATCTGGGTGGTGGCGCACAAGCCGGTCGCGGTGGCCGCCGGTCTCGGTGTGATGGGCATCCACCGCAACGTCATTCACCCGAAGTTCGGCAACTTCATCCTGCTGGCCACCATCCTCGTCGACGCGCCAGTCACCGAATACGGTGCACCACTGGACTATTCGCCCTGCCTGGAATGCAAGCTCTGTGTGGCGGCCTGCCCGGTCGGGGCGATCAAGAAGGACGGCGAGTTCGACTTCATCGCGTGCTCGGTGCACAACTACCGGGAGTTCATGGGCGGATTCACCGATTGGGCCCAGACCATCGCCGACAGTGCGGATGCCGCTGAGTTCCGTTCCCGCGTCACCGATTCGGAGAACGCGTCGATGTGGCAGAGCCTGTCGTTCAAGGCGAACTACAAGGCCGCGTACTGTCTGGCGGTCTGTCCGGCAGGTGAGGACGTCATCGAGCCGTATCTGGACGACCGCAAGGCGTTCATGAACCTGGTGTTGCGGCCACTGCAGGAGAAAGTCGAAACCCTTTACGTGCTGCCGAATTCGGCCGCCAAGGAGCACGCCGAGCGGCGCTACCCCCACAAACCGGTCAAGGTCGTCGACTCCGGGGTGCGCAGGCGCGGGTAGTCTGGCCCGATGGTGCGGGCGCTGAGCTGGATCGGTGTGTTCGGCGCGGCGGCCGCAATCGTCGTGGTGCTCGGTCTCGACGCCACGCTCGGCGGGCAATCCGTTCGCGGCAGGCAACTGCGCGGCGCCACGATCTCCGAGTACGCGTACACCTCGGGCAGTTGGGCGTTCGTGGCGGCCGTGCTGACGTTGGCCGGCACCTCACTGGCCCTGCTGTACGGCCTGATCCGGGCCGGACGGGTGCGGCCGTGGTCGGCCGGGTCGGTGGCGATGCTGCTGTGGGTGGTCGCGCTGCTGGCCATCGTCGCGTTTCCCAAGCACAACTGGGTCACCGGCCCGAGCCTGTCCGGCACCGTGCATCGCTACGCGACCCTGGTCGCGTTCGTCGCGCTGCCGGTGGCGGTGCTGCTGATCGCCCGTGGCAGCGCCGGCGCCGCGCGAGCGGCGCGGTGGCTCACCGCTATCGGAATCGGTTGGCTGGCGGTGCTGTTCGGCGCCATCGCGGTCGGCATCGTGACCGGCCAACGGTGGTGGACGTTGATCCCGTTGGGATTGGTGGAACGTGGAATCGCCGGGTTCGAGGTGGCCGCGCTCATCGCGTTGGGGCTGTGGCTGATGCGCCTTCGGGCGCCAGCGTGCCGAGAAGGTCATACACCTGCCACCAACGCGCTTCGTGCTGCGGCGGGGTCAGCCGCCCCCGGTCCAGATCCCGGTCGGCGTGATCGAGGGCCTGTGCCATGACGCGCAGTACCGAGTAGCGCCGCTCCTCCTCGTCGTTAGGGCAACCGGCGACCGTCACGGCCCACAACGTGCGCACCCGCATTCGGGTTTCCCCCGCGAGTGCGAAGGTGATCGCCCCGGCGGCGATATAGATCATCGTCCCGGCGATCAGCGCGGTTGCGGACATGCCGACCGCCGAGCCGCCGATCTGCAGGACCAGCCACAGCGTGGCTCCCCACAGCGGCCAGCTCCGCCATGCCTTTAGCATGCGGCGTTCTGACACCGTGATACCGGGCGGGAACACCACCAGCCGACAGCGGGCGACGCCGTAGCGCGCCGGGTAGACGTCGAAGGTGCCCCAAATCCGTGCAGTCCTCACGCAGTCAGGTCTACGTCACCAGGGCCGCCGCGTTGTCTATCCCTACGCAATCCTGACGCCTTGGTGCCGAATACTTACGCGTTCACCAGGCGTGCACCTGATTCTGAGCGGTCTCCAGTCCCACCTCGATCAGAAGCTCGGTAGCGTCGGCGGCCTGCTCACAGATCGCAGGAACCTCCGCACGCTCGGCGGCGGTGAACGGCTCGAGGACGTACGCCGCCGGGTCCTTACGTCCCGGCGGGCGGCCGATCCCGATACGCACCCGCTGAAAGTTCTTGGTGCCCAACGAACTGCCCACCGACCGCAAACCGTTGTGACCACCCTCGCCGCCACCGAGCTTCAGCCGGATCCGGCCGAAGTCGATGTCGAGCTCGTCGTGGATCACGATGATGTCGGTCGGCATCACCGAGTAGAACTTCGCCAACGGACCCACCTGGCGCCCCGACTCGTTCATGTAGGTGCGCGGTTTGGCCAGCACGACCGGACGGTGCCCGAGCCGGCCGGTCACGATCTCCGCGCCGGACCGCTTGTGCACCTTGAATTGTGCGCCGATGCGAGCGGCCAGCACATCGGCCACCATGAAACCGAGGTTGTGCCGGGTCTTGGCGTATTGCGGTCCCGGATTGCCCAGGCCGACGACCAACAGGGGATCGGCCATGGCGCGGGGTTACTCGGCCTCGGCCGACTCGCCCTCGGCGGCTTCGGCTGCCTCGGCAGCATCGGCGGCCTGCTCCTCGACGGACTCGCCGCCACCCTCGGCCTCCAGTTCCTCGGCCGACGGGGCGGCGACGATGTTGGCGACGAGGGTCTCGGGATCGCTGATCAGCGTGACGCCTGCGGGCAGCTCGACCTGGCCCGCGGTGATCTGGGTGCCCTCCTCGACGCCTTCGATCGACACCGTCAGCTGCTGCGGGATCGACAGGGCGTCGGCCTCCACCTCGATGGTGGTGGCGTCCTGGGTCACCAGGGTGCCCGACGCGGCGTCGCCCTCGAGGACGACGTTGACCTCGACAGTCACCTTCTCGCCGCGGCGGACCACGATCAGGTCGGCGTGCTGGATGCTGCGGCGGATCGGGTGCACGGAGAGGGCCTTGGTCAGCGCCAGCTGCTCCTTGCCCTCGATGTCGAGCGTCAGCACCGCGTTCGTGCCGGCCTTGCGCAGGACGGCGGCGAAGTCGTGGGCATTGAGCTCGAGGTGCTGGGGTTCGGTGCCGTGGCCGTAGAGAACGACGGGAACCTTGCCGTCGCGGCGGGCCTGGCGCGACGCGCCCTTGCCGGTCTTGCCCCGCACGCCGGCGGTCAGGTTATTGGTGGCGTTCTTGGCCATGATGGGTGCTCCTGAATTGTCCGTGGGTCTTCCGCACGGCTAAGGCAGGCACCAATGAAAGGAAGCCTCGTCGATAACGGTGGCTGGACCACCCTCGCCGTGACGCGGCCACCAGGGTAGCCGATCACCGGTTCATAGCGGAAATTCGACCCCTGTGAGCTGCTCGGACAGCCGCCACAGCGCCGCGGCGGTGGTCTTGTTGCGGGCCAGCGGGCTGCGCGGTGACGGCCCGGTCGGCCCGCGCATCGCGAACCGGGGACCGATGAAGCTGTTGCCGGGAAGGTCCGCCGCCGCGGCGTACAGGGTCTGCCGGGCACCGAACTCGGGGCTGGTGGCCACCAGTGCGTTGCCGGTGTCCCAGACCCGGGTGCCGAACCGGTTGCCGGTCTGTCCCTGCAGGTTGGTCGCGGAGTAGCCGGGGTGGGCGGCGTGCGATTTCAGCGGCGACCCGGCGGCGTCAAGGCGCTTCTGCAGTTCGCTGGTGAATAGCAGATTGGCCAGCTTCGACTGGCCGTAGGCCAGCCAGGCCGAGTACGGCCGGGCCTTCCAGTTCAGGTCCTTGAGGCTGATCTTGCCCAGCAGGTGCATGAACGACGACACCGTGACGACGCGGTCGCCGACCTTCGGCAGCAGCAGGTTCGTCAGCGCGAAGTGGCCGAGATGGTTGGTCCCGATCTGGCTCTCGAAGCCGTCTTTGGTGACCGCGTACGGGACCGCCATGATGCCGGCGTTGTTGATCAGGACATCGACGGCGTCCACCCCCGCGGCGAAGTCGCGGATCGAGCCGAGGTCTTGCAGATCGAGCGCGCGCACCTCGACATCGCCGGTCATGGTGGCGGCCGCGTCCTGCCCCTTGGCGGTGTTGCGACAGGCCAGGATCACGTGCGCGCCGACGCGGGCCAATTCACGAGCGGTGACCAGACCCAGCCCGCTGTTGGCTCCGGTGACGATGGCGGTGCGCCCGGCGAACGACGGCAGATCTGCGGCGGTCCAACTCATGGGAGATCACTTTAGGGGGACGGGCGCTCGCCCTCCCCCGAGCAGACGCAAAAACCCCCGACACGCCGGGATTTCGGAACAGTTTGCGTCTGCTCGCGGGGGAAGGCGACCCGGCTACTTCTTTACTGTGACGCTGAAGCCCTTGATGATCGCCTCGACGTCGTCGGACGCCGCGGCGGCCTGGTCGGCCAGCGTGGTGATCGTCAACTGGACCAGATACCGCTGGAAGGCCGGCGCCGGGGTCACCGGGATGACCACCCGGTTGTAGGAGTGCAGCCGCTTGTCGTTCAGGTCGTAGCTGCCCTCGATCATCGCGGACGGGAACCCATTGAAGTCATTGGAGGAAGCGTTCAATTTGGTGAAGTTTTTCGACATCTCGGCGTCGACGCTGGCGTGCTTGAGCGCCTCGGCGACGTCGAAGTTGCCGTTCAGCTTGAATACGATCACCATCGCCGTCGGATAGGTGTTGTTCTTCGCGATCACCTCGGTGCCCGGCGAGAAATTCGAGTTGTTGTACTTGGTCCAGCCGGGCGGGCGCGGCAGGGTCACCGTGATGTCGGTGAGCTTATCCAGCGGAATCTGCTCGCCGGTGACTCCGACCCCGTAGAGGTACTCCGAAATCGGCTGCGGTGTGCTCGACGTGGTTGGAGCTGTCGTGGTCGTGGCCGGTGTGCTCCACACCGAGGAGTAATCCGGCGGCGTCGACCCGCACGCCGCGACGGCCATGGTCAGCGCGATGGACAGCGCCGCGCGACGGGCTCTCACAGAATTTCGTTGACCGATTCGATCGGCCGGGCCAACCGGGTGCCTTTGGGGGTCACCACGAACGGGCGCTCGATGAGAATCGGGTTGGCGGCCATGGCGTCCAGCAGTTCGTCATCGTCGGCCTCGGCGAGGTTCAGCTCGGTGTAGAGCGCCTCCCGCTTGCGGACCGCGGCACGCACCTCGATGCCGGCGTCGGCGATCAGCTTGGCGATCTCGGCACGCGACGGCGGGGTTTTCAGATACTCGACGATCTCCGGTTGGATTCCATTGTCGCGCAATAGATCGAGTGTCTTGCGAGAGGTGCTGCAGCGCGGGTTGTGATAGATGGTGCTTGACAACTATGCATCTCCATCGAAAAGGCCTGTCACCGAACCGTTTTCGAAGACGGCGCGGATGGTGCTGGCCAGCAGCGGCGCGATGGACAACACCGTGAGTTGGTTGAACCGCTTGGACTCGTCGATCGGCAGCGTGTTGGTGACGATCACCTCGCGTGCGCCGCTGTCGGCCAGGCGCTCGCGGGCCGGGTCGGACAGCACGCCGTGGGTGGCGGCGATGATGACGTCCTTGGCGCCGTCGTTGTGCAGCAGCTTCACCGCGCCGGCGATGGTGCCGCCGGTGTCGATCATGTCGTCGGTCAGTACGCAGGTCTTGCCGGCCACGTCGCCGACGACCCGGTTGGACACCACCTGGTTGGGCACCTTCGGGTCGCGGGTCTTGTGGATGAACGCCAGCGGCGTGCCGCCCAGCGCGTCGGCCCACTTCTCGGCGACCCGCACGCGGCCGGAGTCCGGGGAGACCACGACCACGTTCTCGCAGTTGTAGTTGTCCCGGATGTAGCCGGTCAGCAGTGGCTGGGCGCGCATGTGGTCCACCGGCCCGTCGAAGAAGCCCTGGATCTGGTCGGTGTGCAGATCGACCGAGACGATGCGGTCGGCACCCGCGGTCTTGAGCAGATCGGCGACCAGGCGTGCCGAGATCGGCTCGCGGCCACGGTGCTTCTTGTCCTGGCGGGCGTAGGGATAGAACGGCAGGATCGCGGTGATGCGCTTGGCGCTGCC
>JAEZIA010000149.1 GCA_023416315.1 Actinomycetes bacterium
CGCTTGATGTCATCCTGGCGCCACTGCGCCACTCGGCCTGGCCGGAGGTGGCGTGGAAATTCAGCACGCTGACCGCCTCGGGTTGCCCTCTGGAGATCTCGTTCAACTCCGCAGAGCGGTGCGTCCGCTACACCGCTGAGGTCGCCGGCCCCGAGTGCGACCATTCCGACCGATTGGCCCTCGCCTTGTCGGTGACAACGGAACTGTCTGGAGGACAACGGATACCGCGGGAACTGATCGACGAGCTGGTCCGGCTGCAGCGCGGCGGGACATTGCACTGGGGGGCCTGGGTCGGTGGTCGGCACGATGGGAAGCGATCACGGTTCAAGCTGTACGCCGAAGTGCCGCGGGACGTGTCCTCCCGGGATACCGCCCGCCGGTGGTTTCCCGGCATCGAGCGGGTCGGCCACCGGAACCCTCGACTTGAGGGTTTCGGGCACGAGGCCGGATCCGGGTTGACGGAGCTGTACTTCCGGCTCGACGGGCTCGACGTCGCCGACATCGGTGCGATGCTGGATTCGGCCGGATTCGGTGCGCGCCAACGCGATCTGCTGCATCTGATGTCCACCGTGTACGGCCTGCCCATGCACCCCCACCTACCGCGCCACCCGTTCGGCATCAGTGTGGTCTGTGCACCCGCACTCGGTGTCGTCGCGCTGAGCGTCTTCGGTTATGCCTTTGACGTGTGCGGGGACGATGCTGCCACCCGTCGGATCTTGCTCGCGGTCGCACCGGAACTGGGGTGGGACGCCGCCGGCTACCGCAGGTTGAGCGCCGGCCTCGCACAAACCCATTCGGCGCCCACCCACCACAGCGTGATCGCGTTCACGGTCACCCACGGCGACGCGCCCGCCGCGCTGACCGTCGGAATGGCGCCGCCGTGCTGACCCAACCGATTCCCGACACCATCGTCGACCAGTTGATCGCGGCCCAGTCACCCAGCGGGGCATTCCGGTCGACGATGGTGGAGGACGGGATCGCCCGGTCTGACGAAAACGGTTTCGTGACAGCGCAGATTCTGCGCACCCTCGGGCCGGCCACCGCCACGCCCGAACTCGGTCAGACCGTGGCGCGGGCGCTGGATTTCCTGGAAACGTGCGAGGAGCCCGGGCGGCCGGGCGCGTACCGATTCTGGACATCTGCCACCCGACCACCGCATGTGCCGGTGTATCCCGCTGATGCTGACGACACCGCGGTGATTTCACTGGAGTTGGCCCGGCACGGTCGGCGCGATCTCCAGGCGCTGCGCCGAACCGCGCTGACCGCGCTGTTCCCTCATCGCGTCGCGAGCCACCACGCGCCGCCCGCCTCCTGGGTGCTGCCCGGAACCTTCTGGACTTGGTTGTCCGACACCTTCGGCTACAACGTCGTGGATTGCACGGTGAACGCGAATGTGGTGACGTTGCTGACCGCGGCAGATCTCACGGAATTGCCGTGTTACACAGCAGCATGCACCATGATCAACCGGGCGGTTGCAGCGGCCGGAGGCGATGCCCACCGCATGCGATTGCTGTCGCCGTACTATCCGCACCCCGGCGAGTTGTGGCTCGCCGTGCGCGCCGCCGTCGCCGCGGGAGCGGATCAACTGCGGCCGTGCCTGCCCGCTTTGTCGGCTTTCAGGCGCCCCCCTGAAGTGGATGCGCCTGTCTTCTGCAGTGCCTACGGCAAGGTCACGTGGCACAGTCCTCTACTGCAGCGGCTACGCGCGTGTAGCCCAGATGTATTGGAGTAGAAGACCACTCGTGCCTTCGCGGCCGCTCCGGCGCAGGCTGGTCTCATCCCGACAATCACCACAGGGGGGTCACGATGCATTCGACGCATGCCGTCTCGGCGGCCATCATCAGTACGGCAATTCTGTTGTTGCCGTCGTCACTCGGGTCGGCGCAGGCTGATGATCTCAGTGGCGATGTCGTGGGGTGTGCCGTTGACGTTCCTTGTATCAACGAGCTGTATCAGAACGGCGCGACACTGCACATCGGGTGGGACGGTCACGAGGATTACGACCACTACAACCTGCGGTGGAGCAGGCCGGGACGCGGCGAAACACAGTACGAAACCTCCGGCGGCTCGCACGGAGCGTTCAGTATCAACAACGTCCACGCCGATGTGGTGTACAGCGTGAAGGTCCAGGGCTGCAACACCGACTTCTTTGGCAACTCGACCTGCTCGGGGTGGGGAGAGGCCCAGTTCAAGGCGAAGGCGAACCTGCCCTACGGACCCGACACCTGCAAGCAGGGTTACGTGTGGCGCGAGGCTCGCCCCAGTGACCACGTGTGCGTGACATCGGCGGTGCGCTCCCAGACAGCGCAGGAGAACCAGCTCGCCGCGTCGCGGCGCAGCCCCAACGGCGGCGCGTACGGACCCGCCACCTGCCAGCAGGGTTACGTGTGGCGCGAGGCATTCGCCGGTGACCACGTCTGCGTCGTTCCGCAGTCGCGTAGTGCCGCCTCGGCCGACAATGCGGCCGCAGCAGCGCGGCGCGCCGCTGGGTGAGCGCCGCTGCACCGCAATGGCAGTATGCGCAACTCAGTAGCGGAACGCGCGCGTCCCCGTCAGCGACCAGATCGGTTCGACGTCACCATTGCGCACGGTGAGCAGATCCACACCGCCCACGCCGTCGGACGTGGTTCGCAACAGCGCGATCCGGCCGTTGTTCACATCGAGGATCGGCTGCCGGTGCACGGTGTAGCCCATCGTTTCCGCCCAGTTCGACGCCACGGTCGACAGCGCGTCCCGGTCGAGGGTGTCGCCGGGCTGCGGGTCCGAGGCGTCGCGGTGCGGGCCCATGAAGGTCCAGTTCTGCCGGATTCGCTTATCCTGCAATACGTTTACGTCGATCCCGGACATGACGGTTCCATCAGCGGGAAAGGTGACGTCCCACAGGTAGGCGAACGTATCGCCCTCGATCACAAACACCCGCGGAACGAAGATGTTGGTGCGCTGGGATTGAAGCGCCGCGACGAACGCTTCCTGTTGGGTTGGGCCGACGACGGAGTCAAGGTCGTCCCCGCCGGCGAACCACTGGACGCAGTCGTCGCTCATCAGCTCGTGCGCCAGTGCGGGGTCTTCGTTCCACATGCGGCACCAGGTCGTGGCCAGTTCGGTGATTTCTCGGCTATCCATATCCCCACTGTGGCAACCGTTGGCGACACCGTTATGTCGGTGATTGAGGTCACATTTCTCCTCACCGGTCGAGCGGGGCCGCCCCGATCCGGTCCAGCTCGGCGCTGAATTCGACCTCCCGCGCGGGCGCACGCTCATCGGTCAGGCTCGCCTGTGCGATGCGGTCGAGTTGAAAACCGCGCACGCCGGAGCGCAGCCGGCACCAGCCGACGAAACACCAGCCGGCCGGCGCCCACAACAGGCCCAGCGGCTCAACGAAACGGCTGGTGCGGGCGCCGTTGCGGTCCACAAAGTCGAGATGCAGCACCCGATCGGTGGTGACCGCCTGCCAGACGGTGTCGTTGATCGCCCCGCCGATCGGGGGCGGCTCGTCGCCGACGGTGTGCACGCGCGCCGCCAGCGATTGCTCGCGACGACGCACATCGGCCGGCAAGACGGCCAGCACCTTCTGCGCGGCGACGCGGGCCGAGGCCGCGAACGGCGAACCGGTGACCGAACGCAACGCGACGCTGATGGCCAGCGCCTCGGTGGCGGTGAGCGTCACCGGTGGCAGCGTGCGGTCGCGATCCAGGAAGTAGCCACCGGCGCGGCCCACCCCGCCTCGGATGGCGACCCCGGATTCGCGCAATGCCGTCAGATCACGCTCGATGGTGCGAGTGCTGATCTCGAATCGGTTGGCGAGCCAGGCCGCGGTGCGGGGGCGCGGCGATACCGCACGCAACTCCTCGACGATCGCGTACAGCCGGTCCGCACGGTTCACTGGGTCAGCCTATGACTCGGGTACGACGCTCGCCCGCGATTGTCATCCGATGTCGACCCAGATCGTCAGGGCCAAGGCGCCGGCGGTGGCGACGGCCAACAGGATGACGTCGAACGGCCGGAGACGCGGGGATTCGGTAGCGCCCATGCGGATCTCGCGAGCGATCAGAAACAGTGGCACCACCACGCTGATGGCGATGAACACGCCTCCGATGACGTAGAGCCACACGAACCGGATGCCGTGCTTGCGGGCTTCGATGACCATCAGGATGACGACGGAGATGCTCAGCATCAGCGCGTCGGCGGTGAGGTTGCGTGATGCGGCGTTCACCCGGGTGTCTTGCCAAAATGTGGCGAAGAAGTCGGCCCCGCTGCCGGTGTAGGCGATGGTTTGACTCCATGTCGCGCCCAAGGCGATCAGCGCGATAAGCGCGTAGAGGACGCAGAGCACCTTGCGGGACGTGGGCATCGCTGCTGCCGGTTGAACCTGCTCGGTTGATGTCATGGAGAAACGCTAGGTGAAGGTGCGCCGCTGTCGGCGTGCTTTGGGTGCACGCACGAAAACGGTCCGCGGAGCAATCTCCGGGGACCGTTTTCGTTTAGTAGCGGGGACAGGATTCGAACCTGCGACCTCTGGGTTATGAGCCCAGCGAGCTACCGAGCTGCTCCACCCCGCGTCGGTGAACGCAACGTTACCCAACGGCAAGCGGAGGAACCAAATCGCGTGCTCAGAGCCGTGCGGCCTGCCCGAAGGCCAGCACCCGAGCCGGGTCGTACTGGCGCGCCACCCGATCTAACCAACCCAGAGTGTCCTCGTCGTAGCACCGTGCCAGCCGGGCCGGCCCGGCCTCGGGTGCGAAGTTGGGGTGCTGCCCGCCGGTCCCCCACGGCGCCAGCGCCGCCACCACCCGCTCAGCGTGACCGGGCACCTGCTCGGCCGCCGGCGGCACCAACGCACCGATCGTCGCCAATGCATACGCGGCGTCGCGATGGCACAGCGCGCTGGCATGTCGCGGCTCGCGCGCCAGCGCCCCACCGAGCAGCCGCAGCTCCACGATGGTCTGCACCGAGCCCGACCCTGGCCCCGCCACCGCCAGCAGCGCCTCGACGGCCTCAGACGGCAACTCCCGCAGCAGCGCGTGCCCCTCGTGCACGGGCATCGGGTCCACCGGATCGGCGTGCACCGCGCCCAGCGCCGCGTACGGCTGCACCGCGACGGTGTCCAACACCGGTGTGGCCACCGCCCGGATTGGGGCGAGCAGCCGGGCTGCCGCACCGACGTCACCGAGCGCCGCGTAACGCACCGCCACCGTCAGCCGGCCGGCCAACATCGGCGGCACCCCCGGCAGCGGCGGCAGCTGCTGCAGCGCGATCGAGGTGTTCACCGACTCCGGCAGGCCCACGCTCCACCGCGCCCACTCCCGCAGCACCGCGGCGGCATCCGCACCGTCGAAATACACCGCACCGCCGTAGAACTCCGCAACCGGCAGCAGATCGATCTCGACGCCGGTGACGATGCCGAGCGTGGACTTCGAGCCACGCACACCCCAATACAGATCCGGATACTGCTCGGGCGTCACCCGCAGGATCTCCCCCGTGCCGATCACGATCTCGAACGCCCTGACATAGTCCGACGAGGCGCCGAACGTGCGCACCAACGGCCCGATTCCGCCCCCGGTCAGGAAGCCGACCACACCCACCCCGGGCGCCGATCCCGACAGCGGCGCCAGCCCGTGCGGGCACGCGGCGTCGAACACCTGCTGCCAGCGCACCCCGGCGCCCACCCGGGCGACCCGGTTGCGCACATCCACCGCGCACCCGGACAACGCCCCCGTGTGCACCAGGATCGTGCCGCGCCCGAGCCCCGGCAGCGCACCATGACCGGTCGCCTGCACCGCGACCCGCAGCCCATGCCGGGCGGCGAACCGCACGACGGTGCAGACGTCGGTCGCCGACGCCACGAAGACCGCCATCGCGGGCCGCACCGGCACCGCGACGTTCCACGGCGTGATCCGGTCATAGTCCGGCTCACCCGGCAACGCCAGGCTGCCCTGCAACTGGTCGCGCAGTGCCGATACAGCGTCGCCGAGATGCTCCTCGGTGACAGCGGTCATGGTTCCCCTTCCGTCAATTTCCCGTGGAAGTGTAGAGGTCAGGGCCCTCTGCTTGCGTCCGGCAGCAGAACTCGACAGGCTCGGGGGAGATGAAACGACAACACGCCACTCGCCTCGCCGCGATCTCGATGATCGCCGCACTCACCTTTGGGGTCGCCGCCTGCGACAGTCAATCCGAAGGCGGCACAACCAAACCCGTCGCGTCGATCCCCGCGCTGCCCGGCGTGTCCACCAGCCCGACGACCACCAGCAGCAAACCGGCCGCCGCCCCCGTCGACTACACCCGACTGCTGCTGCAGGCCCGCGACATCTCCGGCGCCGGCGAGATTTTCATCGACCAGCCTCCGACCCCGAACCCCAACGGCCGGCCCGGCGCCGAGGTGCTGCTGGTCAACGAGCAGCAGACCAAGGCCGTCAACATCCTGCTGATCGCTCTCGACGACAAGTCCGCCGGCGCATCGGCGCTCTCCGACGCCCAGGCGGGCCTGGCCAAAACGGTGAGCCCCGGGCCCTCGCAGCCCTCGATCGTGGGCACCGGCGGCACCGTCGTGTCCGGCAACTCTCCCGACGGCAAGAAGTCGGTGACCGTACTGCTGTTCACCGAGGGCGCCACCCTGGCCCGCATCGAGTTCGACGGCCTGCCCGGTGTGCCCGCTCCGGCCGACTTCGTCACCAACGTCGGCCAGAAGCAGGCCATTGCCCTGCGCGTTGGCCTGCCGCCGACCTCCTAACGGCGAGCCGGTACCGGCACCCGCATCAAATCCTCGGCCACCACGACGTCACCGGCGAATACCGCCGCGGCCTCCTCGGCGTAGCGGTCGGCGGCGTCGGGGTAGCGCTGCGAGAAGTGTGTCAGCACCAGCGTCCGCACCCCGCACTCCGCGGCGACCGTGGCCGCCTGCCGCGCGGTGAGGTGCCCGTACTGGTGCGCCAGGTCCTCGTCCTCGGTCAAAAACGTCGCCTCGATCACCAACAGGTCGGCGCCGTCGGCCAGCGCGTACACCCCATCGCACAGGCGCGTATCCATCACGAACGCGAACCGCTGACCACGCCGCGTCTCGCTGACCTCCGCCACGTCGACGACCCGCTCCCCCACCCGCAGCGATCCGATGCGATCGAGCTCGCCCACCGACGGTCCGCTGATTCCGAAGCGCGCCAACAACTCCGGCACGAAACGCCGTCCGTCGGGCTCGATCAGCCGGTAGCCGAACACCTCGGTTGAATGCTGCAGCGCACGCGCCTCCAGCACACCGAAGGCGCCCGCTGCGACCGTCCCATCGGCCCAGACCGGCTCCTCCCGCACCTCGACCCGGTCGTAGAACACCGAGGCATGCCGTAGCCGGGCGAAGTACTCGCCGCCGGACGCCGGGAAGTGCGCGACGAGCGGATGGCCCACCTGGTCCAGCGACGCCCGCTGGATGACACCGGGCACTCCCAGGCAGTGATCGCCGTGAAAGTGCGTGAGGCACAACCGGTTCACTGCGCTGACCGGGACACCGGCCAGCGTCATCTGGCGCTGGGTGCCCTCGCCCGGATCGAAGAGCAAGCCCTCGTCGTCCCAGCGCAGCAGGTAGCCGTTGTGGTTGCGGTAGCGGGTCGGCACCTGACTGGCGGTCCCCAGCACGACCAACTCACGCATACCGCGCCTTTGCTACTTGGCGGCCTCGTACTTCTTCATCGCGTCGTCGAGGCGTTGCAGCGCATCACCGTATTCGGAGAAGTTGCCGTTCTTCTGCGCTTCCTGCACCGCACCCAGCGCGGTCTCGACATCGACCAGCGCCGCGGATTTCGCCGGCGACAACGTCGTCGGGACACCCGGCGTCGCCGGTGTCACCGCCACCGGCGGGCTCGGCACCTCCGGTGTACTACCCGGCGCCGGAGCCGGCGCGGCCGCCGGCGGGCGCGATCCCTGCGGCTGACCACCCGGCGGGGTGGCCGGTGCCGGACCGGTCGCTGTCGCGCCCGCACCGGCACCGAAGATGCCGTCCAGCGCGGTGCTGACCGTCGGGCCGTAGCCGACCTTGTCGTTGTACATCATCGCCACGCGGATCAAGCGTGGATACGACGACGCGGCGTCACTGGTGCCCGGCGAGGCGTACACCGGGGCCACGTAGATCAGGCCGCCCTGGCCCACCGGCAGCGTGAGCAGATTGCCCCAGCGGATCCGGTTCTGGTTGTCGCGGCCGATCACACCGAGGTCCTGGCTGACCGCGGTGTCGGTACTGATCGCGTTGAACGCGAGCTTCGGTCCGTTGACCTGGCCCGGGATGGTCAGCACCGTGATCCGGCCGTAGGTATCCGGGTCGGAGCTGGCGCTGATGTAGGCCGCCAAGAAGTCGCGCCGGAACCGGTTCATCGCGCTGGTCAGCTGGAACGACGATGAATTCGTGTTATTGGCAATGTCTTTGGCGACGATGTAATACGGCGGCTGGTAGCTGCTGGCGGTCGGGTTCGGATCCAGCGGCACGTCCCAGAAGTCCGAGGTGGAGAAGAACGTCACCGGGTCGTCGACGTGATACTTGGCCAGCAACATGCGCTGCACCTTGAACAGATCCTCCGGATAACGCAGGTGCGCAGCCAGATCCGGGGTGATGTCGCTCTTCGGCTTGACCGTGCCCGGGAACACCGCCATCCACGCCTTGAGGACCGGGTCCTTCTCGTCCTGGGCGTAGAGCGTCACCGTGCCGTCGTAGGCGTCGACGGTGGCCTTCACCGAGTTGCGGATGTAGTTCACCCGCTTATCCGGCGCCAGCCGGTTCAGCGCGACCTCGTTGGAGTCCGCGGTCGCCGACGACAGCGACGTCAGCTCCGAATAGGGGTAGTTGTCCAGCGTGGTGTAGCCGTCGATGACCCACACCATCTTCTTGTTCACGATCGCCGGATACACCGAGCTGTCGGTGGTCAGCCAGGGCGCCACCGCCTTCACCCGCTCCGCGGGGTCGCGGTTGAACAGGATCTTGCTGTTGGAGCCGATCACGTTGGAGAACAAGAAGTTCCGCTCGGCGAACTTGGCGGCGAAGACGCTGCGGGCCAGCCAGTTGCCGATCGGGACACCACCGGCACCGGTGTAGGTGTAGTTCTTGGTCTCGGTGTTGGTCTCGTAGTCGTATTCGCGGTCGTTGCCGCCGGTCTTGCCGACGATCGCGTAGTCGGCCGAGGTGTTGGAGATGACCGGGCCGAAGTAGATACGCGGCTGATCCAGCGGCGCCGGTCCCGGTGAGACCACACTGCCGTTGGCGCCGACGACGCTGGCCAGGAACTCCGGGTAGCCGCCGTTCTGGTTGGGGTCGTTGGCGATTCCGCGCACGGTGTTGGCCGGCGAGGCGATGAAGCCATTGCCGTGGGTGTAGACCGTGTGCCGGTTGATCCAGTCACGCTGGTTGTCGATCAACCGGTCGGGGTTGAGCTCGCGAGCGGCCACCACGTAATCGCGGATCTGACCGTCGGGCCCGACATAACGGTCCATCGACAGCTGGTCGGGGAAGTTGTAGAAGTTCTTGCCCTGCTGAAACTGGGTGAACGCCGGGCTGACGATCGTCGGGTCGAGCAGTCGGATGTTCGACGTGGTCGCCGTGTCCGAGGAGACCTGCTGGGCGGTGGCATTGGCATCGCCGCCGTAGTTGCGGTACTCCACCGTCTCATCGGTCAACCCGTAGGCATCCCGTGTGGCGGTGATACTTCGGTTGATGTATTCGCTTTCCTTCTGCGCCGCATTCGGTTTGACGCTGAACTGCTCGACGATCAGCGGCCAGCCGGCGCCGACCACCAGGGAGGACAGCAGCAGCAGCACCAGGCCGATGGCCGGGATCCGCAGATCGCGCAGCACCAGCGCGGAGAACACCGCCACGGCGCAGATCACCGCGATCGCCAGCAGGATCAGCTTGGCCGGCAGCACGGCGTTGATGTCGGTGTAGCCGGCACCGGTGAACGGCTTGCCGGCGCGGGTGTGGCTCAGCAGCTCGTAGCGGTCCAGCCAGTAGGCCAATGCCTTGAGCAGGACCAGGATCCCGACCAGCGCCACCAGCTGGATGCGGGCCGCCTTGGTGACGGCCCCGGCCCGGCCGGACAGCCGGATGCCGCCGAAGACGTAGTGCGCCACCAGGTTGGCCGCCAGCGCCAGGAACACCGCGACGAACAGGTACGACAGCACCAACCGGTAGAACGGCAGGTCGAAGGCGTAGAAACCGAGGTCCTTGCCGAACTCGGGGTCGGCCACGCCGAAGTCCCCACCGTGCAGGAACAGCTGGATGCGCACCCAGTAGCTCTGCGCCACCACGCCGGCCAGCAGGCCGACGACGGCGGGCACGCCGAAGCCGATCAGCTTCAACCGGGTCAGCACGGTGGTGCGGTACCGCGCCACCGGGTCGTTGGGGCCCGAGGTGGGCACGAACACCGGCCGAGTCCGGTACGCCAGCGCCAGGCCGGCGAACACGATGGCGCCGACC